>DASTGG010000445.1:0-7823 GCA_035719385.1 Usitatibacter sp.
TCACCGTCATCGACACGCTGCCCGCCGGACTCGCGTACGTGTCCGCGACGGGCACCGGCTGGACGTGCTCGGGCTCGGGCCAGTCGGCGACCTGCACGACCGGCGCCGTCATCGCGGCGGGCGCATCCCATCCGAATGCGATCACGCTCACCGTGAGCGTGGGCTCCGCTGCCGTGGGCAGCGTCACCAACACCGCCACGGTGAGCGGCGGAGGCGAGCCCGCGGCGAACAACGGCAACAACTCGGCCTTCGATCCGACGCTGGTGGTGTCCGCGGCGACCAACACCTTCGCGCCGGACAACGCGCAGGCCGGGATGCCGGGCACGACGCTGTCTTACAGCCACGTGTTCAATGCGGGCAGCGCGGGATCCGTCTCGTTCTCGCTCGCGACGGTGACAACGCCTGCGACCGCCGGCTGGACGCAGCAGGTCTATCGCGATGCCGACTGCAACGGCGTGCTGAGCAGCGCGGAAGCGGCCGCTGTGCTCGCCGGCGCCGTCGCGGTGAACGCAGGCGACACGGTGTGCATCATCGTGCGCGACAACATTCCGGCCACCGCGGCCTACAACTCGCAGAACCTCATCACGGTGACGGCGACCTTCACGGGCGGCCTCACGTACACGCGCCAGGACGTGACCACCGTCGGCGCGGCGGGCGGCGCGGGCCTCACGCTCGCGAAGTCCGTTCGCAACGTGACGCTCGGCACGGCCTCGGGCACCGCGAACACCGCACGGCCGAACGACGTGCTCGAGTACACCATCACGTACACGAACACGAGCGCGACCGCCATCTCGTCCATCGTCATCACCGATTCGACGCCGTCGTACACGACGTTCCAGTCGGCGAGCTGCGGCACGCCGCTGCCCGCGAGCATCACGAGCTGCTCGGCGACCACCGCCCCGGCCGTCGGCAGCGCGGGGTCCATCGTGTGGACGCTGGGCGGGTCGCTGCTGTCGTCGAACAGCGGCACGGTGGTCTTCGTGGTTCGCGTGCTGCCCTGATCCCGTAGACTCCTGCGCCATGGTCGAGCTCACCGGCATGGCCGCCGCGGCGCTGCATCGCGCCGTCGTCCGCCGCGAGGTCACGGCGCGCGAGGTGGTCGATGCGCACATCGCGCAGATCGAGCGCGTGAACGCGGCCATCAACGCCGTCGTCGTCCGCCGCTTCGCCGAGGCGCGCCGCGAGGCCGACGCGCTGGATACCGCGCTGGCGCGGGGCGAGGCGGATGGGGCGCTCTCGGGCGTGCCCATCACGGTGAAGGAGTCGTTCGACCTCGAGGGATTCGCCTCGACGGCGGGACTCACCGCGCGGGCGCAAACGCGTGCCCGGCAGGATGCGGTCGCGGTCGCGCGCCTGCGCGCGGCCGGCGCCATCGTGCTCGGCAAGACGAACGTGCCGACGCTGCTGCTCGCGAACGAATCGGACAATCCCCTCTACGGCCGCACGAGCAATCCCTGGGACACGAGCCGCGCGCCCGGCGGCTCTTCGGGAGGCGAGGCGGCGATCATCGCCGCGGGCGGCTCGCCGCTCGGGCTGGGCAGCGACATCGGCGGCAGCGTGCGGCTTCCGGCGCACGCCTGCGGCATCCATTCGCTCAAGCCGGGCAGCGGGATCGTGCCCCTCGAGGGGCACCTGCAGTTTTCGGTCGCGACCCCCGCGTTGCGCATCGCCGTGGGACCGCTCGCGCGCAGCGTGACGGACCTGGCGCTCGCGATGTCGGTGCTGGCGGGGGCGAGCGCGCGGGTCCGCAACGGCATCGCCGGCCTGCGCATCGGCTTCTTCACCGACAACGGCGTGATCACGCCTTCGCCGGCGGTGCGCCGCGCGGTGCGCGAGGCCGCGGCCGCGCTCGCGGCGCGTGGCGCGCACGTCGACGAATGGCAGCCGCCGGATTCCGAGGAAGCGTGGGACCTTTACGTGCGCCTCATGTATGCCGACGGCATGGCGAAGGCGCGCGAGGCTCTGCGCGGCAGCCAGGTCGACCTGCGCACCCGCCAGCTCGTGGATCCCGGCGCGATGCCGCCCGCGCTGCTCGAATGGAGCGGCGCGATGATGGCGCTCGCCGGGCAGCGGCATTTCGCGAAGGCGATCGCGCGCCTGCGCCGCCTCGACGACGCGGGGCTCGCGGAGGTGCTGGCGCAGCGTGACGCCTGCCGGCGCCGCTTCCTCGACTCGCTCGAGCTCGCGCGGCTCGATGCGATCGTCTGTCCCCCCGATGCGTTGCCGGCGTTGCCGCACGGTTCGAGCCCGTATCTCGCGGACGCGTTGAGCTACTGCGCGCTTTTCAACCTGCTCGACATGCCGGCGGGCGTGGTGTCCACCACCCACGTCGCGCCGGGCGAGGAGAGCGACCGCGGTTCCTCGATCGACGGCGTCGTGATGGCGGCCTCGTGGGCCGAGCGCGGCAGTGCCGGGCTGCCGGTGGGCGTGCAGGTGGCCGCGCGCGAGTCGCGCGAGGACGTCGTGCTCGCGGTCATGCGCGCGCTGGAGCCCGATACAATGCTTTTCCCGCCCGCGCGCCCATGACGCTCCAGCACTAGATGACCGATCGAAGTCCGCGCCTCACGGGCGCGCTCATCGTCGCCGTCGCGGCGATCGCATTCTCGGGCAAGGCCATCATCATCAAGCTCGCGTATCGCTACGGCGTCGATGCGCTCACGCTGCTCGCCTTGCGCATGCTCTTCAGCGCGCCGATGTTCGTGGCGCTCGCCTGGTGGGACCGGCGCCGCGAGCGCCGCGAGCCGCTTTCGCGTGCCGACCTGCGCAACGTGGCCATCCTCGGCTTCATCGGCTACTACCTCGCCAGCTACTTCGATTTCCTCGGCCTGCAGTACGTCACCGCCGCGCTCGAGCGGCTGCTGCTCTTCATCCATCCCACGTTCGTGCTGATCTTCGCGGCGGTGCTCTTCAAGCGTCGCATCACGCTCGGCGACGTGGTCGCGGTCGTGCTCTCGTACGTCGGGATCGCGTTCGTGTTCGGCCACGACCTCGCCACGCAGCCCGGGAACGTGGCGCTCGGCGCGTTCTGGGTGCTGCTGTCGGCGCTGTTCTATGCGGCTTACCTGCTCGGCAGCGGGCGCATCGTGGGGCGCGTGGGCAGCATCCGTTTCGCGTGCTACGCCGGCATCGTCTCCTGCGTGGCGGTGGTGGTGCACTTCGTCGTGGTGCGAGACGTGTCGCTGCTCTTCGGGCAACCGCTCGCCGTGTACAACCTGTCGCTGCTCATGGCGGCGGTCTCCACGGTGCTGCCGATCGTGCTCACGTCCGAAGGCATCCGCCGCATCGGCGCGAGCCACGCCTCGATCGTGGCCTCCATCGGGCCGGTGGCGACGATCTTCCTCGGGGCGGTCTTCCTCGACGAGGCGATCACCTGGGTGCAGGTCACCGGCGCGGCGCTCGTGCTGGCGGGAATCCTCGCGATCTCGCTGAAGAGAAAATGAAACCCGGGGACGCACCCCCGGGGGGGCGTCCCCGGGGTGCGTCCCCGGGTTTCCGGGGTTACTCGACGTTCACGAACCTCAGGTCCACGTTGTCGTTCGGCCGCAGCACGGCCTTCACGTTCCTGCGCATGGCCCAGGTGACGTGGCGGTGGATGAGCGGCACGAACGCCGCTTCGGCGTCCATCACCATCATCGCCTCGGTGAAGAGCGCCGAGCGCTTCGCGGGGTCGAATTCGAGGCGGCCCTGGTCGATCAGCTTGTCCACCTTCGGATTGGAATAGCCGCCGAAGTTGTATTCGCCCATGCCGGGCGCGCTGCGGCTGTGCGCGAGCGGGACGAGCACGCCCTCGGGCTCGAAGGTCGCCGGCGTCCAGCCGAGGACGTAGAGGCTCGTGTCGCCCGAGGTGAGCTTCGGCAGCAGGATGTTGAAGGGCAGCGGGCGGTAGGCCACGCGGATGCCGACGCGCGCGAGCATCCCCGCGATGGCCTGCCCGATGGCATCGGCCGGCTGCTGCGAGCTGCAGTCGAGGTCCACGGAAAAGCCGTTCGGGTAGCCCGCTTCCTTGAGCAGCGCCTTCGCACGCGCGGGGTCGTACACGGGCTTCTCGTCGAAGCGCTTGTCGTAGCCGTCCACCGTCGGGGCGAAGATGGAGCGGCCGATGCCGCCGGTGCCGCGCATCACCTTCTTCTGCAGCGCCTCCATGTCGATGGCGAGCCACACCGCCTGGCGCACGCGTGGATCGCGGAAGGGGTTGCGGCCGCTCGCCTCGCCGTGCGCGAGCTTCTCGCGTGCGTGGTCGAAGCCGAGGAATTGCGTGCCGGAACCCATCGCCTGCTCGACCATCACGTTGGACGCCGCCCGCAGGCGATCCAGGTCCTGCACCGCGGGATCGACCACGAGGTCCATCTCGCCGGAGATCAGCGCCGCGGCGCGCGTCGCGGCGGAGCCGACGACGAAATACGTCGCCTCGGTGACGTTGCCGCGCTTGCCGTAGTACTTGTCGTTCGCGGCGAGCGTGGTCTTCACGTCGGTTTCCCACCGCACGAGCTTGTAGGGGCCGGTGCCGTTCGCGTTGCGCGTGGCGTACGACTCCTCCTTCGCCTTGTAATCCTGCGGCTTCTCGACGCGGTGTTTCACGCACCATGCCTTGCTCATCAGACGCAGGTTGAACAAGGCGCGCGGCAGCACGGCCGTGGGCTCGGACGTGAAGATGTCGACGGTGAGGTCGTCCACCTTCTTCGCGCCGGTGACGTTCGGCAGGGCGCTCTTGTGCGCGGACGTGGGCTGCAGTGCGCGCCCCACGCTGAACACCACGTCGTCGGCGGTGAACGGCTCGCCCTCGTGGAACCTCACGTTGGGGCGCAGCTTGAAGCGCCAGCCCTTGCCGCCTTCGAGCGGCGACCACGACAGCGCGAGCCGCGGCTCGAGCTGGAACTTCTCGTCGCGGCCCACGAGCGGCTCGTATACCTGGCTCAGCACGCGGTTGTTGTAGACGGAAGCGAGCGCATGCGGATCCATGGTGCCGGGATCGAACTGCGAGGCGTAGCGCAGCGGCTTGGCAAAGACGCCCAATGAGGCGAGGAGCGCCAGGAGGGCGAGGGCGGATCGGAATTTCATGGGGCGCAGTCTAGCAACTGCGCCGCCGTCGCATCAGGCGGCGGCCGCCTGGCGCTTGCGGCCCGGTTGCTCCAGCAGCCGCGTGCCGACCCGCACGATCGAGTCGATCACCGGCACGAGCTCGTGGCCGAGCTCCGAAAGGGAATATTCCACCGATGGCGGCGAGGACGGCACCACGTCGCGATCGACCACGCCCTTGTCCTCCAGCTCGCGCAGCCGCGCCGTGAGCATCTTGGGGGAGATGCCGGGGATGTCGCGCATGAGCTCGCCGAAGCGCCGCGGCCCGCCCGAGAGCTGCCAGACCACGTTGGTGGTCCACGCCCCGCCCAACAGCGCCATGCAGGCGCCCATGGGGCAGCCCTTCGGCGGGGGCGGGGCCTTGCTCTTGCGAACTTTCAACGCCATCGGGGCACTTACCGCACGGTGAGTGGAATTTGACCCTTACCGTAGCATAGGTGCTATACAAAGGAAAGTATCCTTTGGTAACCTTCGTTTCCCCCGACAACACCCCAAGGAAGGAAGACCGCGATGAAGCTGTACTACTCCCCCGGCGCCTGTTCCCTCTCGCCCCATATCGTCGCGCGCGAGCTCGGCCTCGACGTGCAGCTCGAGAAAGTCGACCTGAAGAGCCATACGTTCGACTCGGGCTCCGATTACTACAAGGTGAACCCGAAGGGCTACGTGCCCGCCCTCGAGATCAAGCCGGGCGAGATCCTCACCGAGGGACCGGCGATCGTGCAGTACATGGGCGACCAGAAGCCGCAGTCGGGCGTGGTTCCGCCCGCCGGCACGATGGAGCGCTACCGCCTGCAGGAGCTGCTGGGCTACATCAACTCCGAGATCCACAAGAGCTACAGCCCGCTCTTCAACCCGAACACGAAGCCCGAGACGGCGGACGAGCGCCGGGAATACCTGAAGAAACGCTACAAGTACCTCGACGAGCTGCTCGCCGGCCGCCAGTACCTCATGGGCGACAAGTTCAGCGCGGCGGACGCCTATCTCTACACGGTCACGACATGGGCCGGATTCGCGAAGGTGGACCTTTCCGGCTACGCCAACATCCAGGCGTTCCAGAAGCGCGTCGCCGAGCGGCCCGCGGTCAAGCAGGCGATGAAGGAAGAGGGCCTCATCAAGTAGGCAGCACGCCAACCGAATGGCGCCGGGGCCGTTGGAGATCCAATGGAACCGGCGTCGCGAGGTTGGGCCGTGGACATCCACCACAGAGGGCCAGAGGAACACAGAGGAATCACGGAGGCAAGCGACCCAAAGTTGTCGTGGGCCATCATCGGTTGCGGCATGAAGGTACATACGATGCTTGGGCCGGGGCTGCTCGAATCGGTTTATGAGGAATGCCTGTGCCATGAACTGAACCGCGCCGGCTTGCGGTTCCGCAGGCAGGTCGAGAGCCCCATCAAATACGGTGACCTGATGCTATCCGCGGCATTGCGCCTGGATTTGCTGGTCGAGGAAAAGGTGGTGGTCGAGGTCAAGGCCGTCGAGCAGATCCTCGCGGTGCACGAGGCCCAGTTGCTTACGTACCTGCGTGTTACGGGAAGACGCCTGGGCCTGCTCCTGAACTTTAACGTGGCCCATTTCCGCGACGGCATCCGGCGGAAGATCAATTGACCGCTTGCCTCTGTGATCCCTCCGTGTACCTTCACTCCTCTGTGGTGCGATCCCATATTTGTCATTCGCGACGCCGGCCTTGGCGTGCCGGGTTGAGGCCGGTCAAAGGCCGCTGCCTCGTTCCCGTATAATTTCTGGCTCACTTCCAGCGCATCCCCAAAGACGAGGAAAGTCATGAAGAAGCCCATGCGCGTCGCCGTCACCGGCGCCGCCGGCCAGATCGGCTACAGCATCCTTTTCCGTATCGCCAGCGGCGACATGCTCGGCCGCGACCAGCCGGTCATCCTTCAGCTGCTCGAGATTCCCGACGAGAAGGCGCAGAACGCGCTGAAGGGCGTGATGATGGAGCTGGACGATTGCGCATTCCCGCTGCTGCAATCGATGGTGGCCGCGTCGGATCCGAAGGTCGCATTCAAGGACGTGGACGTCGCGCTGCTGGTCGGCGCCCGCCCGCGCGGCCCCGGCATGGAGCGCAAGGACCTGCTCGAGGCCAACGGCGCGATCTTCGTGCCGCAGGGCAAGGCGCTGAACGAAGTCGCCTCGCGCGACGTGAAGGTGCTCGTCGTCGGCAATCCCGCGAACACCAACGCGCTCATCGCGATGAAGAATGCGCCGAGCCTCAAGCCCACGCAGTTCACGGCGATGATGCGCCTCGACCACAACCGCGCGATGACGCAGGTGGCGCAGAAAACGGGCAAGGCGGTGACCTCGGTGAAGAACATGTCGATCTGGGGCAACCATTCGGCCACGCAGTACCCGGACGTCTTCAACGCGAAGGTGGACGGGCAGGCCGCGGCCAAGGTCATCAACGACCAGGCCTGGATCGAGGGGCATTTCATCCCGACGGTGCAGAAGCGCGGCGCCGCCATCATCGCCGCGCGCGGCCTTTCGTCGGCGGCCTCCGCGGCGAGCGCCGCCATCGACCACGTCCGCGACTGGGTGCATGGCACGCCGCAGGGCGACTGGGTCTCGATGGGCATTCCGTCGGACGGCAGCTACGGCATTCCGGAAGGGCTCATGTTCGGTTTCCCCGTCACCTGCGCGGGCGGCCAGTTCACGATCGTGAAGGGCCTCGAGCACAACGATTTCGCGAAGGGCAAGATCGCGGCCACGCAGAAAGAGCTCATGGAAGAGCGGGC
>DASTGG010000446.1:0-10804 GCA_035719385.1 Usitatibacter sp.
CCGCGCCTGTCCGGATCGGGCTGGATCAGCTGCGCCACGTGCCACAACCCGGCGCTCGGCTGGAGCGACGGCCTGCCCACGGCGATCGGCCACGGCATGAAGACGCTCAAGCGCCACACGCCGACCATCCTCAACGCCGCGTACTACAAGCGCCAGATGTGGGACGGGCGCTTCGCCTCGCTCGAGGAGCAGGCGCTCGGCCCGATCGGCAGCCCCGACGAGATGAACATGGACATGGCCGAGATGGTGAAGCGGCTCAAGTCCGTGAAGGGCTACATGCCGCTCTTCGAGCGCGCGTATCCCGGCGAAGGCATCAGCCCGCAGACCGTCGCGAAGGCCATCGCGAGCTTCGAGCGCACGATCGTGAGCGGCGAGGCGCCGTTCGACCGCTGGGTGAGCGGCGACAGGAAGGCGCTCAGCGAATCGGCGCGGCGCGGCTTCGAGCTCTTCCGCGGCAAGGCCGATTGCGTCGCCTGCCACGAGGGACCGAATTTCACCGACGACGGCTTCCACAACATCGGCGTGAAACCGCGTGACGGCGTGGCCGATCCCGGCCGCTTCGCCAAGGTGCCGGTGAAGGCCATGAAGGGCGCGTTGAAGACGCCGTCGCTGCGCGACGTCGCGTATACCGCGCCGTACATGCACAACGGCGCCTACTCCACGCTTCGCGAGGTGGTCGAGATGTACTCGCGCGGCGGCGACACCGGCGACAACCTCGACCCGAACATCCGCAAGCTCGACCTCACGTCCGCCGAAGTGGACGACATCGTCGAGTTCCTGAAGAGTCTCAGCGGCTACCCCGTGCAGGTGGTGGTCCCCCAGCTTCCCTACTGAACGGAGAATGCGAGCAATGAAGAAGAACACGATGGTCCTCGTGGCGGCGCTTTGCGCGAGCGTGGGCGTCCACGCGAAGGAGCTCGAGGTGAGCCAGAAGAGCAAGACGTTCCTCGTGCAGAAGGAGGCGGTGCACGCGCTGCGCCTGAGCGTGGGCGATTCGATCACCTTCAGGAACGACGACCCCTTCTTCCACAACGTCTACTCGGCCTCGAAGGTGAAGGAGTTCGACCTGGGCTCCTACCCGCAGGGCCAGTCGCGCAAGGTCGTCTTCGACAAGGAGGGCACGGTCGACGTGGAATGCGCGATCCATCCGGACATGAAGCTGCGCGTCGACGTGGTGAAGTAATGGCGCCCGGCCTGCGGGGCGCCGCGGTGCTCGTGACGCTCGCGCTGCTGCCCCCGGAAGGCAAGGCCGCCGCCGACGCGGCAAAGGGCAGGGCGGTGTTCCGCGCGCATTGCATTCAATGCCATGGCGAGAAGGCCGACGGGCGCGGGCCGCTCGCGGCGCGCTTCAACCCGCCGCCCGCCAACATCGCGGCGACCACGCGCGGCGACGACTACCTGCTGCAGATCGTGAGGCGGGGCGGCGAGGCGATGGGACGGTCGAGCGCGATGCCGCGATGGGAGCTCGAGCTGTCGGGCGACGAAATCCTCGACGTGGTCGCGTACCTGCGCCAGGTCGTGAAAGAGAACAGGCAACGGGCCGCGGCAACCGCGCCGGCCCCAGGAGGCAAATCATGAACTGGCTGCTCACCCCCGGGGCCGCCGTGATGGCCCGCTTGCGCTTCAAGGGCAAGTTCGCGTTGCTGTGCCTCATCGTGGCCGCGCCGCTCGCGGTCATGCTGGCGCTGCTCTTCGCGCAGACGCAGGGCGACATCGCCGCGGCCAGGCTCGAGCGGCGCGGCGTCGAATACGTGGGCAGCCTCGTGCGGATGCTGCACGCGGTGCAGGCGAGCGGCACCGGCTTCGCGGAAGGCGGCAGCGCGGCCGGGCGCGACGCGGCCGCGAAGGCGACCGACGCGGCGCTCGCGCAGGTGAGCGAAAGCGAGTCGCGCCATGGCGAGCGGTTCGGCACCGCCGAGCGCGCGCAGAACATCGTGGACCACTGGTCCGCCATGAAGAAGAAGGCGGGATCGATGAGCGCGCAGGGCGCGCTCGCCGAGCATCGCGCCTTGTCCGAGGAGATCCTCGACCTCATGTATTTCGTGGCCGAGCGCTCGCGGCTGCTGCTCGATCCCGAAGGCCGCAGCGCCTACCTGCAGGATCTGTCCGTGAGCCGCCTGCCCGAGATGCTCGCGGCGAGCGGCCATGCCGCCGCCCTGATGCAGTCCGGGGGCGACGCCAGGGCGACCGCGCAGCTCGCCATGGCCTACCAGCTCGCCCTCAAGAGCCACGAGGCGGGGCAGCGCGCGCTCATCAATGCGTACGGCGGCTCCGACGTCGATTTCGGCGACCGCGAGCTCACCGAGGCGAAGGCGGCCTACGACAAGTCGGCCGGCGCGTTCCTCGAGGCCTTGTCGCGGCGTGTGCGGGGCGAGGCCGATGCCGATGCACGCGGTGCTTCCGCCGCTTCGATGGCCGCGGCCCTGCGGCTCAACGTGGCGGCGCTCGCGGCCCTCGACCGCGACGTCGCCGCGCGCGCTTCCCGCGACCGGCTCAAGCAGGCGGCGCTGCTGGGAAGCGTCGGGCTGAGCGTGCTGCTGCTCGCGTACCTCTTCGTCGCCTTCTGGCGCGCGACGCAGGGCAGCATCCAGGAGGCCATGGCGCTCGCGGGCCGGATCGCCGACGGCGACCTCTCGCATCGCATCGACGTGCGCACGCGCGACGAGATCGGCGAGCTCATGGCTTCGCTCAATCGCATGAGCGAGCGCATGTCCGAGCTGGTCGCGGGCGTGAAAGGCTCGTCCACCCAGGTGCTCACCTCGGCGCGCGAAGTGGCGCAGGCCAATGCCGACCTGTCGTCGCGGACGGACCGCCAGGCGTCCTCCCTCGAGGAGATGAGCGCGAGCACCGAGGAGCTCGCGGCGGCCGTGACGCAGAGCGCCGCGAAGATCCAGGAAGCCGGCGGGCTCGTGGCCGGCGCCTCCGCCTCCGCCTCGGCGAGCAGCGCCGCCATGGAGCGCGCGGTCGACACGATGGACGAGGTGGCGAAGAGCTCGCGGCGCGTCGCCGACATCACCGGCGTGATCGACGGCATCGCGTTCCAGACCAACATCCTCGCGCTCAACGCGGCGGTCGAGGCGGCGCGCGTGGGCGAGGACGGCCGCGGCTTCGCTGTGGTCGCGGGCGAGATCCGCCTGCTCGCCCAGCGCAGCGCCACGGCCGCCAAGGAGATCAAGGACCTCATCGAGGGCACCGTGACCGCGATCGGCAACGGCGCGATGCTGGTCGAGGAGGCGGGCGGGGCGATCACCCACACCGTCGACGAGATCGCGCGCGCGGTCACCATCATGAAGGACGTCGGCGCGATGGCGAAGGAGCAGAGCGCCAGCATCGAGCAGATCAGCGCCGTCGTGATGGAGATGAACGGCGTCACGCAGCAGAACGCCGCGTTCGTCCAGCAGACCTCCGAGATCGCGAACCAGCAGGAGCAGAGCGCCCGCGACCTCGTGTCGGGCGTGGACGGCTTCAGGATCGATCGCGGAAGCGCCGGGGCCTCGGCGGGCGCCGCGGCGCCTCGCCGGGTGGCGCTGGCGATCGCTTGAAACGGGGATGAAGGCGTCGCTCGCAGCTCGCGGCGCCGCCTGAGACTACTAGAAGGGCACGCGGGCGTCCGGCTTCGCCTCGAGCAGCACGCGCTTGAAGTCGCGCTGGATGCGCGCGAGCGCCTCGCGGCTGTCGCCCTCGAAGCGCAGCACCAGCACGGGCGTCGTGTTGGACGCGCGCATGAGCCCGAACCCGTCAGGGTATTCCACACGCAGGCCGTCTATCGTGATCACCTCGGTGGCGCCCTCGAACTTCGCCTGCTTCTGCAGCTTCTCGATGAGGCGATGGTTGTCGCCTTCCTTGTCGAGCGCCACGTTGATCTCGGGCGTCGAGATCGAGTCGGGCAGCGACTCGAGCACCTGCGTCGGATCCTTCGAGCGCGACAGCAGCTCGAGCATGCGCGCGCCCGCATAGAGGCCGTCGTCGAAGCCGTACCAGCGGTCCTTGAAGAAGATGTGCCCGCTCATCTCGCCGGCGAGCGGGGCGCCGGTTTCCTTCAGCTTGGACTTGATGAGCGAGTGGCCGGTCTTCCACAGCAGCGGCTTGCCGCCATGGTTGCGGATCCACGGGAAGAGGTTGCGCGTGCACTTCACGTCGAAGATCACCTCGGCGCCCGGGTTGCGCGAGAGCACTTCCGCGGCGAAGAGCATGAGCTGGCGGTCGGGGTAGATGATCTTGCCGTTCTTCGTGACCACGCCGAGGCGGTCGCCGTCGCCGTCGAAGGCGAAGCCGACCTCCGCATCGCTGTCCCGGAGCTTCGCGATCAGGTCCTCGAGGTTCTCGGGCTTCGAGGGATCCGGATGGTGGTTCGGGAAGTTCCCGTCCACCTCGCAGAAGAGCTCGATCACCTTGCAGCCCATGCGCCGGTAGAGCTCCGGCGCGATCGCCCCCGGCGAGCCGTTGCCGCAATCGACGGCGATGGTCATTGGGCGCGCGACCTTCACGTCCGAGGTGATGCGCTGCAGGTACGCCTCGCGGATGTCGGCGCGCTCGAGCTTGCCCTGGCCCTGCGAGAAGTCGCCCTTCTGCACCACGCGCAGCAGGTCCTGGATCGACTCGGCCGCGAGCGTATCGCCGGCGATCATCATCTTGAGGCCGTTGTACTCGGGCGGGTTGTGGCTGCCGGTGACCATCACGCCGCTGCCGGTGGCGAAGTGGTGGGTCGCGAAGTACACCATCGGCGTGGCGACCACGCCGATGTCGATCACGTCCGCGCCGGCCGCGTTGAGGCCCTTCGCCAGCGCCGCGGAGAGCCTGGGGCCGGAGAGCCGCCCGTCGCGGCCGATCACGAAGCGGCGCACGCCCTTGCGCGCGCCGGTCGTGGCGAGCGCGCGGCCGATCTGCGCGGCGGCGTCCTCCGTGAGGGTCCTGTCCACGATGCCGCGGATGTCGTAGGCCTTGAAGATCTCGGGAGCGATGGTGGCGTTCATTGTCGGTATTCGAAGAAATGCAGCAGCCGTTGCGCGAGCCACTCGATGCGGCCGGGGAAGGGCGCCGTGACGAAGCCCACATGGCCGCCGTGGGAGGGGAATTCTAGCTTGACCACGGAGGCGACCTCGCGTTCCGTGGGCAGGGCCCCCTCGGGCATGAAAGGATCGTCGCGCGCGTTGAGGATCAACGTCGGCAACGCGATCCCGGGCAGCACCGCCTTGGCGCTCGCTCGCGTGTAGTAATCGCGCGCGTCGCGGAAGCCGTGCAGCCGGGACGTGAAGACGTCGTCGAACTGGCGCAGCGTCGTGGAGCGCCGGACCGCGTGCGCCTCGAACAGGTCCGGGAAGCGCTGCAGCTTGCCGAGCGCGGTGCGCTTGAGCGTGCGCAGGAAATGATGCGCGTACATGCGCGTGAGGCCGCGCTCGAGCGCATCGGCCGCGGCCGCGAGGTCCAGTGGCGCGCACACCGCCGCGGCTGCCTCGACCACGGCGGCCGCGCGTTCCCCGCGCTCGCCCAGCCATTTCGCGAGCACGTTGCCGCCCAGCGATACGCCCACGGCGTAGATCGGCGCGTTGCCGGCGAGGGCCTTGATGCGGCGCAGCGCCCAGTCCGCCTCGTCGCTGTCGCCCGAGTGATACGCGCGCGGCAGGCGGTTCAGCTCGCCGCTGCAACCGCGGAAGTGGAAGACGCTGCCGCGCCAGCCGCGGGCCCGCGCGAAGTGCATGAGCATGCGCGCATAGGGCGAGCGCGAGGAGCCCTCGAGCCCGTGGAAGAGATGCAGCCACGGCGCGCCGGGCGGGCCCTCGACGAAATCCACGTCCACGAAATCGCCGTCGGGCGTGTCCCAGCGCTCGCGCCGGAAGGGCGGATGCGGGGCCGGCGCGAACACCGAGGCGTAAACCGTCTGTGCGTGCGGGTTGCGCAGCCACGCGGGCGCCACGAAGGGCGGCGGGCTCAATTCATGCGCCACGCGAGGGTCCGCGCGCCGTCCGCGCGGCGAGGGCCGAGGAGGTCGAGCAGCGGGTCGAGCGCGCGCGCGTCGGGGCCCTCGGCGCGCGCCTCGCCGTTGAACGTGAAGCGCGAAGGCCATGCGGCCTCGCCCTGGCCGGCGATGCGCAGCGGCCCGTCGAGCGTCGTGACGGCGAGCTTCGCGTTGGCGCCCTCGGCGCGCAGCGTCGCGCGATACGCGCCGAGCGGACGCACTTGCGAGAGCGCCACGGCGGCGTCGCGCCATTCCGCGACGAGCTCGCCCTGCGCCTCGCTGCCATCCCAGGCGATGCCGTCGCTGCGCACGTCGATGCGCCCCTCGGGACGCCAGGTGGAGAGGAGGGGCACGACGTTCGCGGCGACCGCCGCGGGCGCCGACGCCTGGCCGCGCGCGTGCCAGCCGGTGAAGCCGCGCGCGAGGGTGCCCTTGCCGGTGCCGCCCGCCGCCTGCGCGTCCACGGCGAACGCGAGCCGTCCGGAGAGCAGCTCGCGCGGGAGGAGCCGCCACGCCACGCTGTCGAGCGGGAGCCACGCGGGCCCCACGGCGACGTCCACGCGGGCGGCGCCGTGCCACACGGTGCCGTGCGCCTCGTGCACGCGCAGCGTGCCGCGAGCCCGCGCCTCCGCCTGCGAAGCCACGAACGTTGCCGGCATCGTGGCCACGAGGAAGACCCCGTAGGCAGCCATGCCCAGCGCGACCAGTGCGGGCGCCCGCATCTACGAGCGCGACAGCACGATGTCGGCCTTCACGCGCCCGGGCGCGGGAAGGGCGTCGAGGCGGGCCGATTCCACGTGCAGCCCATGGCTCGATTGCGCCGCGATGATCCATTCCATCAGCGTGGTGAAGGCGGCGTCGTTGCCGGCGATGCGCACGCGATTGGCATCGAGCGCCGTCACCTGCGTGCCCGGCGCGGGCGTGGCGGCCAACGCGCTCACGGGCGCCTTGGTGTTTCCCGCGGGCGGCAGCGCGCGCAGGCGCTTCGCCTCGGCGGCCTCGCGCTGCATCGCTTCGAGCGAGGCGCGCAGGCGCGGCAGCTCCCCCTGCAGCCGCGAGCGCGAGCGCTCGAGCGGCAGCCACGCGAAGGCAACGACGAGGGCGAGGATGACCACGCTCGCCACCACGAGCCACAGCGAGCGCTCGCGGGCCGATCGTGATTGCCAATAGCCGGAGAGCGCGTTCATCGCGTGGTGAGTTTCCCGTTGCCGAATTCGACGCTCTTCGCCGGCTGCGCGCTGGCGCGGGCGGCGCGCGTGAGCTGCAGGAGGAATTCGTCCCCGCCCGCCAGCCCGCGCGAGCGCCGCAGCTCCGCGAGGTTGCGCGCCATCTGCAGCTCGGGATCGACCACCACGCGCGCCTCGGGAAACGTCTCGCGGAAGAGCGCCTCGCGTTGCGCGTCGAGCTGGCGGTATTCGCGCTGCAGGCGCCATGCATCCGCCGCGGTGAACGCGAGCTGCAGCGCGACGATCACGGCGGCGAGGACGGCCGCTTGCCGCGGCAGCCGCCACGAGAGCGCGCTGCGCGGCGCGAGCTCGCCCTGGAGCAGGTCGAGCGGGGCGCGCGGCGAATGCGCCAGGCGCTCCTCCCACGGCGGTCCTTCCTGGCACGGCACGCCGGTTTCGCTGCTCCACCGCGCGAGATCGGGCAGCCGTGCGTCGCCTTCCGGATGGATGCGCAGTGCCGAGGGGCGCTCGCCGCGCGCCGCCGCCTCGTCGAGCGCGACGCGCAGCGCGAGCGGCACGTTTTCCGAGGGATCGAACGTCGCCGCGACGCCTTCGTCGTCCACGAGCATGCCGCGGCCGGCGCTCCAGGCGATGTGCCATTCGCCGCGCGCGCCGCGCGCGAGCTCGCTTTCGCACCATGCCGAGCGCGCGACATGGCCGGCGCGGCGCAGCGCGCCGATCATCGTCGCGAGCCAGTCGCGGTCGACCACGGCGACCACCGTCTCGCCGCGCTCGTTCGTGGCGCCCGCCACGGCGTGGATGTGCGCGGGATCGGCGAGCAGGCGGTCCTCGACCGCGTAGGGCAGCAGCTCGCGGATGGTGGCCGCGTTGACGCGCGGCAGGCGAAGGCGCGCGAAGAGCACGCGCTGCGCCGGCAGCACCGCCTCCACGGCGGAGGCGCGCGGCAGCTCGGCGAGCGGCGAGGCGCCCTCGCGCAGCACGGCCTCGCGGGTGTCGAAGAGCTTCCACGCGAAGCGCGTGTCGGCGGCGGGGCGGTCGATCGCGGGCAGGAAAATGCGCAGCTTCATGTCGGGCCGCGATCAGTATCTCGGGCGGCGCCAGATTATAGCGGTCGCGTTGCGCGGCGCCGGCTCGCGCTGCAGCAGCGCCTCGACCGAGAGCTGCACGTCGTCCTGCGCGACCTGCACGCGCGTGCTGAAGAACTGGCTCGACACGGCGAGGTCCTGCGGCAGCGTGGTGAGGCCCATCTTGCCCGCGCGCTGCGTGAAATCCTGCGTCGAGCCGAACGGCCGGTCGTTGCGCTCCGCCACCAGTTGCGCGGCCTTGTCGTTCGCGATGTCGAGGACCGCGGCCAGCACGCGGTCGCTCGCGGTGTTGACGTTGAGCGGCGTGCGCGCGGGCAGGGCGGTCACGTAGGGCTTGAGCTTCGCGACCGCCGCGGCGTCGAAGCCGCGCACGCGATAGAGCTCCTCGACCTGCGTCATCGGCACGTTCGGCGTGCGGTACGGCTTCGCGAGCGAGAGGTAGTACGCATCCTCCGCGCCGCCGCCCCCGGAGAGGTCCGAGTCCGCGTCGATCCAGTCGAGGACGGCCTCGGCGAGCTCGGGCGCGAGCCCGAGGGAGGAGAGCAGCCGCCCGAAAGCCTTCATGTCCGCGTCGCTGCGCTGCGTGTTCTTCAGCAGGTTGTTCAGGTTGAGCTTGCCCTGCTCGTCGGCGATGTCGCCCGCGACCACGGCGCGCTCGACCGGCAGCCCGACGATCGGCTGCGCCCATCCTTCCTTGAGCGAGTCGATCGCGGAGGACTGCGCGTCCTCGGCGAGCACGCCGCGCGCCCAGTCGATGCCGGCCTGCGCGTACAGGTCGGCCTGCGCGCGCGACACGACGAGCATCGACTGGTCGAGCATCGCCGATTGCTGCGACAGCATCACGGCGGCGGCGGAAGCCGCGACGGCGACGATGAGGATCGCCGTGATCGCCGCCACGCCGCGCTCGCGCCTCATGGCGTCGTCTGCGGCAGGTCCACGAGCCGCACGATGCGCTCGCCGCTCGCGAGCTCGAGGCGCATCTCGACGGCGGCCGGCGCGGTCTCGCCGCTGCCGGGCAGGCCCCACGTCGCGCGCCATTCGCCGCGCGGGTCGAGGAAGCGGAACTCCAGCGCGCGCACGTCGTGCAGCACCGGCACGGCCGCCGGCTCGTCGCGCGGCGCCGCATCGACGCTGGTCCACGCGAGGCGCACGACCTGCGACTGGTCGAGGCGATAGGCGATGCGCTGCGGCGCGGCGAGCGCGTTCTCCTGCAGCGGGCTGCCCGAGCGCGTGATCGCGAGGCCGACGCCGGCGGCGCCCGCATCGACCGTCGAGGATACCGGCGCGAGCGGCGTGCCCGAGGCCGAAGTCGCGCGCCGCCGCGCGAGCACCGCGGCGAGGTCGCGCTCGACGCGGCCCACGAAGAGCGTGACGTCGCGCCACTTGCGCGATTCCTTCTCGAGCGCCTGCCGGCTCTGCAGCATCGTGTCGAGCGCCCGGTACGCGAAGCCGCTCATCAGCGCGAAGATCGCGAGCGCCACCAGCAATTCGATGAGGGTGAATCCGCCGCCGCGTTTCGCGCAGCGCGGGCGCCGGGGCGCGATTTCATTTCGCCACATAGGCCGTCAGCCGCGCCAGGACGCGATCGGGATTGCGCGCATCGGATACCGCGAGGTCGACGCGGCGGATCGTCGGGTTCGGCGTTTCCACCACGTTCTCGTCGAGCACGAGCGAGAGGCCGGCCTGCTGCGCGTCGAGCTTGCTCGCGGCCACCGGGGGGAACACGCGGCGCGCACGCAGCTCGGCCACGCGGTTCTGCGCCGCCCACGTGGCGAGCAGGCGCTGGCGCGTCTCGAGCGCGCCGTCGGTGGCCACGCTCGCCGCGCGTGTCGTCGCGGCCAGCGCGACCGCGAGGATCGCCACGGCGACCAGGATCTCGATCAGGGTGAACCCGCGCCCGCCTCCCGGGCGCTGGAGACGAGGCCGCGCCGTCCTCATCGGCCCTCCTGCAGCGTCACCGCGCCGGCGGCATCGCCTTCGACGGCCCACGGCAGGCCGCGGATGTCGAGCGCGATGCGGAAGGGCACGCCGAGCCCGTCGGGCAGGAAGAGAAGGCGTTCGCGCGGGTCGACTGCCTGGCCATCGACGTGGACGGCGGTCACCCGGAGATCGCCCGGCAGCGCCCGGGCATTCGCCGCAGCGGTCCACGCGTCGCCGGCCAGCCGCCATTCGCGCAGCCGCCCGTCGGCCAGCGTGACGGCGGTCGGGCGCCCACCGAACCACGCCGCGTCACGCGCGTGCTCCACCGCGAGCGCGACCTCCGCCGCCTCGCGCCGCGCGATCTGCACGTCGCTCGGAAAGAGGTTCACCGCGGCGACGGCCACGATCACGCCCGCGATCGCCACGACCACCAGCACCTCGATGAGGGTGAAGCCGCCCCCGCGTCTCGCAGAGCGGGGGCGCCCCGGCGAAGGCCGGGGCCCGATCATGCGTCGCCCCCGCGAAGGCCGGGGCCCGATCATGCGTCGCCCCGGCGAAGGCCGGGGCCCGATCATGCGTCGCCCCGGCGAAGGCCGGGGCCCGATCATGCGTCGTCCCGGCGACGGCCGGGCCCCGATGCCGCTACTCCCAGTTCC
>DASTGG010000447.1:0-19249 GCA_035719385.1 Usitatibacter sp.
CTGTGCGCGATCCGCCGCGAGCGCTGCCTGGGCATGGGCGGCCTGCGCGAGCCGGGATGGCTGGGCGTGGTCGAATTCGCGCTGCGGCTGGCCGCGCTCGACGATCCCGGGCTGGTGGCGCACGCGGACGGCGTGCTCGTGCATCGGCTCGACACGAATCTCGCGCAGCTCGAAAGCGCCGAGTTCCGCCGCCGGATGAACGAGTGCGTCACGCAGGCGCTGCGGCGCCCCGGCGTGCAGCCCATGCGGCTCGCCGCCGCGGCCGGCACGCCGGCCATGTGGACCTACCAGCCGCCCACGGACGTCCCGATCACGTTCTTCCTGCGCTGCGACGGGTCCGCGCCGGACGCGGTCGCCTGCCTGGCGCCGTTGCTGCAAAGCGTGGGACGGCGCATGGGCCAGCTCATCGTGGACCTTCCGGCCGATCGCGCGGCGGAGCTGCTGAACGTGCTGCAGCGGCACGGGGCGAGCGCCCGCCTGCACGCCCTTTCGATCCGCGGCGGCGAGGCGCTCGCGGAAGCGTTGCGTCGCGCGCACGGCGCATGGGTCGCCGTGGTCGATGCGCGCTGCCGCGCGTTCACGCCCGGATGGCTCGAGCGTCTCGAGCAGGGCATCGCGGGCCCCTTCACGGCGGGCATCGCGCCCGATCTCGCCGGCGCGAATGGCGAACGCATCGCGGGCGCGCAGGTGCTGGGCGGCGGTGCGTGGTCGGTCTGCGGGCCCGCGCCGCTCGCGGCCGGCAACGACTCGCTTTCCGCGCTTTATGGAAACCCGCGTGAAGTCTCCGGCCTGTCGCCGCATCTTTCGGTGTGGCGGCGCGATGCCGTGAACGCGCCCGGCGTGCTCGCGCATCTCGGCCGCGCGGGAGGCTTCGACATCGCGCATCTGGGCTTCGAGTTGCGCGAGCGCGGATTCGACCTGCTGTCGCGCCCGTTCGTGGCCGCGCAGTGCCCGTCCCTCCGGAACGCTCCCGCGCCGGCGTCCGCGGTGGAGACGGAAGTGCCAGCCGATGTGGCCTGGATGCGCGAGCGCTGGGGTGCGGCATTGGAGCGCGATGCGCATTTCCATCCGTCGCTCTCGCTCACGGCAACGCAATTGGGCGTCGCGCCGCGATTCGCCTCGCGCGCGGGAGCGACGCGCGTGTGCGCGTTCCCGTTCGATCGCTGGGGCTCGGGCGAGGTGCGCGTGCGCCAGCCGTGCGCGGCCCTCGAGCGCGCGGGCCTCGCCGACATCGTGATGATGGAGACGCACGATCGCGGCCATGTGCCGAATGCGCTCGAATGGCGGCGCCTCGGCGCGCACACGCTCTTCGCACACAACTTCTTCCACGACTACCAGCTTCTCGCCCTGGACGAATACGCGCGCGAAGGCGACGCATTGCGCGTGCTCGGCATGGACGACCTGCTCACGCAGCTGCCGCCCGGCAACCCGTACGCCGCGACGATCTATCCCGACATCGCGCAGCGCATCGCGCGCGCGGTATCGCGTTGCCATCGCCTCGTGGTGAGCACGCCGCAGCTCGCCGATGCGTACGGGCGCGGCATCGAGGTGCATGTCATTCCCAACGCGATCGACGGCGAGGTGTGGGCGGGGCTGCGCAACCGGCCGCGCGATGGCGAGCGCGCGCGCATCGGGTGGGCGGGCGCGCGCCAGCACCTCGAGGACCTGCGCCTGCTCGAGCGCGTCGTGGCCGAGACGCATCGCGAGGTCGACTGGGTGTTCCTCGGCATGTGCCCGCCGTCTTTGCGGCGCTACGCCGCGGAATTCCACGAGATGGTGCCGGTCGCGCGCTATCCGTCGAAGCTCGCTTCGCTCGGCCTCGACGCCGCGGTGGCACCCCTCGTGGACCATCCGTTCAACCGTGCCAAGAGCGATCTCAAGATCCTCGAATACGGGGTGCTCGGCATTCCGGTCGTCGCCTCGGCCGTCGGGCCCTATCGCGAAACACCCGCGCTGCTCGTGAACGATGTGGCGGAGTGGATCGACGCCGTGCGCGCGTTGGCGCGCGACCGCCAGGCGGCGCATGCGCAAGGTCATATGCTCCACCAGTGGGTATTGACGAACCGCATGCTCACGCTGATGCTTTCCCGATGGCGTAGCGCACTGGACAGGGAGCGGTGACGGCCGCGCCATCGACAAGCCCGAACAAACAGGGGGTTATATGAAGCGCACATCGCGGCTCCCGCATTCGCGCCCGTTTGCCCGGCGCAAGCTCGCCCTGCTCGTGGCGGCGGCGCTTTCGGGCACGGTCCATGCTCACAATGCCGGCCTGATCGGCATCCCGATCTCGTTCGAGCGCAACGACGGGCAGTTTCCCGCCGAGGTGCTGTTCGTCTCGCGAGGCCTGCAGGGCACGGTGGCCCTGGCATCGGGCGAGGTCGCGATCACGCCGAGGCACGACGCGCTCCGGGGACGCGAGCCCGTGCGCCTGCGCCTGGCCGGCGCCAATCTCGCGCCCGAGGTCGAGCCGCTGCACGCGCTCGCCACGCGCAGCCACCACTACGTCGGCAACGTGAACCGCATCGAGAACGTGCCGCATTTCGGCGAGCTGCAGATGCGCGACGTCTATCCCGGCATCGACATGGTGCTGCATGGGCGTGACGGCGCGCTCGAATACGATCTCGTGGTGGCGCCCGGCGCGGATCCGAACGACATCCGCATCGACCTGCGCGGCGCCGACCGCGTCGCGCTCGACGCGCAAGGCAACCTGCAACTGGTGCGCGGCGACGAGACGCTCACGCAGCACGCGCCGGTCGCCTACCAGGGCGAGGGCGCGCAGCGGCGCGCGGTGGATGCGCGCTTCGAGCTCGTCGAGGGCGCGGAAGGTCCGGAGGCGCGCGTCGCGCTGGGCCCGTACGATCCCGCCATCGCGCTCACCGTCGATCCCGTCATCGGCTACTCGACCTATGTGGGCTCGAGCGGCGACGACGGTGGAACTATCGTGCGCGTCGACCCGCAGGGCAACCTCTACTACACGCAACTCGGCGCCTCGGGCAGCGTCGATGCGGTCGTCGTGAGCAAGCTCGACCCGCACACGAATACGCTGCAATACCAGACGAGCTTCGGCGGCCACGGGTTCAACACCGGCAGCGACATCGCCCTCGGCGGAGCGGTCTCCACGACGGCCTTCATCGTCGGCACGACCCGCGCGGCGGACTTCCCGGTCGTTCCGTTGAAGCCCGATGGCACGAACGACGCGTTCGTCGCGGTCCTCGCGCCGGACGGCACGCTCACGAACACGCGCCTGCTCGGCGGAAGCGGCACCGACAACGGCACGTCGATCGCGCTGGATGCCGCCGGCAATGTGTATGTCGCGGGAACCACGGCCTCGGTCGACTTCCCTGCGACGGTGGGCCCCGGCATCAACAACGGCCTCGGCAGCTCCGGCGGGCCGTTCCCGGGCATCGTGAACAACGACGGCTTCGTGGCGAAGCTGGATCCTTCCACGCTCGCGTCGATCTACGTGCGCTACGTGGGCGGCAGCGGCGACGATCGCATCAACGACCTCGCCGTCGACGCCTCGGGACAGGCGATCGTGGCCGGCACGAACTTCCTCTCGGGATTCCCGCAGGTGAACGTGGGCTCGCCGGCCTCGCCCGCGCCGCCATCGGGCCAGCCGCGCGGATTCGCCGCGAAGCTGAGCGGCGACGGCGCCTCGTACGTGTTCGCGGAATACGTCGGCGGCACGTCCTTCTCGGCCGATTCCGTCGCGTTCGATCCTTCGACGGGCGACGCCGTGGTCGGGGGCAGCATCGGAAACAACGGCCTCGTGCCGGCATCCACGCGGCCATTCGGCGGCGGCTTCGACGCGTACATCGTGCGCCTGGACGCAGTCGGCAACCCCACGTTCGCGTCGTATCTCGGCGGCAGCGGCAACGACCTGATGGGCGCGGTCGCGGTCGACCACGCGGGCACGGTGTTCGTGACCGGCAGCACGCGCGCGGCCAACTTCCCGGTGGTCGACGGCTTGCCGGGCCAGACGGCCCCGATCCTCGGCACGAGCAATGCGTTCGTCACGCGCTTCACCGCCGGCACCATCGATTTCTCGAGCTATCTCGGCGGCAGCGGCAACGACAACGGGACGTCGCTCGCGATCGGCGTCGATGGCGCGCTGTACGTGGGTGGCTTCACGAGCTCGGTGGATTTCCCGACGGTGAATCCGTTCCGCGCCACGCGCCAGGGACGCAGCGATGGCTTCATCACGCAGATTCCCGGAGTGGCCGCCGTGACACCGGTCGTGCCCGGCATCGGGATCGGCGGAGCGCCCGGACTCGGAGGTGCGGGACCGCCTGGCCTGGGCGGCGGCGGCCCGCCCGGCCTCGGAGGCGGCGGGCCACCGGGCCTGGGCGGCGGAGGCCCGCCCGGCCGCGGCCGCTAGGGCCGCTAGGTTCGGCCAAGACGGGGGCTTCGGCCCCCGTCGTGTTTATTGCGGACCGGCCCACGCATGAAAACGGGGGCCGCAGCCCCCGTCATCATTTCGCGCACGACCCGTTCAGGCGAACTGCGCCTTCAGCTCCTCGTAGCGGCTGCGCACCGGCGCGGGCACCCGCTCGCCCAGCTTGCCTTCGATGAGCTCGGCGTGCAGCTTCATCTCCTGGCTCCATTGCGACTTGTCCACCGCGGTGGCGGCCACGAAGCGCTCGGCGGTGAAGCCAGGCACGCCATCCATGTCGAGCGATTCGGGCACGTTGCCGAGCGGCGTGGATTTCGCGCCCGCCTTGCCCTCGACGCGCTCGACGATCCACTTCAGCACGCGCATGTTCTCGCCGTAGCCCGGCCAGATGAACTTGCCGTTCTCGTCCTTGCGGAACCAGTTGACGAGATAGATCCCCGGCAGCTTCAGGTCGCGCTTGCCGAAGCTCAGCCAGTGGGCGAAGTAGTCGGACATGTTGTAGCCGACGAACGCGATCATCGCGAACGGGTCGCGGCGCACCACGCCCACCTGCCCCGTGATCGCGGCGGTCGTCTCGGAGCCGAGCGTGGCGGCCATGTACACGCCCTGCGTCCAGTCCTTGGCTTCGGTCACGAGCGGCACGGTGCTCGAGCGCCGGCCGCCGAAGACGAAGGCGTCGATGGGCACCCCGTTCGGGTCTTCCCACGCGGGGTCGAGCGAAGGCACCTGCGACATCGCGACCGTGAAGCGCGCGTTCGGGTGCGCCGCGGGGCGGCCGCAACCCGGCGTCCACTCCTTGCCCGTCCAGTCGGTGAGCTTCGGCGGCGGCTGCTTCGTCATGCCTTCCCACCACACGTCGCCTTCGGGCGTGAGCGCCACGTTGGTGAAGATGGTGTTCGTCTTGATCGCTTCCATGCAGTTCGGGTTGGTGTCGTAGCCGGTGCCCGGGGCCACGCCGAACATGCCTGCCTCGGGGTTGATCGCGTAGAGGCGCCCGTCGCTGTGCGGCTTGATCCACGCGATGTCGTCGCCGATCGTCGTCACCTTCCAGCCCTTGAATTGCGCCGGCGGGATCAGCATCGCGAAGTTGGTCTTGCCGCAGGCGCTCGGGAACGCGGCGGTGATGTAGTGCTTCTGCCCCGCGGGCGACTGCACGCCGAGGATCAGCATGTGCTCGGCGAGCCAGCCCTGCTCGCGTCCCATCACCGAGGCGATGCGCAGCGCGAGGCATTTCTTCCCGAGCAGCGCGTTGCCGCCGTAGCCGGAGCCGAAGGACATGATCTCCTTGGTCTCGGGGAAGTGCACGATGTACTTGTGCTCCTTGTTGCACGGCCACGGCACGTCCTTCTCGCCCGGCGCGAGCGGCACGCCCACCGAATGCAGGCACGGCACGAAGTCGCCGTCGCCGAGCACGTCGAGCACCTTGCGGCCGATGCGCGTCATGATCTTCATGTTCGCGACGACGTACGCGGAGTCCGAGATCTCCACGCCGATCTGCGAGATGTGCGAGCCGAGCGGGCCCATGCTGAACGGGATCACGTACATCGTGCGGCCGCGCATGCAGCCCTTGAAGAGGCCGTTCAGGGTCTCGCGCATGGCGGAGGGCTCGACCCAGTTGTTGGTGGGGCCCGCGTCGGCCTGCGTCTTCGAGCAGATGAACGTTCGGTCCTCGACGCGCGCGACGTCCGAAGGATCCGACCATGCGAGGTACGAGTTCGGCCGCCGCGTCTCGTCGAGCTTGCGGAGGGTGCCGGCTTGCACGAGCTCGGCGCAGAGCCGGTCGTATTCCTCGTCCGATCCGTCGCACCAGTAAATGCGGTCCGGCTGCGTGAGCTGGCGGACCTCCTCGACCCAGCGCAGCAGGCGGGCGTTACGGGTCGGAACCTCGGCTCCGCGAACCGGAGCGGCTTGCGCGTGCATGGAATCTCCTCCGTACGGCGGCGGCTCTGGGGCTGCCGGATGATCAAGGTCAATCATTATGCCCAAACCCAAAGGGGACGCACCCCGGGGACGCACCCCCGGGGCCCGACGCGCCTCGCGAGTCATTCTCGGGGTGCGTCCCCGGGGTGCGTCCCCGGGTCGTTACTGCTTCCCGTAGCGCTCGAATTTCGCCCCGGCGTGGTCCATTTCGGCCGCGTTCAGCAGCTCAGGTTCCCCGATTTGCAGCGCCTGCCAGTAGACCCGGGCGAGGAATTCGACCCGCTCGGCGAGCATGGCGGCGGCCTCCAGGTCCTCGCCCCAGACGAGCGCGCCATGGTTGGCGAGCAGGCAGGCGCGGCGGTCCGCGAGCGCGGCCATGGCGAGGTCGGAGAGCTCCTGGGTGCCGAAGGTGGCGTAGCCCGCGCAAGGGATGTCCATGCCGCCGGCGAGCGCCACCTCGTAGTGGAAAGCGGGGATGGGGCGGCGAAGGCACGCGAGCGTCGTGGCGAAGGGCGAGTGCACGTGCACCACGCCGCCCGCCTGCGGGAAGGCCGCGTAGATGTCGCGATGCATGCGCCATTCGGTCGAGGGCTCGCGCTGGCCGCCGCCGCGCTCGCCGCCGGGGCCGAGGAAGACGAGGTCGTCGGGATGCAGCGACGCGTACGCGATGCCCGAGGGCGTGACGATGAAGCCGCCCGGCACGCGCGCGCTGACGTTGCCCGAGGTCGCCGGGCTGATGCCCAGGCTCACGAGGCGTCGCGCCACGGCGACGAGCCGCAGCCGCAACCCGCGCTCGTGCTGCGGCTCCCTCATGCGACGCGCGCCTGGCTGCGTTCGCCGCGCGGCTGGAACGCGCGCAGCTCGCGCTCGGAGGCGCGGGCGATGCCGTGCTCGGTGATGATGCCCGTCACGAGGTCGTGGGGCGTCACGTCGAACGCGGGGTTGGCCACGGGCACCGCCTCGGAGGCGATGGCGACCGAGCTGTAGCGGCCTTCGGCGTCGAGGCCGCGCACGTTGCGCACTTCCTCCGCGGCGCGCTCCTCGATGCGGATCTCCTCGATGCCGTCCTCGATCGTCCAGTCGATCGTGGGCGAGGGCACGCAGGCGTAGAACGGGACCGCGTTGTCGCGCGCAGCGAGCGCCTTGAGATAGGTTCCCACCTTGTTGCACACGTCGCCGCAGCGCGTCACACGGTCGGCGCCGACCATGACGAGGTCCACCATCTTGTGCTGCATCAGGTGGCCGCCGGCGTTGTCCGCCACGAGCGTATACGGCACGCCGTGGCCCGCCAGCTCCCACGCGGTGAGCAGGCCCTGGTTGCGGGGGCGCGTCTCGTCCACCCAGACGTGCACGGGAATGCCGCGGTCGTGCGCCATGTAGATGGGCGCCGTGACCGTGCCCCAGTCCACGGTGGCGATCCAGCCCGCATTGCAGTGCGTCAGGATGTTGACGGGCCGCCCGAGTTCCTCGTGCTCGCGCTCGATGAGGGCGAGGCCGTGGCGGCCGATGGCCTCGTTCAGCGCGACGTCCTCGTCGGCGATGCGGTGTGCCTCCCGCATGGCGGCGGCGGCGCGCTCGGCGTGCGGCAACGGCACGAGCAGGTTCCACATGCGGCCCAGCGCCCACATGAGGTTCACCGCCGTGGGGCGCGTCTCGCGCAGCATCGCCGCCGCGCGCTTGAGGCCTTCGTCGCTGGGATCCGCGCGCGCGGCGAGCGCGATGCCGTAGGCGGCCGACACGCCGATCAGCGGCGCCCCGCGAACGCGCATCGTGCGAATGGCCTCGGCGACCGCCTCCGCCGAGCCGAGCCTCAGCGTCTCGAAGACGTGCGGCAGGCGCGACTGGTCGATGATGTGCACCGAGTCGCCCGCGGGATCCGGCCAGATGGAGCGGTAATGCCTGTCGGCGACTTTCATGCCGTCAATGCTACTCGAACCCGGGGACGCACCCCGCTCTGCGCGGCGCCCGGTGCCGCGGGCGTCGGGGTGCGTCCCGGGACCGGGAAATCCGCTCAACGATCGCCCCGCCTGCTGCTGGAGTTGAGCGGCGCTCGCGTCCGCTCCAACGATCGCCCCGATGCCGATTCTTTCCTGTAAAATTTCTATTTCCAAACACGGGGTCGCCCCATGACCAAATACGTGTTCGTGACAGGGGGTGTGGTCTCCTCCCTGGGCAAGGGCATCGCCGCCGCCTCACTCGCCGCGATCCTCGAATCGCGCAAGATCAAGGTCTCGATGGTCAAGCTGGATCCGTACATCAACGTGGATCCCGGCACCATGTCGCCCTTCCAGCACGGCGAGGTCTTCGTGACCGAGGATGGCGCCGAGACGGACCTCGACCTCGGACACTACGAGCGCTTCATCTCGACGAAGATGTCGAAGCGCAACAACTTCACCACCGGCCAGATCTACGAGCGCGTCATCAACAAGGAGCGGCGCGGCGACTACCTCGGCGGCACGGTGCAGGTCATCCCGCACATCACGGACGAGATCAAGGCCTCGGTCAAGGCGGCGTGCCGCGATGCGGAGGTAGGCATCATCGAGATCGGCGGCACCGTGGGCGACATCGAATCGCTGCCCTTCCTCGAGGCGATCCGCCAGATGGGCATCGAGGAAGGCCGCACGAACACCTGCTACATGCACCTCACGCTGGTGCCGCACCTGGCGAGCGTCGGCGAGATCAAGACCAAGCCCACGCAGCACTCGGTGAAGGAGCTGCGCGGCATCGGCATCCAGCCCGACATCGTCATGTGCCGCTCGGAAATGGTGTTGCCCGAGGACGAGAAGCGCAAGATCGCGCTCTTCACGAACGTGGACGTGCGCAGCGTCATCTCCGCGTACGACGTGGACTCGATCTACAAGCTGCCGTCCGTGCTGCACCGCCAGGGCCTCGACGAGATCGTCTGCCGCAAGCTCGACCTCGCGGCCTATCCCGCGGACCTCGCGATGTGGGACCGCATCGTGCAGGCGCTCGAGAACCCCGAGCACGAGGTGGACATCGCCATGGTCGGCAAGTACGTGGACCTGCAGGACTCGTACAAGTCGCTGTCGGAGGCGCTGCTGCACGCCGGCATCCATACGCGCACCAAGGTCAACATCCACTACGTCGACTCGGAGCTTCTCGAGTCGCACGGCATCGAGACGCTGAAGGACAAGGACGCGGTGCTCGTCCCGGGCGGCTTCGGCAAGCGCGGGATCGAGGGCAAGATCGCGGCGGTCAAGTACGCGCGCGAGAACAAGGTGCCCTACCTCGGCATCTGCCTCGGCATGCAGATCGCCGCCATCGAGATCGCGCGCGACAAGTGCGGGCTCGAGGGCGCCAATTCCACGGAGTTCGATCCCGACACGCCGCATCCGGTGATCGCGTTGATCACCGAGTGGCAGAACCACGACGGCAAGGTGGAGCGCCGCGACGCGCAATCGAACCTCGGCGGCACGATGCGCCTGGGGGCGCAGCCAGCGCTCGTGAAGGCCGGCACGCTCGCGCATCGCATCTACGGCAAGGATACGGTCGCCGAGCGCCACCGCCACCGCTACGAGGTCAACAACCACTACGTTCCGCGGCTCGAAGCCGCCGGGCTCGTGGTGAGCGCCAAGACCAAGGCCGAGGACCTCACGGAGATCGCGGAGCTCGCGGACCACCCGTGGTTCATCGGCGTGCAGTTCCACCCCGAGTTCACGTCCACGCCGCGCGAAGGACATCCCCTCTTCAAGGCGTTCATCCAGGCGGCGCTGCAGCAGCACAGGCAGCGTGTGCCGGAGCCGACGCTGAAGGTGATCGGCGGCAACAGCTAGCTTCGTCACCCCGGCCGCGGCTGTTGCCGCACCGGGCCGTGGCCCAATGCATCGATAGCAAACAAATCGGACCCCGGCCTGCGCCGGGGTGACGCACATGAAACTCTGTGGATTCGAAGCGGGCCTCGACAAGCCGCTCTTCCTGATCGCCGGGCCCTGCGTGGTCGAGTCCGAGCAATTGCAGATGGACGTGGCCGGCCAGCTGAAGGAGATGACGGCGGCCCTGGGCATCCCGTTCATCTTCAAGTCGTCGTACGACAAGGCGAACCGCAGCTCGGGCAAGTCCTATCGCGGCCCCGGCATGGAGAAGGGGCTCGAGATCCTCGCCAAGGTGAGGAAGACGCTCGGCGTGCCGGTGCTCACGGATGTGCACGCGGAAGACGAAGTGCCGCTCGTGGCGAAGGTCGTGGACGTGCTGCAGACGCCCGCCTTCCTTTGCCGGCAGACGGACTTCATCCATGCCGTCGCCTCGGCCGGCAAGCCCGTGAACATCAAGAAAGGCCAGTTCCTCGCGCCGGGCGACATGAAGAACGTCGTGGACAAGGCACGCGAGGCGAGCCGCGCCGACAACATCATGGTGTGCGAGCGCGGCGCGTCCTTCGGCTACAACAACCTCGTCTCCGACATGCGCTCGCTCGCGATCATGCGCGAGACCGGCTGCCCCGTCGTCTTCGACGCGACGCATTCGGTGCAACTGCCCGGGGGGCAGGGCACCTCCTCGGGCGGGCAGCGCGAGTTCGTGCCGGTGCTCGCGCGCGCGGCGGTGGCCACGGGGGTCGCGGGTGTCTTCATGGAGACGCATCCCGATCCCGCCAAGGCCCTCTCCGACGGCCCCAACGCATGGCCGCTCGGCCACATGCGCGAGCTGCTCGAGACGCTCAGGGAAATCGATGCGCTGGTGAAGCGCAAGGGCTTCGCCGAGGCGTCGCTGAAATAAATGGGGTCAGACTCCATTTCGCGGAATTCAGGTTCCTGAATTAACCGAAATGGAGTCTGACCCCATTAATTTTCCGTGAGAATCCTCGTCCTGGGCGCCGGGGGCATCGGCGGCTATTTCGGCGGGCGGCTCGTGCAGGCGGGCTGCGACGTCACGTTCCTCGTGCGGCCGCGCCGGCGCGAGCAGATCGCCGCCGACGGCCTGCGCATCGAGAGCCCGCTCGGCAACGCCGTCGTCGCGGCAAGGACCGTAGTCGCGGGTGAGGTCCGGCCGGGTTACGACCTCGTGCTCTTCACGTGCAAGGCGTACGACCTCGCCTCCGCGATGGACGCGGTCGCGCCCGCCATGCAGGGCGGTTGCACGCTGCTGCCGCTGTTGAACGGCCTCGCGCATTTCGAAGCGCTCGATGCGCGTTTCGGCCGCGCCAATGTCCTGGGCGGCACGGCGCACATCAACGTCACGTTGCGCGGCGACGGCGTCATCGTCCACGGCGACCCGCTGCAGCGCATCGTGTACGGCGAGCGCGGCGGCGGCCGCTCACCGCGGGTGGAATCGATGGCCGCGGCGTTCTCGCGGTCGAACCTCGACGCGAAGCTCTCGGAAGACGTCGAGCAGGACCTGTGGGAGAAGATCGTGTTCCTCTGCGCGCTGGCGGCGACCACGTGCCTCTTCCGCGCGAACGTTCGCGAGATCAACGCCGCGCCCGGCGGGACCGAAGCGATGGAGAGAGCCTACGCCGCCAACGCCGAGATCATGCGGCACGAGGGCCGCGAGCCGCGCGCCGCCGCGATGAAGGCTGCGCGGGAGCGCCTCACCGACCGCAACGGCCTGTGGAGCGCGTCCATGCTGCGGGATCTCGAGGCGGGCCGGCCCGTCGAAGCGGACCACATCGTGGGCTGGATGCTCGAGCGCGCGCGCCGGCACGGCGTGGACGACGCCATCCTCTCGATGGCCTATACGCACCTCAAGGCGTACGAGGCCCGGCGCGAGTCGCGCGACACGTAGCGGGAACACCGCGCCCGCGCGGTGTCCAACCCGCGGGGATGGCATCCAGTCGTACCAACACGAGGAAAGTTCTACTCGGCCTCGCCGCGAGGGCGTGGGTCTTCCGTTGGCACGTCATCCTCTCCGTGGCATTCCTCGTGGTCGCCAAGCTCGCCGCGGTGGCGGTGCCGATGATGCTCAAGCGCATCGTCGACGGCATGGGGCATCCGCAGGATTACACGACCCTGCCGGTGATGCTCCTCGTGGGCTACGCGGCGATGCGCTTCGCGAGCACCCTGTTCACCGAGCTGCGCGACCTCGCTTTCGCCCGCGCGGCGCAGAGCACCGTCGCGGATTTCACGCAGCGCGTCTTCGAGCACCTGCACGCGTTGTCGGCGCGGTTCCACATGCAGCGCGCGACCGGGGCGCTCACGCGCGACGTCGAGCGCGGCACCACCGGCATCGCGTTCCTCCTCGGCGTGGCGCTCTTCACCATCGTGCCGACGCTGGTCGAGATCGGCAGCGTGATGGCCATCATGATCGCCGGGTACGCGGCGCAGTTCACGCTCGTGCTGCTCGCCACGTTCGTCTTCTACGTGACGTACACGGTCGTGTTCACGCGCCGGCGCTCCATGCACCAGCGCAAGCTGAACGAGCTCGACTCGAATGCGAACCGCCGGCTCGTCGACAGCCTGCTCAACTACGAGACGGTGAAGTTCCACGCCAACGAGCAGTTCGAGGCGCGCCGTTTCCGCGACATCATGGCGGGCTGGATCGAGGCCGGCATGGGCAACCAGAAGGCGCTCACGCGCCTGCACCTGGGGCAAAGCGCGATCATCGCGGGCGGCGTGGCCACGGTCATGCTGATCGCCGGCCACGGCGTCATGGGCGGCACCATGAGCGTGGGCGACCTCGTGCTGATCAACGCCTACGTGATCCAGGTCTGCCTGCCGCTGAACTCGCTCGGCTTCGTCTTCCGCGAGGCGAGCGACGCGCTGGTGAAGGCCGAGCGCCTGTTCGAGCTGCTCGCGCAGAAGCCGGAGATCGACGAGTCCGAGCCCAGGCCCGCGCTTGACGTGGGGCGCGGGGACGTGCGCTTCGAGCGCGTGAGCTTCGGCTACGAGCCGGCGCGGCAGGTGCTCTTCGAGGTCGATTTCGACATTCCCGCGGGCCATACGGTCGCGGTCGTGGGCGGCAGCGGCTCGGGCAAGTCCACGCTCGCGCGCCTGCTGCTGCGCTTCTACGACGTGGCGGGGGGCCGCATCACGGTGAACGGGCAGGACATCCGCGACATCGCACCGCGCAGCCTGCGGGAGGCGATCGGCGTGGTGCCTCAGGACACGAGCCTCTTCAACGACACGATCGCCTACAACATCGCTTACGGGCGCGTGGGCGCCACGCGCGAGGAGATCGTGGCCGCCGCGCGCGCGGCCAACGTGCATGAGTTCATCGAGTCGCTGCCGGCAGGCTACGATACCCTCGTGGGCGAGCGCGGGCTCAAGCTCTCCGGCGGCGAGAAGCAGCGCATCGCCATCGCGCGCGCCATCCTCAGGAACCCCCCGATCCTCATCTTCGACGAGGCGACCTCCGCGCTCGATACCCGCAGCGAGCGCGCGATCCAGGACGAGCTGCAGAAGCTCTCGAAGAGCCGCACGACGCTCGTGATCGCCCACCGCCTCTCGACCGTCGTGGACGCCAACGAGATCCTCGTCCTCGAGCACGGGCGCATCGTCGAGCGCGGCCGCCACGACGAGCTGCTCGTCCAGGGCGGCTTCTACGCGCAGATGTGGTCGCTGCAGCAGCAGGAGCGCGAGCTGCAGCGGGCCGAGCGGCGCGCCGCGATGCAGCCCGTCAATCTCGCGGCGCTGGTCGCCGGCGCCATCGACGCGCTGCGTGCGGAGATCGACGCCCGCGGCATCCAGCTCTACACCACGCTCGGCATGGAGGTCGCCCGCGTCACCGGCGACCCGGGCGCGCTGCAGCGCGTGGCGTGGGACCTGCTGGCCCATGCCGTGCAGGCGAGCGATGCCGGCGGGCGCATCGAGGTGCGGCTGGAGCGCGCGGGCGGTGAATCGCGCCTGGTCGTGACCGACACCCACGCGCCGCCGCTGGCGCTCGCCGCCGCCGGCGTCGCGCCGCAGGAAGCGCCCAACGTGCTGGGAACGGCTCATCCCTTCGACCCCGCGGAGCTGCGCAAGATCGTCGAGGACCACGGCGGCCGCTTCACGATCCAGCACGCGAAGCCGGGGACGAGCTACACGGTCGCCCTGCCGTTGCGCGCCATCGAGGCGCCGCCCGCGGGCGTGGCTCGCGCGCTACAGGGGGAGATGCCGTCGCTCGACGACCGGCGCCTCATCGTGGTGGACGACCACGAGGACGCGCGCGAGATCCTCACCGCCGTGCTCGCGTCGCGAGGCGCGCACGTGCGCGCCTTCGGCAGCGGCACCGAGGTGCTGCAGCACTTGCGCGCCACGGCTGCCAGCGACTGGCCGCACCTGCTGGTCTGCGACATCGGCCTGCCCGACATCGACGGTTACGCGCTGCTGCGTGAAGTGCGCGGCATCGAGGCGCAACGTCAGACACCGTTGGACAAGCGTGTCCCCGCAATCGCACTCACCGGCCATGCGCAGCCCGAGGACCGCACGCGCGCGCTGCTGGCGGGCTTCCAGATCCATCTCGTGAAGCCGGTCGAGCCGCACGAGCTGCTCGCGGGCATCGCATCGCTGCTGGGCGACACCGGCATTTCCCGGGCGCGGAGGTCGTCGGCGCGATGAGCGTTCCTCCACACCGACTATCGCCGGGTCATCATGCGAATGGAACGCGCGCCGCACGATGCAATCAGTCCAGATATCGCAATCAGTTTGGCGCAAAACGAAATGGATGGACGCGGAGCACCGCAGAACGTCGCGCGCGCGCAGAGACGCCCGGAAAGTTTCTACGCGGACCAGGCCCTCGCCGAGCGCGCGGTGGGGATGGCGAGCCCCCTCATCGAGAGTGCCATGCGCGACAAGCGCCATGGCGACAGCGGCTTCCTCCATGTCGTCGTGATGAACCCCGGGCTCGGGCCCGCCGATTCCCGGTTCGAGGACGCGATCCTCTACGAGCATTCGTTCGGCGACCGCTCGAAGTGGGACGCGGACTACCAGGCCTTCGCGCGAGCGAAGACCGAAGTGGCGTGGCGCCACCAGCGTGACAGCCACGCCGTGCAGGCCCTGCAGCCTCACCGCCTCGCCAACGGCGAGACGACGTTGTGGGGAAGCGTCTGGGTAGACGGCATCGTGGTGGGAGCGAGCGGCGCCTTCGCGCCGTTCGACGAGGCGTACTCGGGCGTCGTGGCGATGTGCCTGCGGGCGCTCGCCAAGCAGAGAGCGGAAGAGAACGCGAAAGCGCTTTTCCTGCGGTAGCAACGGCTGGTCGCGGTACCTCCAATCGAAACGGATTCGTGCAAGCGAAGGGATTTGCTCATGCTGAAAATCGCTCTGGTCAGTGAACACGCCTCGCCGATCGCGCTGGTGGGCGGCGTCGACAGTGGCGGCCAGAACATCTACGTGGCCCACGTCGCTCGCCAGCTCGCACGCGCCGGCCACGCCGTCGACGTGTTCACGCGGTGCGACAACTGCGTGCAGCCGGAGGTCGTGGACTGGCAGCCCAACGTGCGCGTGGTGCACGTGCCCGCGGGCCCGAAGGTCTTCGTCGCCAAGGAGAAGCTGCTCGAGTACATGGACGACTTCGGCGACTGGATGGCGGGCTTCTTCCAGCGCGAGCGCCGATCCTACGACGTCGTGCACGCCAACTTCTTCATGTCGGGGTGGGCCGCCCTGCGTGCCGCGATGCACGTGCCCGTGCCGCTGGTGATGACGTTCCACGCGCTGGGCCTCGTGCGCCGCCGCCACCAGGGGGGCGCCGACGGCTTTCCCGACGAGCGCTTCGAGATCGAGCGGCGGCTGCTGCAGGAGGCCGACCGCGTCGTCGCCGAATGCCCGCAGGACAAGCGCGACATGTGCGACCTTTATGACGCCGACCCGGACCGCATCGACATCGTCCCGTGCGGCTTCGACCCGCAAGAGATCGCGCCGATGGACCGGCTCGAGGCGCGACGCCGGCTCGGCTGGCCCGAGGACGAGTTCATCGTGCTGCAGCTGGGCCGCATGGTGCCGCGCAAGGGCGTGGACAACGTGATCCGCGGCCTCGCGGCGCTGAAGAGCCGCCACGGGCGCCGTGCGAAGCTCTTCGTGGTCGGCGGCGCGACCGACGAGCCGGACGTCGAGGCCACGCCGGAGATCGGGCGCCTCATGGGCATCGCCGAGGAGTACGGCGTGGCCGGCGACGTGGTCTTCGTGGGGCGGCGCGGCCGCGACGTGCTGCCTCTGCATTACGCCGCATGCGACGTCTTCGTGACGACGCCCTGGTACGAGCCGTTCGGCATCACGCCCATCGAGGCGATGGCGTGCGCGCGTCCCGTGATCGGCGCGAAGGTAGGAGGCATCAAGTACACGGTCGTGGACGGCGAGACGGGATTCCTGGTGCCGCCCAACGATCCCGAATCTTTGGCGGCGAAGCTCGCGGTGCTGCACGAGGACCGCGAGCTCGCCCGCCGCATGGGCGAAGCGGGGCTTGCCCGCGCGCGCCGCTCGTTCACCTGGAAGCGCGTCGCCTCGCGGCTCGCCACCTCGTACCGGCGCGCCATCGACCCGCCGTCGCGCCAGCCGCGGACGGCCAACCAGCTGGAACCCAACCTGAGAGCGAGTGCACGATGAACATGCGAGACCCGATGGCGGCCACCGGTGCCGCTACCCAGGCATCGAAGCTGAGCGGCAGGACGGTCCTCGTGACCGGCGGCGGACGCGGCCTCGGAGCCGCGATCTGCGAGATGCTCTGCAAGGAGGGCGCCCACGTGTTCGTGGGAGAGTTCCGGGGCGAGCTCGCCGAGCAGTGCGTCTCGAAGCTGCGCGGCGACGGCGGCTCGGCCGAGGCGGCCATCATGGACGTGGGCGACGAGAAGGCCGTCGAGCGCGCCATCAGGGCGGTGCACGACCGGCACGGCCGCTTCGACATCCTCGTCAACAATGCCGCGGTCGACATCACCGCGCCGATCGACGAGATTCCGATCGAGGACTTCGATCGCGTGCTGCGCACGAACCTGCGCGGCGCGATCGTCACCACGAAGATGGCGGTGCCCTACATGAAGAAGCAGGGGCGCGGCCATATCGTGAACATCGCCTCGACCGCTTCCAAGCGCGCGTGGCCCAACGCTTCGGCCTACCACACGACGAAGTGGGGGCTGCTCGGCTTCTCGCACGCGATGCATGCCGAGCTGCGGCCGCACGGCATCAAGGTGAGCGCGGTGCTGCCCGGGGGCATGAAGACGCCGTTCCTGCTGGACCGCTTTCCCGACATCGACCCGGGCGTGCTGCAGGACCCGAGGAACGTCGCCGAGGCGGTGAAGTACGTGCTGCTCATGCCCGACGAGACGGTGATCCCCGAAGTGATGGTCATCCCGATGCGGGAATCGTCCTGGCCATGAAGCGCGCGGTGTTCCTCGACAAGGACGGCACGCTCATCGAGAACGTGCCGTACAACGTCGACCGGACCCGCATCCGGCTGCGTCCCGGCGCGGTGGATGCGCTGTTGCTGCTGTCCGGCCTCGGCTACGAGCTCATCGTGGTGAGCAACCAACCCGGCGTGGCGCTGGGCTGCTTCCCGATGGGCGCGCTGAAGGCGGTCGAGGAACACCTGGACGACCTCTTCCTCGCGCACGGTTTCCGGCTCGCGGCGTGCTACTGGTGCCCGCACCATCCCGACGGCAAGGTGGCGGACTACGCCTTCGACTGCACGTGCCGCAAGCCCATGCCCGGCCTGCTGCAGGCCGCGGCCGCCGAGCACGGCATCGACCTGTCGCGCTCGTGGATCATCGGCGACATCCTGGACGACGTCGAGGCCGGGCACCGCGCCGGCTGCCGCGCCATCCTGCTCGACGTGGGCAGCGAGACCGAATGGAAGAAGGGTGCGCATCGCACGCCCGACTACGTGGCGCGCGACCTGCTCGAGGCGGCGGCCGCCATCATGCGCTGCGAATCCGGGCGCCAGCGCGTGGAGGGCACGGCCCGATGACGACGACCTGGGCGGAGGCGCGCAACGTCCTGTGCGTTCGCCTCGACAACATGGGCGACCTCCTCATGACCACGCCGGCCATCCGTGCGCTGAAGGAGTCGCTGCCGGGCCGGCGCATCACGCTGCTCGCCTCGCGCTCGTCCGCGAAGGCGGCCGCCTGCATTCCCGAGGTCGACGAGGTGATCGCCTACGACGCGCCGTGGATGAAGCACGAGAAGGCCATGGATCCGCTCGCCGACCTCGAGATGCGCGACGAGCTGCAGCGGCGCGCCTTCGACGCGGCGGCCATCTTCACCGTCTACAGCCAGAGCTCGCTGCCCGCCGCGATGCTGTGCTACCTCGCGGGCATTCCGCTGCGGCTCGCGCATTGCCGCGAGAATCCGTACCACCTGCTCACAGACTGGGTTCGCGAGAGCGACCCCGCTCCCGTCGTGCGCCACGAGGTGCGGCGGCAGCTCGACCTCGTCGCCACGGTAGGGGCCCGCACGCAGGATGAGCACCTGTCCTTTCGCGTGAGCCCTGCGGGCAACGGCCGCGCCGCCATGAAGCTCGAGGAGAGCGGCCTCGACCCGTCCCGGCCGTTCATCGTCGTGCATCCCGGCGCCACGGCGCCGTCGCGGCGCTGGCGGCCCGAGCGGTTCGCGCAAGTGGCACGCGAGCTCTCGATGCTCCTCGATTTCCAGGTCGTCGTGACCGGCGATGCGAGCGAGCGCGAGCTCGCCGAGGCGGTGCGTCGCGGGGCCGGGCCGCGCGCATGGTCCCTCGCGGGCAGCCTCACGCTCGAGGAGTTCGCCGCGACGATCGAGATGGCGTCGCTGGTGCTGTCGAACAACACGGGCGCAGTGCACCTCGCGGCGGCGCTTCGAACGCCCGTCGTGGACTTGTACGCGCTCACCAATCCGCAGCACACGCCCTGGATGGTGGCGCATCGCGTCCTGTCGAAGGACGTGCCGTGCCGCAATTGCTACAAGAGCGTCTGTCCGGAGGGCCACCACCTGTGCCTCGATGGGGTCGCGGTGGACGAGGTGGTCGCCGCGGCCGCGGACTTGTGGCTCGAGATTCACTGGAGGGCGGCGGCATGACCCGGGGACGCACCCCGACGGCGGGGGG
>DASTGG010000448.1:0-9031 GCA_035719385.1 Usitatibacter sp.
CATCGACGAGATCTTCTTCACGCTGCTCGGGGTGACGGGCGCGGTCACGATGGCGCTCGCGATCCTCGCGATCGTCTTCCTGGTGCGCTATCGCCGCGGCACGCACGTCGATCGCTCCAACGCGCCGGCGAACAATCCCGCCCTCGAGATCGCCTGGACCGTGACGCCGCTCGTGATCTTCGTCGCGCTCTTCGCGTGGGCGGCGCACGTGTATGGCGGCTTCTATCGCGACGACCCGTCGGCCATGCCGGTATGGGTGGTCGGCAAGCAATGGATGTGGAGGATCGAGCATGCCAACGGGCGGCGCGAGATCGACGAGCTGCACCTGCCCGCCGGGCGCCCGGTCAAGCTCGTGATCGCGACCGAGGACGTGATCCACAGCTTCTTCCTGCCGGCTTTTCGCCTCAAGCAGGACGCGGTGCCCGGCCGCTACACGACGCTCGTCTTCACGCCCACGCGCGAGGGCACGTTCGAGCTGCGCTGCAGCGAATACTGCGGCACCGACCACGCGCGCATGGGCGGCACGGTGACGGTGATGGCGCCGCAGGCGTTCGAGGAATGGCTCGCGAAGGGCACGCCGGCGCAGAGCATGGCCGCGCGCGGCTTCGCTACGTTCCGGCGGCTGGGCTGCAGCGGCTGCCACGATCCGCGCTCCACGGTGCACGCGCCGGACCTGGCGGGCGTGTACGGGCGCCTCGTGCACCTCGCCGACGGGCGCACGGTGGTGGCCGACGAGGCCTACATCCGCGACTCGATCCTGCTGCCGAAGCGCGACGTGGTCGCCGGCTTCGAGCCGGTCATGCCGAGCTTCCAGGGGCAGGCGAGCGAGGGCGACATCCTCGACATCATCGCGTACCTCAAGTCCACGGGCGGGGAGCGCCGATGAGCACGCCCGCCGCGCCGCGCAGCTACCTGGAGGAGGGCTACACGTTGCGGTCCTGGATCACGACGCGCGACCACAAGCGCATCGCGATCCTCTACGCCCTCGCGATCACGGCGTTCTTCTTCATCGGCGGCGCGGCGGCGGCCATCATCCGGCTGGAGCTCGTCACGCCGCCGGGCGACCTGGTGAGCGCCGACACGTACAACAAGCTCTTCACGATCCACGGGGTAGTGATGGTGTGGTTCTTCCTCATCCCGTCGATCCCCGCGACGCTGGGAAACTTCCTCCTGCCGCTCATGATCGGCGCGCGCGAGGTCGCGTTCCCGCGGCTGAACATCCTGTCCTGGTACATCTACGTGCTCGGAGGGCTCTTCACCGTCACGGCGGTCATCGCCGGCGGCGTGGACACGGGGTGGACCTTCTACACGCCGTTCTCGACGCTCTTCTCGAACACGCACGTCGTATGGGCGGTGATGGGCGTTTTCATCGTGGGATTCTCCTCGATCCTCACGGGGATCAACTTCATCGTCACCGTGCATCGCATGCGCGCCCCCGGCATGACGTGGTTCCGCATGCCGCTCTTCGTGTGGGCGAACTACGCCACGAGCCTCATCATGGTGCTCGCCACGCCGGTGCTCGCCATGACGCTCGTGCTGCTGTCGGTCGAGCGCCTGCTGCACGTGGGCATCTTCGACCCGGCGCTCGGCGGCGACCCGCTGCTCTTCCAGCACCTCTTCTGGTTCTATTCGCATCCGGCGGTGTACATCATGGTGCTGCCGGCGATGGGCGTGGCGAGCGAGATCATCACGTGCTTCGCGCGCAAGCCCATCTTCGGCTACCGCTTCATGTGCTACGCGATCCTCGGCATCGCGGGCTTCGGCTTCCTCGTCTGGGGCCACCACATGTTCGTCTCGGGCCAGTCGATGTACGCCGGCATGGTGTTCTCGATGCTGAGCTTCATGGTCGCGGTGCCCTCGGCGATCAAGGTGTTCAACTGGACGGCCACGCTCTACAAGGGCTCGATCGTGTTCACCGCGCCGATGCTGTACGCGCTGGGCTTCGTGGGCCTGTTCACCATCGGCGGCATGACGGGCCTGTACCTCGCCTCGATCGCGCTCGACGTGCACCTCACCGACACGTACTTCGTGATCGCGCACTTCCACTACATCATGGTGGGGGGCTCCGTGATGGCGTACCTGGGCGGCATCCATTACTGGTGGCCCAAGATCACCGGCCGCCTGTACAACGAGGCCTGGGGGCGCATGGGGGCGATCGTGATCTTCGTCGGCTTCAACCTCACGTTCTTCCCGCAATACATCCTCGGCTACCTCGGGATGCCGCGCCGCTACCACGAGTACCCGCCGGACTTCGAGGTGCTGAACGTCCTGTCGTCGGCGGGCGCCTCGGTGCTCGCAGTGGGTTACCTGCTGCCGCTCCTGTACCTCGGCTGGTCGCTCTTCCGCGGACCGCGCGCGGCGCCGAATCCGTGGAATGCGCGCGGCCTCGAGTGGAAGACGGCCTCGCCGCCGCCGAAGGACAACTTCGTCGAGACCCCGGAAGTCGATCCGGTGCCGTATGCCTACGACCCCGAGGAGAAGGCGGCATGAGCGCCACGGCGCGCCCGCCCGACCCGGCCGCGTGGCGCGAGCAGACCGCCTCCCTCGGCATGTGGGTGTTCCTCGCCACGGAGCTCATGTTCTTCGGCGCGCTCTTCCTCTCGTACCTCTACCTGCGCACGCACGATGGCGAGGGCGTCGCCGCCGCCAGCACGCACACGCACGAGTGGCTGGGCACGATCAACACGGCGATCCTGCTCACCAGCAGCTTCACGATGGCGCTCGCCGTGCGCGGGGCGCAGCTCGCGCATCGCGTGACCGTGCGGCGGCTGCTGTGGGCCACCGCCGCGCTGGGCGCCGCCTTCCTCGTGGTGAAGGGCATCGAGTACGGCATGGAATGGCGCGAGCAGCTCGTCCCCGGCCTGCGCTTCGGGATCGAGGACCACGCTTCGACGGCGGCGCTCTTCTTCTTCCTGTACTTCGTGGCCACCGGCGTCCACGCGCTGCACCTGGCGATCGGCGTGCTCGCGGTGCTGTGGATGTCGTGGCGGCTGCGCCTGCCGCCGTTTCCCGACTGGCGTGCCGACGAGATCGACGTGCTCGGCCTGTACTGGCACTTCGTGGATGCCGTGTGGATCTTCCTCTATCCGCTCTTCTACCTGGTGAACCTGCACCGATGAACTCGCCGCCGCCGCCGCGCGTCTACTGGATCACATGGCTCACGCTGCTCGCCCTGCTCGCGGCGACCTTCGGCATCGCGCACCTCCCGCTCGGGGCGCTGAACCCCGTGGCGAGCCTCGCCATCGCCGCCACCAAGGCGGCGCTGGTCGCGCTGTTCTTCATGCACCTCAAGCGCAGCAGCGTGCTGGTGGTCCTCTTCTCCCTCGTGGCGCTCTTCGGCCTGGCCATCCTGTTCGCCCTGAGCGGCGCGGATTACGCCACGCGCAGCGTCCATCCGGCGCCCTGGGTGCAGCCAGGCGGCCATTGAGCCCTCCGCGGGCAGCGCGCGGCTGAGCGGCGTGGAAGGCTCGCGCAAGGTCCTGTACGCGGGGCTCGTCGGCAACGTCCTGGTGGCCGCCACGAAATTCGTCGCGGCCTCCGTCACGCAGAGCGCCGCCATGCTGAGCGAGGCCGTGCACTCGCTGGTGGATACGTCCAACGAGGTGCTGCTGCTCTACGGCGCGCGCCGCGCGGAGCGCCCGCCAGACGAGGCGCACCCGCTGGGCCACGGCCGCGAGGTGTACTTCTGGAGCTTCGTGGTCTCGCTCGTGATCTTCGCCGCGGGGGCGGGCTTCTCGCTGTACCAGGGCGTCCTGCACGTCATCGCGCCGCATCCCATCGAGAGCGTGCTCTGGAGCTACGTCGTGCTCGGCGCCTCGGTGCTGTTCGAAAGCGGCTCGTGGTGGGTGGCGTTCCACGAATTCCGCCGCCGCAAGGGCGCGCGCGGCTACCTGCAGGCCGCGCAGGAGACCAAGGACCCGGCCACCGTGATCGTGTTCCTCGAGGACAGCGCGGCGCTCGTGGGGCTCGCGCTCGCGCTCGCGGGCACGGCCGGCAGCCAGTACCTCGACATGCCGGTGCTGGATGGCGTCGCCTCCATCGCCATCGGGCTGCTGCTCGGCGTGGTGGCCGCCTTCCTCGCGCGGGAGAACAAGCAATTGCTGATCGGCGAGAGCGCGCGCCCGGAGCTGGTCGAATCGATCCGGCAGCTGGCCGCGCAGGAGAAGGGCGTGGCGAATTTCAACGGCCTGCTGACATTCCAGCTCGCGCCGCGCGAGGTCGTCGTGGCCCTCAGCCTCGATTTCGACCGCGGCCTGCGGGCCGCGGAGCTGCAGGCGACCGTCGACCAGCTCGAAAGCCGCATCCGCAGGAAGCATCCGGAGATCATCCTGCTGCTCGTGAAGCCGCAGGAGCCCGACGTGTACGAGCGGCGGCACGCGACGCGCTGGCAGCGCTGAATCGAGCGGCGCCGGCGACAGCCCGGCGCAAGGGCGTTTCGGTTAGCATCGCGCGTTTCGACATTCCGGGAGGCCCGCGCATGGCGTGGCGCATGCTGGCGGCCTGGATGGCTTGCCTTGTCACCGGCACGGCGGCCGCCCAGGCCAGGATCGAGCTCATTCCCTTCGAATCGCGCACCATCCCGGACGCCGACCTGCTCGCCGGCCGCATGGACCGCGGCGTTCCCGCCATCCTCGGCGGGGAGCTCACCGTGCCGCTGGAGCCCGAAGGCCGCATGCCGGTCGTCGTCCTGCTCCACGGGTCGGCCGGGGTCTTCCCGTATGTCACGCAATGGCGCGACGAGCTGGCCGCGATGGGCATCGCCTCCTTCGTCATCGACAGCTTCAGCGCGCGCGGCATCCGCGGCACGATCGCGGACCAGGACCGCCTCGCGCGCCTGAACGCGATCGTGGACGCCTACGCGGCGCTGCGGGTGCTGCGCGAGCATCCGGCCCTCGACCCGTCGCGCATCGTCCTCATGGGATTCTCCCGCGGCGGGGACGCGGCCCTCTACGCTTCGCTGCGGCGCATGCACGACCTGCTCACCACGGGCACGGCGCGATTCGCGGCGCACATCGCCTTCTACCCGAACTGCGGCACGCGCTACCGGTGGGACACGGACGTGATGCCCGTGCCGCTTCGCATCTTCCACGGCGCCGCGGACGACTACGCCCCGGCGCGCCAGTGCGAGGAGCACGTGAAGCGGCTGCGCATGGTCGGCGCCGATGTGTCGATCAAGATCTACCCGGGCGCGCACCACGTGTTCATGTGGCGCGACCTGCGGGAACCGACCGTGCTCAAGCAGGCGCAGACCACGCGCGCTTGCCAGCTGCGCGAGCGCGACGACGGCGTCGTCGTGAATTCCACCACCGGCGCGCCGTTCACGCATGCGGATCCGTGCGTCGCGAAGGGTCCTACCGTGGGCTACAACGCCGCTGCGGCGGAGGATGCGCGCAAGGCCGTGCGCGCCGTGCTCGAGGCGCTGCGCCAGCCGTGATCAGCGCCGGTCGGGCAGGGCGGTCGTCCAGAACGGCATGGCGGCGAGGCAGATCGAGGTCATCGACACGACGAAGCTCACCACGTAGCCGCCGGTGAGGTCGTGCAGCAGTCCGGAGGTGTACGAGCCGAGGCCGGAGCCGATGGACATGCACGCGAAGATGGTGCCGAAGATGGTCGCGAAGCCCGCGCCGGGGAAGAGCTTCGCGGCCATGCTCGAGACGATCGGCCCGCGCGCGCCCTGCGAAAGGCCGAAGACCAGGACGAACCCGTAGAGCGCGAGGCGCGTGGGCACGAACGCGAGCAGCATGAGCAGTCCCACGCCGGTGAAGGTGAGCACGAAGCTCGTCGTGGCGGTGGCCCGGTATCCGAGGCGATCCGACAGCCAGCCCGCGCTGATCATCCCGACCACCGAGAGCAGTCCCTGCGTGCCGAACGCGGTGGCGGCCTCGAGCGGGCGGAACCCCGCGTCCACGAGGTACGCCACGATCTGCACGATGACGCCGTGCATGGCGAACGCCGTGAAGAAGAACACCTGCACGAGCGACCAGTACTCGCGCGAGCGCAGGACCGTGGACCAGCGCCGCGGCGCGGCGGCGGCGGCACCGGAGCTCCCCGCGCGGGTCATGATGTCGGGATGTCCGGCCGCGAGCCGTCGCCACGGCAGGAACACGACCAACGGCAGCAGCGCGAGCAGCACGATGCCCATCCAATGGTAGGTCGCGCGCCAGCCGATGGTCGCGATGAGGTACTGCGTGAAGGGCGCCATCACCAGCGCGCCGCTGCCCATGCCCGCATAGGCGATCGCGATGGCGGTGGTCATGTTGCCGCGGAACCAGCGGCGGATGAGGCTCGAGGCGGGGATCATGCCCAGCGCCGACACCGCGATGCCTCCGAGGATGCCGATGCAGATGTAGAACTGCCAGAGCTGCGAGAGCCTGCCCGCGAGCAGGGTGCCCACGCCGAGCGCGAGCACGCCCACGGGATAGACGATGCGCGGGCCCCACCGGTCGAACAGCATCCCGGTCATCGGCCCGGCGAGGCCGGTCACCACGAGGTAGACCGAGTACACGCTCGCGACCTGCGCGCGCGACCAGCCGAACTCGACGCTCAACGGCAGCAGGAACACGATGTACGAGTCGGCCACGCCCCGGCCGAGCATGTTGAAGGCGAAACAGAGGAACAGAACGAAAAAAGCCGCTCTCACGAGCGGCCTGGTTCGCGTCGCGTGCGTGTCGTTCACCACCCGCCCGTCTTGATCCACTCCTCGGCCATCGGCATGCGGTCCACGCCCCAGAAGGGCTCGCCGTCGATCACGAAGTACGGCGAGCCGAAGACGCCTTTCGCGATCGCCGCATCGACCTCGCGGCGCGTGCGTTCCTTGAGCGCGGGATCGTCGAGCGCGGCGGCGAGCGCCGCCCCGTCGATGCCGAGCGAGCCCGCGATCGCGGCGACCGCGGCGGCCTCGCCGATGTCGCGACCCTCCGCGAAGTACGCGCGGTAGAGCGCCTTGGCCAGCGCCTTGGCCTTCGCCGGATCGCGTTCGTTCACCCAGTAGAAGGCGCGGCACGCCGCAACCGTGTTGATCGGGAACTTGTCCGGGAAGCGGAATGGCACCTTGTGCAGCCGCGCCGAGCGCGCGAAGTCGCGCTTCGAGTATTCGCCCTTGAGGGGGATGCTCATGAGCGGCGCACCGCCCGTGAGCTTGAACACGGGGCCGAGCAGCATCGGCCGCCAGGCGAGCGGCCGGCCGATGCGCTTCTCGAAATCGTCGGCGAGCTGGCTCGCGATGTATCCGTACGGCGACGAGAACTCGAAGTAGAAATCGACCGGCGCGGCCGTGCTCATGGCGTGGGCGGCGCCTGCGGCGGCGTGTTGCTGCCGCCCGTCTCCACCATCATGAGCGGGCCGCTTTCGACCTGCCCGCCGCGACGGCGGCGCGGCTTGGTGCGACGCTGCGGCTCCTCCTCGACGGCGGGCGGCGGCGTCTCGACCTGCGTCTCGACCATCTGGAGTTGGTCCGGGGCGGGGGCCGCCTCGCCTTCGGCGTGGTGCCGGCGCCGGCGCACGGGGCGGTGCGGCTCCGGCTCGGTGTCGTCATGCTGGATGACGGCGTGGAAGGCCGCAGGCGGCGCGGGCGGCAGCGGGGGTGGGGCTTGCGGCCGGGCCGGCTCTTCCTCGTGCGCGCCCTGCGGCTGCTCGGCGAGCGGGGCACGCTGGGGCCGCTCGCGGCGGCGCGGCTCCTCGTGCACCGGCGCGGCATGAGGCTCGGGGGAGGCGATTGCCGCATGCTCGCCCGTGGCCGGCGGCGCCTCGAAAAGCTCGCCCGTCGCCGGCGCCTCGGCGCCGGCGTCTTCGCGCGCCATGCGCTCGCCGCCTTCGCCACGCTCCCCACGGCCGCGGCCGCCACGACGCCGGCGGCGGCGTCCGCCTTCACCGGCCTCGCCATGGACGCCTTCTTCCGGTTGCGCCTGCGATTCGGCGCGCGCCTCTTCGAGGTTCACCACCTCGGCTTGCGGCTGCACCGCTTCGGGAGCAGGGCGGGGAGTTCTCGGTTGCCGCGGCTCGCGAGGCTCGCGGGTCTCGCGCGGCTCACGCTGCTCACGCGGCTCGCGAGCTTCCCGCGGCTCGCGCTGCTCACGCCCTTCGCGCGACTCGCGCGGTTCGCGCGGCTCGCGCACTTCACGCGGCTCACGCGGTTCGCGCGGCTCACGCGCCTCGCGCGGCTCGCGTTGCTCACGCGGCGGCTGCTCTCCGCGGCGCGACTCGCGCGGCTGTGGTGCGCGTTCGCCTCGCGCTTCGCCTCGCGGCTCCGCACGGCCTTCGCCGCGCTCGCGCTGCGGTGCACGTCCCTCGCCACGGCGTTCGCCGCGACGACCCTCGCCGCGCGCTTCGCCGCGGCCTTCGCCGCGCTCGCGCCGTCCACGGCCTTCCTGGCCGCGGGCGCCTTCGCGCGCGGCGCGGTCCTCGAGCGCCGGCGTGGGGGTCGGCATCTTCGTTTCCACCGGCGCGGGCGCGGGCTCCGCCGGCTTGCGCAGCCATCCGAAAAGGCGATCGAGCAGGCCATGGCGCGACTCCTCGCGTGCCACGGGCGCGGCGGGCGTGCGCCGCACGGGCTCCACGGCCGCGGCCGACATCGGCGCCGGCTGCTCGGGCCGGATGCCCTTGACCAGCGGCTCCGGACGCGGCGGCGCCGTCTGCGCCTTGGAAGGCAGCGCCACCGGCTCCTCGGCCGGCGTGGTCACGAGCTCGTAGCTCGGCGTCTGCGCATCGAGCTGCGGCGCGTCGTGGCGCAGGCGCTCGACCTGGTAATTCGGCGTCTCCAGGTGCGGGTTGGGAATCAGCAGCACGCGCACCTTGAGGCGCGTCTCGATCATGAAGATCTCGGTGCGCTTCTCGTTCAACAGGTACGTGGCGACGTCCACCGGGACCTGCGCGTGGATCGCCGCGGTGTTCTCCTTCATCGCCTCTTCCTGGAGGATGCGCAGCACGTGCAGGGCCGTGGAGGCGGTGTCGCGGATGTAGCCGGTGCCGTGGCAGCGCGGGCAGGGCGTATGCGTGGTCTCCTCGAGCGAGGGCTGCAGGCGCTGGCGCGAGA
>DASTGG010000449.1:0-5896 GCA_035719385.1 Usitatibacter sp.
GCAGCCCGACGAGCTCGAGAGCCTGGCGCACCCGCTGGATGCGTTCGTCGCGCGGCACGCGCTGCATCTCGAGGCCGAAGGCGATGTTCTCCGCGGCCGTGAGGTGCGGGAACAGCGCGTAGCTCTGGAAGACGATGCCGAGCCCGCGCTGGTTCGGCCGGATCGACAGCAGGTCGCGGCCTTCGAGCGCCACCGATCCCGAGGTCGCGTCCACGAATCCCGCGATCATCTGCAGCGTCGTGGTCTTGCCGCAGCCCGAGGGCCCGAGCAGCGAGACGAACTCGCCTTTTTCGACCGACAACGAGAGCGCATCGACGGCGAGGTGGTCGCCGAAGCGCTTGGTCAGCTTGTCGAGGACGAGGAAGGGCATGGACTGGTCACCCCGGGCGGCGTCGTTGCCGCGGCCGGGGCGGCGATCACCGTTCGACTTCCCTGTTCCAGCGCTTCGTCCACTCGTCGCGTTTCTCGTTGGCGGTGTCCCAGTCGATGTTCACGAGCTTGCTTGCGCGCTCCCCGATGGGCGCGATCCTGAGCTTCTCGTGATCCACCTTCGCCTTCCGGTTCACCGGGCCGTAGCCGTATTCGATCGCGAGCACCTGCTGGAACTGCGGCTGCACGAGCTCGCGCACGAATTCGTGGGCGAGCGGCGAGGCGTTGGGCTTGGCCACCGGGCAGGCCGAAGCGAGCAGCGTCACGGCGCCTTCCTTCGGGTAGACGAAATCCACCGGGAAGCCGGTGATGGCGAACGAGTGCACGCGCCCCGTGCCCCAGACCGCGATCGCCGCCTGCCCGCTCTGGAAGAGCTCGGTCATCTTGCCGGGCGAGGGCTCGTAGGCGAGCACGTTCGGGTTCACCTGCTCCTTCATCACCCTGAATCCCGGGTCGATGTTCTTCTCGCCGCCGCCGTTAATGCGCGCGAACATCACGAGCGTGTAGAGGCCGTACGAGTTGTTGATCGGCGGGATCACCAGGAGCCCCTTGTACTTCGGGTCCTTGAGGTCGTTCCACGAGGTGGGCGGCGCCCAGCCCTTGTCCTTGAAGAATTTCGTGTTGTACATGATCCCCGTGCCGACGAGGCCGATGCCGACGGCCTTGTCCTCCTTGAAGCGCGCGCTGGGGTAGATGTCGTCGGCGGGCAGCCCCTGGATCTTCTGGCAGAAGCCCAGGTTGATCGTCTGGTACATCGGGCCGTCGTCCTCGATGGCGACGTCGATCTGCTGGTTGGCCTTCTGCGCGATGAGCTTCGCGAGCGTGTCCGTGGAGTTGCCGGCGATGTATTCCACCTTCACGCCGTGCTTCTTCTCGAACGCGGGGATGATCTCCTTGCGCATCGTCTGCTCGAACGATCCGCCGTAGCCCGCGACGTAGAACGTCTTCTGCTGCGCCTGCGCGCCCGCCACGCCGGCGAGCGCCAGCGCCGCCACCAATGCCCGCATCACCATGCGATCCCCCTCCGTCGATGCCTCGAGCAGCCGATCTTCGGCCTGCGCGTCGAGGGGCGTCAAATACATTCTCGGGCTAGGTTGATGCCGAATTGTTATACATTCGCCGCCATGGGCCGCCCGCTCCATCCCCGCCAGATCGAGGCCTTCCGCGCGCTGATGCTCACCGGCAGCACGACGCGCGCCGCCGAGGCGATGCACATCACGCAGCCGGCGGTGAGCCGGCTGGTGCGCGACCTGCAGGAAGCGCTCGGCCTCGTGCTCTTCGACAAGCAGGGCAACCGGCTCGCGCCGCGGCGCGAGGCGCTCGCGCTCTTCACCGAGGTCGAGCGCTCCTACGTGGGGCTCGAGCGCATCGCGCAGTCCGCGCGCGAGCTGCGCGAGCGCCGCGCGGGCGTGGTGCGGATCGCCGCGATGCCCGCGCTCGCCAACACGGTGCTGCCGCGATTCACGGGGGAGTTCCTGGCCACGCGCCCGAACGTCGACCTCGCGCTCTTCGGGATGGTCTCGGTGACGGTGCTCGATTGGGTGGTGAGCGACCAGTGCGACCTCGGGTTCGCCGCCGCGCCCATCCAGCACCCGGCGGTGCGCGCCGAGAAGATGCCGGCGGCCCGCTACGTGGCCGTGCTGCCCGAGGGCCATCGGCTGGCACGGCGGCGCGTGCTGCGCCCGCGGGACCTCGCCGAGGAGCCGTTCGTGGCCATCGGCCCCACCACACCCTCGACCTTCCGGCTGGACGACGTGTTCTCCGCGGCGGGCGTCACGCGGCGCATCCGCGTCGAGACGCCGCTTTCCGGCATCGCGTGCGGGCTGGTAGCCGCGGGCGTGGGCGTCTCGATCGTGGACCCCTTCACCGCCTCGGAGTACGCAGCGCACGGCGTGTGCGCCCGGGCCTTCGAGCCGCCGATCGAGTTCCAGGTGGCCGCCCTCTACCCCGCCGGGCGCCCGCTTTCGCCGGTCGCCCGGGAGTACGTGGACGGCTTCGCACGGCACATCGAGCGCTTCCGCCGGCGGTTTCGCCCTGCGACCTGACGCGGCCTAGAATGGGAACGGGCCGCTCCCGCGGTTCATCCAATGGGCCAATAGAACAGGAAAAGCCATGACTGCCACCGCCGCCACCCCGAGCACCGCCAGGATCGACCCCCGGATCTCCGATACCGACCTGGCACGACTCGTAGGCGAGGGCAACGAAGCCGCGATCCGCCTGCTCACGAAACGGCACAACCAGACGCTCTTCCGCACCGCGCGCGCCATCCTGCGCGAGGACGCGGAGGCCGAAGACGCCGTGCAGGAGGCCTACATCAAGGCGATTCGCGCCATCAGCAGCTTCCGCAGCGACGCGAAGCTTTCGACCTGGCTCACCCGCATCACCGTCAACGAAGCCCTCGCGAAGCTGCGTCGCTCGCGCCGAGCGGCGGAAGTCATCCCCCTCGCCGCCGACCTGCCAGCGGGAGAACACGTGTACGAAACCACCGAGAGCACCACCCCAACACCCGAGGACGACGCCATGCGAGCCCAGACACGCAAGATCGTCGAGGCGCGCATCGACGCGCTGCCCGACGCCTTCCGCGCCGTCTTCGTGCTGCGCGCGGTCGAGGAGATGTCCGTCGAGGAGACGGCCACCGTGCTCGGCATTCCGGAGCCGACGGTGCGCACGCGCTTCTTCCGCGCCCGCGGCCTGCTGCGGGAATCGCTGTCGCGCGACATGGACGTCGCCCTGGACCAGGCCTTCCACTTCGCCGGCGAGCGCTGCGACCGCATCACCGAGGGCGTGATCGCGCGCCTGCGGACGGAGGCGTGGCTGCCGAAGTGACCGCCGAATCGGCGCAGTCCTACAAAATGTCCTGACGGGCGCGGACAGTAGTCCAACCGGCACGGGCGTAGATTGGAATCGACTCCACCCGATTCCGTGAGGCGGCGAAAAATGCACTGCGCCCTTCGATTGCCCGGTTACCCCCTGCCCTTCGTGCCTAGCGAGAAGCGAGGGTCGCCACAAGCCCCGCAATACCGATCCCCAGCGCGGCCAGCGCATCACCCGCGATAAGGCCGCCGCCGAAGAGCGACGTGGAGCTCATGTCCTCGGGCACGTTCGCGGCGCGCCGCTTGCGGCCGAACAGCGAATTGAACGCGCTCGCCACCACGCCGCCGCCGCCGAACCAAAGCGACGTGTGCAGGTTCACGAAGCCGCCGAACGATAGCGCGTAGGGGGAGGGCAGCAGGAACGCGTCGATCGCGAAATCGGCCGCGAAGCCGGCCCGCCCGCTTTTCACGAACCGCTTGTACCTCGCGTTCGCCTTGATGAGCTTGCGCGCGAGCTCGATCGCGAAGCCGATGGCCACGCCGACCCAGATGGCCGTGATCTGGTAGGCCTTGGGCTCGGTGAGGCTGCGCAGGATGCCCACGAACTTGTACGTCATCGCCGAGCTCCAGTTGGCGGGCTGCTCGGAGGCGCTCATGACGGTCTGGTCCTGGAGCAGCACCGGATAGGCCGCCATGAAGATCTTCGCGAACGCCACGGCCATCACGGCGCCGACCAGCATCCCGGCCACCTGGTAGCGGAACTGGATCGTGCGGTTCGTGCCGATGCGCCAGCCGGTCGAGCGGTCCTGCTGCATGTCGCAGCCCACGCTGGTGCCGATGAGCAGGATGCTGCCGGCCATGAGGCCCACGATCGGGTCCTTGAGCCCGAGAGCGGCCATGATCACGACGCTCATCACGAACGCGGACGAGATCGGGTTGCTGTCGCTGATGCCGACCGAGATGCCGTTCACCATCGCGAACACGAACACGAGCACGATGGCGAGCACCATGAAGCCGACCGGCTGGTGCAGGACCTCGGCGCCCGTGAGCACGACGCCGGCCGCCCACGCGGCGATCCACAGCGCCAGGCGCCGCATGTTGAAGCGGCGCCACTCCGGCTCGCGCGATTCGTCCGGGCCGCTGCGCTGCTCGAAGGCGCGCACCTCGCCTTCGCCCGGCTGCCGGCCCTCGAGCGTCGCCTGCGCCGGCCGCGCGCGGCCCCGCAGCCGCTGCGCCGCTTCCCAGAAGATGAGCGCGAGGTCGATGACCGCCGCGCCCATGATGGTGCCGAGCGCGATGAGGAACGTGATCTTGCGGAACGGGTCGTTCGGCCCGAGCCATCCGATCGACACGAAGTAGGGCGTGAGCGCCCATCCGAGCACGCCGCCCACGATCGCGGGAATGCCGATGCGCGCGCCGACCACCATGCCGGCGCCGAACGTCGATGCGGAAAGCTCGATCGCGCCGAGGATCGCGACCTTCGTCGCCGCGATGCCGCCCGCGATGCCGATGGCGATGCCGGTGCCGAGCTTGTTGACCGATTGCCGCAGCAGCACCGGGTCCGTGAGCGCGCGCAGGATGTTCGCGACCGCCAGCCCCGACGGATACGTGAGCTGCATGCGATCGACGAGGATCGGCGTGTAGAGCATCCCCACGCCCGCGGCGAACATGCCGATGCAGAGGAAGAAGAGCACGAGCTCCCAGACGGGCGGCTGCGGCAGGCCCATCCACACCATGGCCTGGATCAGCACGCCCATCGCGCTCATGCCGGCGACCGATGCGGCCGCGGTCTGGATGTAGTTCGCGCCGTGCTTGCCGTCGGCGCCGTAGCCGTACGTGACCGTCGAGCCGAGGATGCCCGCGAGCACCTGGCCGCCGATGAAGAACCCGAGGGAGAAGTTCATGTACGAGGCCGTGACCCCGCCCAGCGGCCCGAGGACCAGCCCGCCGAGGGCGAGCAGGAGCGCGTGGTACTTCCATGTTCCCGGTGCCGGGAGCCAGGCCCATCGCGGCGTCGAGGCGCGAAGTGGTTCGGCGGCAGCGCTCATGCAACCAGTATAGGCAAAAAAAGAGGGCGCCTATCGGCGCCCTCCAACGAAACCACTCGGCAAACGGAGGAGAGACCCGAGTGATATTCGCCCTGCAAACCTCTCCACGGACAGCGTATGCCATGACCCTTTCGGGAACCTGAAGCCGGAGCGCGGGCGCGGGGCCGCTAATATGGGGCCCCTTTTCCCCGGACCCGCCCCCATGAGCGCCAAGCCGCCCCTCCGTCCCGAAACGCTGGCCGCGCAGGGCCTGGGCCGCGTGGCGGAGCCCTATCGAGACATCGTCCCGCCGATCCACGCCTCGACGACGTACGAGCGCGGCGCCGACCTGAAATACCCCGGCGGGCGCGTCTACGCGCGTGCCGAGAACCCGAGCTACGACCAGGCCGAGGCATTGATCGCCGGGCTCGAGGGGGCGCGCGCGGCGATGCTGTTCGCCTCCGGGCAGGCGGCCGCCGCGGCGGTGTTCCAGGCGCTCGCGCCGGGCGACGTCGCGCTGGTGCCGCGCAACATGTACTGGGGATTCCGCAACTGGCTCGTGAGCTACATGAAGCCGTGGGGCCTCGCCATCGAGATCTACGACAACGCGGTGCCCGACGACGTCGT
>DASTGG010000450.1:0-108425 GCA_035719385.1 Usitatibacter sp.
CGGTGACCACCATCGAGACGCGCGAGGGCATCGACGTGGAGGCGCTGCGCACCCTCGCGCGCGAGCGCTTCCAGGTCGCTTTCGCGGGCGGGCTGGGCCCGTTCCAGGGACGCGCGTTCCGCATCGGCCACCTCGGCGACCTGAATGCCGCGATGATCCTCGGCTGCCTCGCGGGCGTGGAATCGGCGCTGCTCGCGCGAGGCATCCCTTTCGGCCGCGACGGCGTCGCGTGCGCGGCCGCATGCCTCGCGCAGGTTCAGGACGGCACGGGCGTGGGACGGCGGGCGCGCGCGGAACCGGAGCGGGAAGCCTCGGCCACGGGCGGCGCCACGTACCGGCCCTGAAGGAGCGTGAAGCCGGCTTCGCGTGCGAAGGCCGCCTGCTCCGCCGTCTCGACACGCTTGGCGAGCGTGCGCATGCCGCGGCCGTGCAGCGCCTGCACGACCTTGCGCAGCCGCTCGCGGGCGACGGCGCTGCCGCCCGCGCCGGAAAAGTGCGACGCATCGATCGCCACGTAGTGCGGGTCGGCCATGAAGACATGGTCCAGGTCGGCGTGCGCGTCGTTCAGCCGCAGCGTCGCGAGCACGCGATAACCGCGAATGCCGTAGAAAAGCGTGGAGCGCACGAACGTCACGGGCTCGTCGAGGGCCGACTCGGGCAGCGACACCACGACGCGGCTCGTGGGCACGTCGAGCGATGTGAGGAGCGCATCGAAACAGTCGCGATGCTCGTCGCTCGCGCCCGCCATCAGCCGCGCATCGACGGTCACGAACAGGCGCTGCGTCCGGTCATCGAGCGTGGGGAAATAGTTGATCATGTGCAATGCCCGTGCCAGCCGGTCGAGGCGCTCGAGCGATTCTTCGTCGTGGACATTGGAGAAGAGATCGGTCGGCGGGACCGCGCGCCCTTTCGCGTCCGCGGCACGGAGGAAGGCGTGATGCCCGGCGAGGCCGCCATCCGTGGCCTCGACGATCGGCTGGAAGGCGCTGCTGAGCCTTCCGAGACGATCGTCGGCAATGGCACGGCCCGCGTGGGGCTCGCTGAATCGCGAGCCCGGGAAATGATCGCGGCCCAGGCGCTTGAGCATGCTGGTAATGGAAGTCATACGGGTCCCCTCGAGTCTCGTTTTGGATCCGGTCGCGAAGAGCGGCCACACGATGTGGTTGTTCAACGACATCATCGCCGGGAGCCGTCGAACCGGAGCTAATGGGTCATGCTGCGTGGCCATTGGTTCCCCGCGGGCGATGATTGACTGCGCGCGGCGACGCATCGGCGAAAATGGGCAGCCACTGCACGTTCCGTGCGCGCGTGCGGGCCGCTTCGGTTGATTTCACGCATACTGCCCCCGGGACGCGCTCGCGAAGATGCACGCTGGAGGAGGGTTGCTTGCTGCTGGCGATCATGTCGGACATCCACGCCAATCTGGAGGCGCTCAAGGCCTGCCTCGAGCATGCGCGCGCGTGCGGCGCCGGCCGCTTCGCCTTTCTCGGTGACCTCGTGGGTTACGGCGCGGACCCCGGCGCGGTCATCGACATCGTGGGGGAGCATGCATCGCGCGGGGCGGTGGTGGTGCAGGGCAACCACGACAAGGCGGTCGATGGCCCGACCGACTATCTCAACCATTCCGCGACGACCGCGATCCAGTGGACCCGCTCGCGCCTCACGCGCGAGCAGGCAACGTTCATCCGCGAGCTGCCGCTGCTCGCGCGCGAAGAGGATGCATGCTTCGTGCACGCGTCCGCGGCGCGTCCCGAGGAATGGGACTACATCGACAGCCCGCGCGCGGCCGAGCGCAGCGCCTATGCGGCCGCGAGGCCCTACACGTTCTGCGGCCACGTGCACGAGCAGCGCCTCTACATCGCCGCCGCGCAGGACCGCATGGTCGCGTTCGCGCCGCGGCCCGGCACGGACGTGCCGCTGCGGCCGCATCGCAAGTGCGTGGCCATCGTGGGCTCCGTCGGCCAGCCGCGCGACGGGCATCCGTCCGCCGCCTATGCCATCGCGGATTTCGAGCGGCGCGTGCTGCGTTTCCACCGCGTGCCCTACGATCACCTCGAAGCGGCCAGGAAGGTGAGGGCCGCCGGATTGCCCGAAGCGCTCGCCTATCGCCTGGAGCGCGGCATCTGATGGTGGCTGCGGTCGATCGCCTGGAGACCGGGGCCGTCATCGACGGCTTTCGCGTGGTGCGCTGCGTGCACAGCGGCGCCATGGGGCAGCTCTTCGAGGTCACGCGCGAGGGCGATGCGGCGCCGATGGTGATGAAGGTGCCGCGTTTCGGGATCGCCGATTCCAACGAGCTGCTGCTCGCGTTCGAGACGGAAGCGATGATCCTGCAGCGCCTGCGCGACACGTACTCGCCGCGCTTCGTGGCGGCCGGCGACGTGACGAGGGTTCCCTACATCGTCACCGAGTACATCGCGGGCCGCAGCCTCGATCGCCGCGAGCGGCCGCGCCTGGCCGTCGAGGAGCTTGCGCCGCTCGCCGCGCGCATCGCCGATGCGCTGCACGCCGTGCACATCCAGGGCGTCGTGCACCACGACCTCAAGCCCGACAACGTCATGGTGAGGCCCGACGGGCATGCGGTGCTGATCGACTTCGGGCTGGCGCATCATCGCGACCTGCCCGACCTCATCGCCGAGGAGCGGCGCTTCGCCGCCGTCTCGGCGCCGTACGTCTCGCCGGAGCAGGTGCGCCGGCGCCGCGGCGATCCGCGCAGCGACCTCTTCGCCCTGGGCGTCATGATGTACGAGCTCGTGACCGGCGAGCTGCCTTTCGGCGTGCCGATGACCGCCGCCGGCACGCGCGATCGCCTGTGGCGCCGTCCCGTCCCGCCGCGCGCGCTCGCCGACGAGATGCCGCCGTGGATGCAGGAGGTGATCCTGCGCTGCCTCGAGCCCGAGGCGGACCGGCGCTACCAATCCGCGGCGCACGTCGCGTTCGACCTTCGCCATCCCGGGCAGGTCGTGCTGACCAGCCGCGCCACCAAGCTCAAGGCGGCGCCGATGCTATCGCAGGTGGTGCGCTGGTGGCGCTCGCGTGAGATCGGCGTGCAGGGCGGCGCCGCGCCCGAGACCGACGCCCACGTGGTCATGGTCGCCGTCGACACGATGCATCCCGACGACCTGCGCCAGCCGGAGCTGCAGCGCGCGACGCGCCGCATGCTCTCCATCGCCGGCGAATACCGCCTCATCTGCGTGTCGGTGATTCGCGGCGGTCCGGGGGTGAACGTGGGCCAGGAAGTGGTCGACAGCGTGCGCGAGCATCGCATCCGGCTGCGGCATTGGGTCGATCCGCTCGAGGTCCCGCCCGAGCGCATCTCGCTGCACGTGATCGAGGCGGCGGATCCCGCGAACGCGCTGCTCGAGTTCGCGCACGCCAATCACGTGGACCTCATCGTGCTCGGCGCGCCGGCGCCGAACGAGATGGCGTTCGCCTGGTGGCGCTCGGTCGCCTCCACCGTCACCGCCAACGCCGACTGCACGGTCCACGTCGTCCGCCGCGGGTGAGCGTCATCCCGGGCGCCGCAGCGCGGCGATGGCCCGGGATCCCATCTCAATTCCGCGTCACTTCCTGGATCCGCCGGTCCACGCGCTCCCACGCCGCGCGCGAGGCGGCGCGCACCTCGTCCCAGTCGATGTCGTTGCCCTGGTAGCGCGCGTAATCGGCGGCGAGCTCGTGCTCGATCTCGTCGTAGCGCCGGCCGTCGTATTTGACGCGCCCTTCGTAGCCCACGCGATACGCGTGCGCGTAGTGGTCGAAGTCGGTGCCTTGCCTGTAGTACGGCTCGCGCACGTGCTGCTGGCGCCAGTAGGCGTGCTCCTCGGCGGGGTCGACCATGTCCGCGATCGCCTCGCGCCCCTGATTGCCTTTCATGGGTCCTCCTCGCTTGCCTGGAGAAAGGCGCCGTCGCAACAGGCGTGCCACGCATGAAACCCCCCATGGGCGCGGCGCGCGGACGGCGGCGGCGTAAATGTTTCCGCGCCCGAGGAGGGAATTGCCCGGCATCAAGGGGCGCGAACATGCGGGAACGATGATATGGACAGGAGGTTCGCCATGCCGCTGCTGGATCTCGTCCGCACCTGGGGCCTCGCCATCTCGCTCTCGCTCTTCGTGCTCGGGACCGCGTGGCGTGCCTACGCGATCCTGCGGCGCCCGGCGTCCCGCGACCTGTCGGCGCCGCGCAGCACGGCCCTCGCGGCGGGGGCGGTGCGCGGCATCGTTCGGCGCATGTGGCATCCGGCGAGCCTGCGCCGCCGCGCGCTCACGGCGACGATCTTCGGCTATGCGTTTCACGTGGGCCTCGCGATCGTCTTCTTCGGCTTCGTGCCCCATATCGCCTTCGTGCAACGCCTCACGGGCATTTCGTGGCCCGCGCTTCCCGGCCCCGTCTTCGTGGCCGGCGTCGCGCTCACCTATGTCGGCCTGGGCTACGCGATCGCGGCGAGGCTCACGTCGCCGGTGTTGCGGATGCTCTCCACGTTCGACGACTACCTGAGCTGGCTGCTCACGGCGCTGCCCATGGTCACCGGCATGGCGGTGCTGAGCCTGCCGCTCGCCGCGCGCTATCCGCTGGTCCCGGACCGGCCCCTGGTCGTGGCGCTGCACCTGCTGTCGTTCGAGCTGCTCGTCGCATGGCTGCCGTTCGGCAAGCTCGCCCATGCGTTCCTCGCGTTCGTGTCGCGCGGCACGACGGGTGCTGCCTTCGCGCGCAAGGGAGCCACGCCATGAATGCTCGGGTCGAGGCCGCCGTCGGCGCGTTCGCGCGCGATTTCGGGCGCCGCACGGCGATCTACCTCGAATCCTGCGTGCACTGTGGCAACTGCGCGCTCGCGTGTCCCTTCTACCTGGAGACGGGCGATCCGAAGTACACGCCGATCTGGAAGGTCGAGCTCTTCAGGCGGGCTTACCGGGGCAGGAAGATCACCGAGGCGCAGCTGCGGGAATGGGAGCCGCTCCTGTACGACTCGTGCACCATGTGCGGACGCTGCACGGCGGCCTGCCCGATGGGCATCGACATCGCTTCGCTCGTGGGACAGGCGCGCCACGGCATGTTCGAGGCGGGCTTCGTTCCGCCGGACCTGAAGGGCAGCGCCGAGCGCGCGGCGAGCGAGGGCAGTCCCCTGGGGGCCACGCCGCGAGTGCTGCGCGAGCGCCTCGAGTGGCTCGCGGACGAGCACGGCGTGCCGATGCACCTGGACCTTCCGGTGGCCGAAGTGCTCGCCACATTCTCCTCGGTCGAGATCATGAAGTATCCGGCGTCCCTCGTCGCCACGGCGCGCATCCTCGAGCACGCCGGCCACGCGTGGACGATCTCCTCGAGCGGCTATGAGGCGACGAACTTCGGCATGCTCGCCGGCAGCGTCGAATGGCAGCGCCGGACGACGATGAAGATCGTCGAGGCCGCCATCGCGTGCGAGGCGAAGGTGGTCGTGCTGCCCGAATGCGGCCATGCCTACACGGCCCTGCGCTGGCAGGGCGCGAACGCGTACGGGCGTCCGCTGCCCTTCCGCGTGCTGCACATCTCGGAATTCCTCGCCGAGAACCTCGAGAACGGCCGCATCCGCGTCGAGCCGCTCGACAAATCCGCCGCTTTCCACGATCCGTGCCAGCTCTCTCGGCGCGGCGGCGCCTCGTCCGCGCCCCGCCGCGTGCTTGCGGCGCTCGGCGTGCAACTGAAGGAGTGCGAGGATTCGGGCGAGCTCAGCTTCTGCTGCGGCGGTGGCGGCGGCGTCATCGCCAACTCGCGCGCCGATGGACTGCGGCGCAAGGCGCTCGCGATCAAGATGCGCCAGATCGACGCGACCGGCGCCGAGCTCACGCTCACCAGCTGCGCGAACTGCCGCCTCTCCTTCGACGACGGGCGCGAGTTCTATCGCTGGGACCGGAAGATGGGCAGCCTGCTCGAACTCGTGGCCGACCGGCTGGCGGCCTGACTAGGCGTCCGTATCGGTGCTCGTCTTGGGCCGTGCCAGCTGCGCCATGCGCACCGACGCGTGAGTGAAGAAGAGCAGCAGCTCCTCGATCCCCGCGAGGGTGCCGGAGGAGCGGCCCTGGAACTCGCGGTGCAGCTCGCCCAGCCGGAAGGTCCATTCCGAGAGGCTCTTCGCGTTGTCGATGCGCATGGGCCATGCCGCGTTGGGCAGCTGCGCCATCTCGCCCCAGGTCCATTCGCCGAGGTACTCGTTGACGACGGCCAACAGGGCCTTCTCGTCGGCTGCGTTCTTGATGGAGGTGCGCCAGCGATGACGCATCACGGCCAAGTCCTCTCCGGTGAGGGCTCGCGCGTCACGATCGGAACGATGGTCTGGCGTGGAGCGAAGATCCCGACTTTATCGCCCACCGGACGCTGCGCGCAGTAGGCGGCCTCCTACGGTGGTCCTTTCGACCTACCTCCGCCCTGCGCATGCACGCCGGGGAATATCCGCGGGGGCCTAGTGGATCTCGGGCTCGGGCGTGGCGGCACCGCCCTCGAGGAAGTCGAAATCGCACCCCTTGTCGGCCTGGGTGACGTGCTTCAGGTACAGGGTCCCGAAACCGCGATGGAAATGCGGCTTCGGCGGCTTCCACGCAGCGCGGCGGCGTGCGAGCTCGGCCTCGTCGACGAGCAGCTCCAGCTTGCGCGCCGGCACGTCGAGCGCGATGCGGTCGCCATCGCGCACCAGCGCGAGCGGGCCGCCGACGAACGCTTCCGGCGTCACGTGCAGCACGCAGGCCCCGTAGCTGGTGCCGCTCATGCGCGCATCCGAGATGCGCACCATGTCGCGCACGCCCTGCCTGAGCAGCTTCTGCGGGATGGGCAGCTGGCCCCACTCGGGCATGCCGGGCGCGCCCTGCGGGCCGGCGTTCTGCAGCACGATGACGCTGTCGGCATCGACGTCGAGCGAGGGATCGTCGATGCGCCGCGCCAAGTCGTCGTAGGTCGCGAAGACCACCGCGCGGCCGACGTGCTTCTGCAGCCGCGCTTCCATCGCGGGAGGCTTGATCACCGCGCCCAGCGGCGCGAGGTTGCCCTTGAGCACGGCGAGCCCATCGCTCGCCACGAGCGGGTTGCCGCGCGGACGGATCACGTCGTCGTTCCACACGCGCGCATCGGCGATGTTCTCGCCCAGCGTGCGGCCGTTCACGGTCGGTGCCGAGCCGTCGATGAGCTCGCCCAGGCTCTTCAGCAGCGCCGGCAATCCGCCCGCATAGAAGAAATCCTCCATGAGGTACTTGCCCGAGGGCCGGATGTTGGCGAGCACCGGCGTGCGGCGCGCGAGCGCATCGAAGCGGTCGATGTCGAGCGCCACGTTGGCGCGGCGCGCGAGCGCCACGAGGTGCACCAGCGAGTTGGTCGAGCCGCCGAGCGCAAGCACCGTGGTGACGGCGTTGTCGAAGGCCTTCGCCGTCGCGATGTCGAGCGGCTTCACGTCCTCCCACGCCATGTCCACGATGCGCTTGCCGGTGAGTGTCGCCATCTGCGCGTGGCGCGAGTCGGGTGCCGGGATCGAGGCCGCGCCCGGCAGCGTGAGGCCCAGCGCCTCGATGGCGGAGGTCATCGTGGACGCCGTGCCCATGGTCATGCAATGCCCGGGCGAGCGCGCGATGCCGTCTTCCACGCCCTGCCAGTCCTGCTCGGTGATGTTGCCCGCGCGCAGCTCCGCCCAGTACTTCCAGCTGTCGCTGCCGCTGCCGAGGTACTGGCCGCGGAAGTCGCCGCGCAGCATCGGCCCCGCCGGCATGAAGATCGCCGGCAGGTTCATCGACAGCGCTCCCATCACGAGCGCCGGCGTGGTCTTGTCGCAGCCGCCCATGAGCACGCATGCGTCGGCCGGATAGCTGCGCAGCAGCTCCTCCGTCTCCATCGCGAGGAGGTTGCGATAGAGCATCGTCGTGGGCTTCTGGAACGGCTCCGACAACGAGATCGCGGGCATCTCCACGGGGAAGCCGCCCGCCTGCCAGATGCCGCGCTTCACCTCTTCCGCGCGCTGGCGGAAGTGCGTGTGGCAGGGGTTGATCTCGCTCCACGTGTTGATGATCGCGATGACGGGCTTGCCCGCGTAATCGGAGCGGTGGTAGCCCATCTGCGCCGTGCGCGAGCGATGGCCGAAGCTGCGCAGGTCCTTGACCCCGTACCAGCGGTGGCTGCGCAGCTCCTCGGGCTTCTTGCGCCGGGTCATGTCGTCGTCAATCGGACTGCTTGATGCCGCCCGCGTCGACCACCTGCTTCCACCGGCCGAGCTCGCCGTTCAGGAAAGTCGCGAATTCCGCCGGCGAGTTGCCGACGACGTCGAAGCCGATCTCGGTGAATTTCTTCTGCACGTCGGGATCCTTGAGCGCGCCCGCGAAAGCCGATTGCAGCTTCGCGTAGACGTCCTTCGGCAGCCCCTTCGGCGCCGCGAAGGCCTGCCACGAGTACACCTCGAGGCCCGGCACGCCCGCCTCGGCCATCGTCGGCACGTTCGGGAAGGTGGGATCGCGCTTGTCCGAGGTCACGGCCAGAAGCTTCATGCGGCCGCCGCGAACGTGGTTCGTGATCGAGCCCAGGTTCTGGAACGAGACGTTCGACGTGCCGCTGATGATGTCGGTGTGCGCCGCGCTGCCGCCCTTGTACGGCACGTGGATGCCCGTCGTGCCGGTCTTCTGCCAGAAGAGTGCGGCGGTCAGGTGGTCCGACGAGCCCGTGCCCGAGGAAGCGAAGGAAACCTCGTTCGGGTGCCTCTTGCAGTATTCGACGAGCTCCTTCACGTTGTTCGGCGGAAAGCTCGGGGTCGCCACCAGCGCGTTCGGCGTGCGCACGGCGACGGTGATGAGGTCGAAATCGCGTCGCGGCTCGTACGCGAGGTCCTTGTAGAGCACCGGGTTGATGGCGTAGGTGCCGATGGAGCCCACGAGGATCGTGTAGCCGTCGGGCTTGGCCTTGGCGACGTAGCTCGCCGCCAGGCCGCCGTTCGCGCCGGGCTTGTTCTCCACGATGATCGGCTGGCCCAGCGCCGCCGTGAGCTTCGGCTGCACCGTCCGAGCCACGATGTCGGACGAGCCGCCCGCGGTGAACGGCACGACGATGGTGATCGGATGGTCGGGCCACTCGGCGAACGCCGCGGCGCTCGCCGCGAGGGCCGCCAGCATGAGGGTCACGCGTTTCAGCATCTTCATTGCTCCTCCGTGTCGTTATGGGTTCAGGCGGGTTGCGCCTGCGCGGCGAGCGCGCGGTCGTGGGCGAGCAGCGCGGCGGCCGCGGCCTGCACGGGGATGCGCTCCTGCGCGTCGAGGTTCGCGATCATCGGCAGGACCGGCCCCATGTCCGCGATGCCGGCGAGCGTCACCGCGTCGTGCAGCACGCGGATCGGGCCCAGCCTGTCGCGCTGGTCCTCGAGCGCGATGTACTTCTCGCGGATCGCGGCGGCCTCGTCGTAGCGGCCCGCCTTGAGCAGCTCGAGGATGCGCATCGAGCCGCGCGGGCCGACGCACACCGATCCCGACGTGAACGCGCGCAACCCGAATTGCCGCCAATGCACGATCGCCGGCCGCTCGCCGATGCCGCTGATGACGATCTCCTTCGGCACGTGCTGCACGAGCTGCTCGAGGTACGGATCCTTCGAGGGATCCTCGCGCACGATCGCGTACTTGATCGCGCAGATCACGCCGTCGCGGGCGAGCGCGCCGAGCGTGCGCGGCTCGATGTAGCCCTGGCCCTTCACGTACGCGATCACGGGCTGGCCGAAGGCGTCCGCGAAGCGGCGCAATGCCGTGGCCACGCCGCTGTCGTTGGAGGGATTGCCGAAGGGCAGCGCCATCGCCGTCGGGAACGCGCGCGTGCGCAGGATGGCGGCCTGGTCGATGAGCTTCCCGTAATCGGCGCCGGCCGAGGGGATCACCCACGTGTCGCGGCCCGCGGCGTCGGCGACGAGGTCGAGCGTGCGCGCGTATTCGGAAGTGGGCAGGTGGTAGAAGTTCGCGTTGCCGCCGTACATCAGCGTGCGCACGCCGCCGCCCTCGAGGTGCGCGATGAGCGCGCGGTTCGCCTCGCGGTTGAGCGACAGGTCCGCGTTGCGCGCGAGCGGCGGCACGGCCAGGACGGAGGCGGAAAGGTCGGCGGGAGTGACGGCTGAAGTCTTCACGGGCGGCTCCGGCGAGGATGAGCACCTGATGGTAGCGCTACCATCAGGCGCTGGTCAAGGCGCGCTCAGGCGCTTTGCCGGGCGACGATCTTGAAGCCGAGGTCGATGACGCGGGGCCCGACCTCGCGCCCCGCCGCCGAGTCGATGACGAAGCGCGCCGCCTGCCGCCCGATGGCGGTGCCGTCGATGCGCACCGTCGAAAGCGCGGGGTACGTATCCGCGGCGAAGGCGTTGTCGCCGAAGCCCATGATGCGCACCTGCCCCGGCACGGCGACGCCGTCGGCCTGCGCCTGCGTGAGCGCGCCGAGCGCGAGCATGTCGGAGCTGCAGAACACGGCGTCGATCTCCGGATGCTCCGCGCGCAGCCGCGCGAAGGCCCGCCGTCCCATCCCGAGCGTCGTGGGCGTCGCCACGATCTCCTGCGCGACCGACTTCACGCCGAGGCGGTGCATGCGCTCGATGAAGGCGCGACGCCGCAGTCCCGCGCGATGGTCGTCCGCATGCAGCAGCGCCGGCCGCCGGCTGCCGCGGTAATGCAGGAAGTCCGCGACCGCGGTCCCGACTTTCTCGTGGGAGAAACCGACGAGCATGTCGATCGGCGTCGGCGTGAGGTCCCATGTCTCCACCACCGGAATGCCGGCCGCGGCCAGCCGTCGGCGGCCTTCGGGCGAATGCATGACGCCGGTGAGGATCACGCCATCGGGGCGGCGGCCGATGATCGCGTCGAGGAGCGCATCCTCGCGCGCCTCGCCATAACCGCTCTGGCCCAGCATCACCTGGTAGCCCTCGGCTTCCAGCGCCGCGGTGAGCGCCTCGACGGTCTCGAGGAAGACCTGGCTCGCGATCGTGGGCACGATGGCCGCGACGAGGCGGCTGCGGTTCGACGCGAGCCCGCCGGCCACGAGGTTCGGCACATAGCCGGTGCGAGCGACCGCCGCGCGCACCTTGGCGAGCGTCTCCTCGGCGAGTTGCGCCGGCGTGTTGAGCGCCCGCGATACCGTGATGGGCGAAACCCCGGCGATGCGCGCCACGTCGGCGAGCGTGAGGCCCGCCGCGCGGCGGCGCGGCTTGCGGGTCCTGGCGGTCATCGCGCCGATGATAACGCTATCAGCGGTCGCGGATGTGGGAGATCAGCCGGAAGACGGGGATGGTCAGCAGCACCACGATCAGGTAGCGCACCACGTGGGCGGCGGTGACGAAGGCCACGCCGATCTGCAGCACCTTCGCGGTGATCGACATCTCCGCGATGCCGCCGGGCGCGGCCGCGAGCAGGCCGCTTCCCAGGTAGGCGCCGGAGCTCCACGCGAGGGCCGCGCCGACGAGCGCGGCGAGGGTGAGCATGAGCGCGATCGAGGGAATCAGCGCTGCGGCGAAGCGCGGCGCGGTCCTGAGGAAGCTGCGGTCGAATCGCGAGCCGAGGGCGCAACCGAGGATCACCTGCGCCGCGTTGGTGAGCTCCCTCGGCACCGAGGAGAACGTCACGCCCGATGCCGTGAGCGTGATGCTCGTGAAGAGCGCGCCCATCATGTACGCCGTGGGCAGCCGGAGCTTGCGCGCCACGGTGCCGACGGTCGCCGCGATGGCGAGCAGGATCGCGAGCCCCAGGGGCTCGAACGGGATGACCACCGCACGGTATTCGTCGGTGGAGTGGAACCCCGCGACGGTGATGCCGATGGGGAACACCGTCACGACGAAGAGCATGCGCACCGAATGCGCGAAGGCCACGCGATCGGGCTTCGCGCCATGGTTCTCGCCCATCATCGCCATCTCGGAAGCGCCGCCCGGCATGCTGCCGAAATAGGCGGTCGCGCGATCGGCGCCCGAAAGCCGCGCGAGCAACAGCGCGCTCGCGGTGCCGAATCCCACGGCGGCGATGCCCAGCGCCACGAACCAGGGCCAGTACGTCGCCACCTCGCGCACTACCGGTGCCGTGAAGTAGAGGCCCAGGGACGCACCGATGACCATCATCGCGGCGTCGCGCGCGCCGGGCAGGACTTCGAGGTGCGCGCCGGCCATCTGCGCGGCCGCCATCGCGAGCATGGAGCCCATCATCCAGGGCAACGGCGTGCGCAACGCGGCGAAGAGCGCGCCGCCCGCGATGCACACGAGCAGGCCGGCCGCGATGCGCACCGGCTTCGACGACTTCAACACGGGATTGGCGAAAGGCAGGCGGAAAACGCTATAATTCCATGCTTTCCGGCCCGCGATGGTGCTTTGCGCGGGCCGGCCGGTTTCCGGCCTGGTAGCTCAGTTGGTAGAGCAGAGGACTGAAAATCCTTGTGTCGGTGGTTCAATTCCGCCCCAGGCCACCAATTTGGATTTTGAGCATGTGTGCGTGCTCAAAATCCAACAGGTGGCTCAATTCCGCCCCAGGCCACCAAATTCTCAACGCGCATCCTCGAGGACCAAGTCCGCGGCGCGCTCGCCGATCATGATCGAGGGCGCGTTGGTGTTCGACGACGGGATGGTCGGCATCACGGACGCGTCCGCCACGCGCAGCTTCGCGACGCCGTGCACGCGCAGCCGCGCGTCCACCACCGAATCGCTCGCAGCTCCCATGCGGCAGGTACCCACCGTGTGCCACGCCGTCTGCCCGCAGGTGCGCGCGTAATCCATCAGCGCCTGCGCGCCCGAAACGGCCGCGCCGGGGCGCGTCTCGCGCACGATCAGGCCCTGCAGCGCCGGCTGCGAGGCGATGCGCCGGATCAGCTCCAGCAGCGCGACCGTCGTGGAACGGTCGCTCTCGTCATCCAGGTAATTCGGCTCGATGCGCGGAAAGGTGCGCACGTCCGGCGACACGGCGTGGATCGAGCCGCGGGAACGCGGGTGCAACGGGAAGCCGCCGATGGAGAATCCGGAGAAGGGATCGATGCCGGCGCCCGGCGAGCGCGAATAGCGGTCCTTCCCGCTGATGTGGTAGATGCGCACCATCACGTCCGGCGCATCGGCCGCGCGCGACGTGCGCGTGATCGCGTGCGCCGTCGAGGACGTGCCCGCCATGAGGCCGCGCCGGGTGAGCACGTATTGCAGTCCCACCGCGAGGCGATGCCGCAGGCTGCGCATCACGTCGTTGATCGTGATCGGCAGGGTGCATTCGTAGGTGCAGCGCACCTGCAGGTGGTCGATGAGGTTCTCGCCGACCGCGGGCCGCTCCGCGACCACCGGAATGCCCAGGGCGCGCAGGCGTTGCGCATCGCCGACCCCGGACACCTCGAGGAGCTGCGGCGACTGGATCGCTCCCGCGCACACGATGATCTCGCGGGCCGCCCGGGCGACCTCGCGGCGGCCGTGCGCCGTGAACTCCACGCCGCTCGCGGCGTTGCCCTCGAAGAGGATGCGCGAGACGAAGGCGCCGGTTTCGATCGCGAGGTTGGGCCGTCGCCGCGCATCGCGCAGGTACGCGACGGCCGTGCTCCAGCGCCGGCCGCCATGCGCGGTCTGCTCGAGGTAGCGCACGCCTTCGTAGCTCACGACGTTGTAATCGGCGGTTTCCGGGATCGCGGCCTCGCGGCACGCGGCGATGAAGCCGTCGGAGAGCGCATCGCGATCGCGCAGCTTGCGGTCGGTGATGCGCACGGGGCCGTCGCGGCCGCGCGCCGGCTCGCGCGTATGGGCGTTCGCCTCGAGGCGCCGGAAGTACGGCTGCACATCGGACCATCCCCAGCCCGCAAGCCCCGAGTCGCGCCAGCGGTCGTACTCGGCGGGCTCGCCCCACACGTACGCCATCCCGTTCAAGGCGCTCGAGCCGCCGAGCACCTTGCCGCGCGGCCAGTACACCTTCTGGCCGTTGAGCTGCGCCTGCGGCTCGGTCTCGAACTTCCACGCATAGCGTTCGTTGTTGAGCAGCTTGCCCACGCCGAGCGGAATGTGGATCCAGGGGTTCGCGTCGCGGCCGCCCGCCTCGAGGAGCAGCACGCGGTGGCGGCCGGACTGCGTCAGTCGTGCCGCGAGCGCCGCACCCGCCGAGCCGGCGCCCACCACGACGTAGTCGAATGTGCGCTCCACTATCCGCCCGCCTTCGCGCGATGCTGGAACGAGTCGCGGCGGAAGCTGTACAACGCCGCGGGATCGACCTGCACGTCCACGATCGCGCAACGCCCGCACGCGAACGCCTCCCGCAGCACGGGCTCGAGCTGCGAGGCGCGCTCGATGCGAAAGCCGGCCGCGCCATGCAGCTCCGCGAGCTTGTCGTAGGGCGGGTTCGGGATGTCGGCGCCGATGTAGCGGCCGCCGAAGAAATCGCGCTGGTACGCCTTCTCCGCGCCCCAGCAGCCGTTGTTCATCACGATGCAGACGGTATCGATGCGGTTCGCGACGGCGGTGCCGATCTCGCTCGCCGTCATGCCGAAGCCGCCGTCGCCCATGAGGCTCACCACGGTGCGCTGCGGGCAGGCGAGCTTCACGCCGAGCCCGGCCGCGAACGAGAAGCCCACGAGGCCGAAGTCCAGGGGGGTGAAAAGCGAGGGCGGCTGCCGATAGGGCATCTGGTCGGTCGCTTGCAGGCATAACGTGCCCGCGTCCATCGTGAAGATCGCGTCGGCAGGCACCGTGCGTCGCAGCGCGTGATAGAGCATCGCGGGCTGGATCGGATCGCCGCGTGCCGCGCCCGCGGCGTCGCGCTCCGCGAGCAGGTGCCGGCGCGCCGCCTGGAAGCTCGCCGCATGCTCGCGCGCCTCGCGCGAGGGCTGGTGATCGCCAAGCGCTTCCAGCAGTTGCACGGCGAAGGCGCGCGCATCACCCACGACGGCCAGCGCCACGGGAAAGAAGCGCCCCACGGCCGTCGGCTCCTGCTCGACGTGGATGATCTTCGCGCCGCGGTTCAGGTTGTCGTAGGTGTAGAAGGTCGTGTTGAAGCCCAGGCGCGTGCCGAGCGCGAGGATCACGTCGGCTTCCCGCGCGAGCGCGGAGGCGACCGCATTGCCGCGCGGGCCCACCTGCCCGGCGTAGAGGGGATCGTCGCAGCTCAGCGCGTCGCCATGCCCCGGCGACATGGCGACCGGCGCCTGCAGTCGCGCGGCGAGCGCCGCGACCTCGCGGTCCGCACGGCCATTCTTCACGCCGCCGCCCGCGATGATCAGCGGGCGTTTCGCGCCGGCGAGGAGGCGCGCCGCCTCGCGCACGAGCTGCGGGTCCGGGCAAGCGGCCACCGATGCGCGCCGCACGTCCGGCATGGATTCATCGCTCGCCCCGAAGCTCTCGGCCAGCAGGTCCCTCGGCAAATTGAGCGCGACCGGGCCGCGGCGCGGCGCGAGCGCGGTGGTGAACGCCTCGCGCACCATCTCCGGAATGCGCTTCGCTTGCGTGAGCGTCCAGGTCTTCTTCGTGACGGGGCGCAACAGCGCCTGCTGGTCGACTTCCTGGAAGGCGTCGCGATAGACGTGGGCCGACGAGAGCGAGCCGGCGAGCGCGACGACCGGCGAATACGCGGCGTACGCCTGCGCGAGCCCGGTCACCAGGTTCGTGACGCCCGGCCCGTTCTGCCCCGCGAGGAACACGCCGGCCGCGCCCGAGGCGCGCGCATAGCCGTCGGCCATGTGCACGCCGCTGCGCTCGTCGCGAACGCCGACGAAGCGGATCGCGCGCGAGCCGTGCAGCGCGTCGAACACTTCCATCGCCGCCGACCCGATGAGCCCGAAGACGTGCTGCACGCCCTCCGCCTCGAGCGCATCGACCACCGCCTTGCCCCCCGTGATTTCAGGCATCGTGTCCTCTCTCGTCGATCGGCCTCAGGGCGCGGCGCAAAACGCGTTCACCGCCCCGAGGTACAGCACGCCGGCCACGCCATAGAGCAGCCCGAAGGCGAGGCTCCTGCGCGACATCAGCTCGCGCACCGGCACGTTGAAGCTGACGGAGGCCGCCACGATGGGCAGGGTCCACATCGAGATGGACGAGCTGAGCCCCCAGGCGAACACCGCCGTCGCGACCAGCACCGCGTGGCAGATGTCGAACGGCCCCGCGGCGATCGCGGGCAGCAGGATGCCCGCCCCGATCATCGGGTGCAGGCCGGCGAGCCCGAGCGCGACCAGCGCGGCGACCAGGACCGCCATGAGCGCGAAGCCCGAGATGAGGCCGGGCGTGAGGTCGGCGCCGATCGCCCGCGCCGAGGGCAGCGCCGCCACGACCGCGGCGAGGATCGTGGCGCCCGCCACGATGAGCAGCTCGTCGGCGAGGCGGCCGAAGCTCGCGAGCGTGCGCCTGGCGGCGTCGCGCGCCGCGTCCGCTCCGAGGTGCGCGAGGTAGGCCACGCAACACAAGGGCACCATGATCGCGACGGCCTCGAGGCCGGTCAGGTGCAGGGCCGCGGAGGCGGCGACGACCGCGGCGATCACGATGGAGATCGGGGCGACCAGCGGCCGCAACTGCGCCATGCTCGAGCCGAATGCGGCGGCGCCCAGCGAAGGCGTGAAGAGCCCATGCGAGAGCGCGAGCCCGATCAGCGCGAGGCCGGCGCCCACCGCCATGACCTGCCAGATGGCCACGCCGGGCACGAGCTGGCTCGTGAAGCCGATGGCGACGAAGAACGGCGACCACATGACCGCCGTGCCGACACCGCGCGCCGAGCTCGAGGCCAGCTCGACGCGCTGCGCCGCGGAAGCGTCCCGCGCGACGGCGGGCGCGACGATGGACATGGCACCCACGTTGAGCACCGAGCCGAGCGCATGGGCGCCGTAGAGAGTCCAGTTGCGCGCCGCGGCGGGATCGAGCGCCCGCAGCCCGCCGCGCAGCTGCTCGAGCCGCGGGCTCGACTCGGCCGTGGCCCGCAGGAACAGGACCGAAGGCAGGAAAGCCGCGAAGATCTGCGCGCGGTCGAAGCCGTGCGCGAGCGCCGCGGGGACGTGGTCGCGCCACGCGAGGATGGCGGAAATGCCGACCACGACCACGAACAGCAGCCTGATGTGCGCGCTCGCGCGCAGGAGCGCCAGGGCGATGAAGGCGGCGAGCGCCGTTTCCGCCGCCAGCGACAGCGCGCCGGACGGACGCACGATGCGCACCAGCTCGGCGATCCACAGCGCCGCGAGCAGCGCCGCGGACAGCCGCGCGAGGCCCGGCCGCGCGCCCGTCAGGAGTGCATTCCCCATCGCCGCACGGTGCGCAGGGCGATCGTCCGGAAGATGAGGTTCTCGACCAGCAGACCGATGAGGATCACGGTGAACAGGCCCGCGAACACCGCCGGGATGTCGAGCACGTTCTTGTTCTCGTAAATGAACCAGCCGAGCCCGCCCGATCCCGAGGTCGTCCCGAACACGAGCTCCGCGGCGATCAAGGTGCGCCACGCGAATGCCCAGCCGATCTTGAGGCCCGACAGGATGCTCGGGAACGCGGCCGGGATCAGGATGCGCCGGATGTAGGCGAATCCCGTGAGCCCGTAGTTGCGCCCGACCATGCGCAGCGTGTTCGACACGCCGAGGAAGCCCGAGTGGGTCGCGAGCGCGATGGGCCACATCACCGCGTGCACCAGCACGAAGATGATGCTGCCGTTGCCGAGCCCGAACCAGATCAGCGCCACCGGCAGCAGCGCGATCGCGGGCAGCGGGTTGAACATGGCCGTGAGCGTCTCGAGCAGGTCGTTGCCCAGCCGCGAGGCGATCGCGAGCATCGTGATGGCGAGCGCCAGCACGAGGCCCAGCGCATAGCCCTGCAGCAGCACCTTGATCGAGGTCCACGACTTGCGCAACAGCTCGCCGTCGGCGATGCGGTCGTAGAACGAACGGATCGTCTCGCCGAAGGTGGGCATGAGCAGCGCGTTGCCCAGGTGCATCGCGTAGAGCTGCCAGATCGCGGCCAGCGCCACGAGGATCGCGGTCTTGCGGACGAATGCGTTGCCGTAGATGCGGTCCCAGGCCGTCAGCGGTTTCCTGACCACGCCGAAGTCGTGCTCGGCGACCTGGTCGCGCACGTACTCGGGGCGCGGCAGGGGTGGGCTAGACATGGGTCGCCTCCGGTTCCGTGGCGCCGTCGGAGAAGAGCATCGAGTGGATGCGGTCGGACAGGCGCCGGCCGGTCGCATCTTCCGCGTCCGTCCCGTCGCTGTTCAGCTCCGCCTTGACCTGCCCCGGATGGGCCGACATCAGCAGGATGCGGTTGCCGATGCGAACGGCCTCGGGGATCGAGTGCGTCACGAAGAGGACGGTGAAGCGCGTGTCCTGCCAGAGCTGCATCAGCTCGTCCTGCATCTTGCGCCGCGTGAGCGCGTCGAGCGCCGCGAACGGCTCGTCCATGAGCAGGATGTCGGGCTCCATCGCCATGCCGCGGGCGATCGCCACGCGCTGCTTCATGCCGCCGGAGAGCATGTGCGGCAGCGAATCGGCGAAGCGCGTGAGGTTCACCTTCTCGATGTAATGCATCGCGCGCTCGTCGGCCTCGCGGCCCTTCAACCGGCCGGAGGCCTCGAGCGCGAAGCAGACGTTCTGCTTCACCGTCTTCCACGGCAGCAGCTGGTCGAATTCCTGGAAGACCATCACGCGGTCGGGCCCCGGGCGCGTGACCTCCGCGCCCTTCAGGCGGATCGTGCCCTCGACCGGGTTCAGGTATCCGCCGGCGGCCTTGAGGAGCGTGGACTTGCCGCAGCCCGACGGGCCCAGCAGGACGAAGCGGTCCGAGTGGAAGACGTCGAAGCTCACCCGGTACGTCGCGGTGACGAGGTGCTCGCGCGTCTTGTATTGCAGCGTGACGCCGTCGACCGCGAGCAGCGGCTGCGTGGCTTGCGCCTGCATCGTCAGCTTCCCGGCAAGCCGTGCACCTCGGGGAAGAAGAGGTCCTTCCACGATTTGGGCTCGTGCTTGATCGTCCCGACCTTGTGCATGAACTGCGCGTAGGGAAGGATCGCCTCGGGCGCCATCGTGTAATGGACCTGCGGGTCGTTCATGATCCTGAGGAGGAAATCCACCTTCTCCTTGCCCCCGCCTTCCTCCACATAGATCTCCGCGGCGCGCTTCCTGTCGGCGTTGATCGCGTCGGTCGCTTCCTTGAGCGAGTCGACCACCGCCTTGTAGGTCTTCGGGTTGTCCTTGCGGAACTTGTCCGTCGCCCAGACCATGAGGAAGGTGTTCGCGCCTCCCATCACGTCGTAGGAGTTGAGGACCGTGTGGATCGCCGGGTTCTCCAGCGCGATGTTCTGGAACGGCGGCGAGGTGAACTGCGCCGTGACGCCGCCCGAGCCCGACAGCAGCGCGCGCATGCCCTCGGGGTGCGGCAGGTTCACGAAGATCGGGTTGAGCTTCTTGTAGTTCTCGATGCCGTATTCCTTCGCGACCGCCATCTGCAGGTAGACCGTCTGCACCGAGGAGCCGGCACCCGCGAGCGAGATGCGGTCCTCGGTCGTGAAGTCCCTGACGGTCTTCACCTTCGGATTGCGCGAGACCAGCAGGCAAGGCATCGAGGAGAGCGCCGAGACGCCGCGCACCTCGAGCGGGGTGCCGGTCGTCTTGTCCCACAGGATGATCGCGGGGCCCGTGCCGCCGGCGGCGAAGTGCAGGCTGCCCGCGAGCAGCGCGTCGTTCGCCGCCGCGCCCGCCCCGAGCGTCGACCAGGTCACCTTCGTGTCGCCGAGGCCGGCCGCCTTCAGGTGCTTCTCCACCAGCTTGTCGTGCTTCATCAGCGTGAGCTGCATGTAGCCGATGCCGTACTGCGACATCATCTTGAGCTCGTCGACCTCCGCGGCGGCGAGCGTGCACGCGGCCAGCCCGATCGCGGCGGCCATCCGCGCCATCATGGTGATTCGGTTCATCGTCCCCTCCGGTTGTGGCTGCTGCTCGTTGTCGACGCCCGCGTGCGGCTCAACCGACCGCGCCCGCCGGCGCCCGGCTCACGATCTGCGTCGCGAGTCCGGTATGGACGCGCCCCTCGCGGAACGGCTGCGAATCGAGGATGGCGATGAGCGCGGGTACATTGTGCTTGACGCCTTCGATGCGGAACACCTGCAGCGCAGCAATCAGCCGGTCGATCGCCGCCTCGCGCGTGGCCGCATGCACGATGACCTTCGCGAGGAGCGGGTCGTAGTGGGGCGTGACTTCGCGTCCCGCGGCGTAGCCCGTTTCCACGCGCACGCCCGGTGCCGACGGCGGGGCGAACTCGCGCAGCGTGCCGGGCGAGGGCAGGAAGCGTTTCGGATCCTCTGCGTAGACCCGCGCCTGGATCGCGTGCCCGTTCAACGCCGGGACGCGCGGCAGGATCTGCGCGAGCGGCAGCCCCGCCGATGAGCGCAGCTGCGCGACGACGAGGTCCACGCCGGTGACTTCCTCGGTCACGCCGTGCTCGACCTGCAGCCGCGTGTTCATCTCGAGGAAGCGGAACTCGCCGTCCGGCGTGAGCAGCATCTCCACGGTGCCCAGGTTGTCGTAGCCCAGGCGCGCGAAGGTGGCGGCGAGCCGCTCGAGCAGCGGCTGCAGCCGCCCGCGCTCCACGCGCGGGGCGGGCGCTTCCTCGATGATCTTCTGGTGGCGGCGCTGCACGGAGCAGTCGCGCTCGAAGACGTGCGCGAGGGCGCCGTGCCGGTCGCCCAGCAGCTGCACTTCCACGTGCCGCGGCTCTTCCACCAGGCGCTCGAGATAGACCTCGCGGTTGGCGAACCCGCGCTCCGCCATGGATGCCGCGCGTTCGACGGCCGACAGGAGCTCCCCGGGATTGCGCGCCGGCAGCATGCCGATGCCGCCGCCGCCCGCGGCCGGCTTCACCAGCACGGGGTAGCCGATCTCCTCGGCCGCGCGCAGCACGAGCTCGCGCTCGGCCGGCAGCACGCCGGAGCCGCTGCCGACCGGCAGTCCTTCCGCGGCGGCGATCTCGCGCGCGCGCGTCTTGTGCCCCATCGCGTCGATCCAGCGCGGAGCCGGGCCGATGAAGCGCATGCCGGCGTCCTCGACGCGGCGCGCGAACGGCGCGTTCTCCGAAAGGAAGCCGTAGCCCGGGTGCAGCGCATCGCAGTGCAGCCTGCGCGCCGCCTCCAGGATCGTCTCGACGTCGAGGTAGCTCTGGCGCGCCGGCGCGGGGCCGATGTGCACGCTCTCGCCGGCGAGCTCGAGCCACGGCGCGCCGCGGTCGGCATCCGAGTACACGGCCACGCACGGGATGCCGAGCGTGTTGCAGGCGCGCAGCACCCGCGCCGCCACCGCGCCGCGATTCGCCACCAGCACCTTGTTGAAGAGCGCCATGGCTCAGAAGCTCGTGGGCCAGGCGCGCATGAGGTGCTGGCCGATGCCGCCGGTGAGCCGCAGGCGGTGCACCTCCAGCATGCGCAGCAGGTAATCGCGCGTTTCCTCGGGGCGGATCACCGACTGCACCGCATGGATCGACGCCATGTCCCACGGCTGGCTGTCGCGGTTCATCGCCTCCAGCGCCGGCTCGTAGCCCGCATCGCCGGCTTCGAGGCCGTGGACGATCTTCACCGCGAACGTGGGATCCATGAAGCTCACCTCCGCGGTCGGCCATGCGGCGACCTCGTCGGAATTGCGGCCGCCGCCCATGTTCAGGTAGGCCTGCCCGTAGCTCTTGCGCAGGATGACGGACAGCTTCGGCATCGTCGTGAGCGCGAGCGCGTTCATGTGGTTCATGATCTTGCCGGGCGCCTTCCTGCGCTCGGCCTCCGTGCCGATCACGAAGCCGGGCGTGTCCACGAGCATGACCACGGGGATGTTGAACGAGTCGCACATCACGATGAGGCTCGTGATCTTCTCGCACGCGTCGGCGTCCATCGCCGCGCCCTTGTAGAGCGGGTTGTTCGCGACGACGCCCACGGTGCGCCCGCCGAGCCGCGCGAGGCCGGTGGTCGCGACCTTGCCGAAGCGCGGCTTCAGCTCGAAGTAGCTGTCCGCGTCGACGATCGCGCGGACGACCTTGCGCACGTCGTAGACCTGCGTGCGGGCGAGCGGCAGCAGCCGCAGGATGTCGCGCATCTGCGCGCCGGAGCCGGCGGGCACCGCGCGCACCGGCGGCTCCTCGTTGTGGTGGCCCGGCAGGTACGACAGGAAGCGCTTGACGGCGTCGATCGCCTCCTCGTCGGTGTCGACCACGAGGTCCGCGAACCCGGTCACTTCCGAGTGCAGCTCCCAGCCTCCCAGCTCCTGCGGGTCCACTTCCTCGCGGATCGCGAGCGAGGCGAGCAGCGCGCTCGATACCGCCAGCACCGCTCCCTTGCGCATCACGTTGAAGTCGGAGAGCACCGCGTACCACGACGACGATCCGTACGACATGCCGAGGGTGGCGGAGGCCCACGGCACCTCGCGCATGCGGCGGTACTGCAGCCCGTCGTTGCCCAGCAATGCGCCCATGCCGCGCGAGCCCATGTGGTCGGGCATGCGCGCGCCGGACGATTCCCCGAGGAAGACGAGCGGCATGCCGCGCTCGGTCGCCACGCGCTTCATGTGCGCGATCTTGCGGCCGTTGGTGGCGCCGCTGGAGGCGCCCATGACGGTGAAGTCGTTCGACACCGCGGCGGCCATGCGCCCATCGATGCGGCCGAATCCCGCGATCTTGCCGTCGCACGGCGATTTGTCGCGGTCGGCCGGATTCGCGGAGGTCGAGAAGAGGCCGGACTCGATGTAGCTGTCCGCGTCGAAGAGCCGCGCGAGGCGCTCGCGCGCGTTCAGCACGCCGGCGGCCTTGCGCTTGTCGAGCTTGCGCGCGCCGCCCATCGCGAGCGCCTTCGCTTCGCGCTCGGCGAACTCGCGCTCCAGGCGCTCGCGCCGCTCGTCGAGGGGGTCCTGCGGCTTGTCGTCGGGCATGGCGGGCGTCCGGTTGGCGTTCATCGCCGCTGCGTCAGAGGATGAAGCGCTGGTATTTCTCGAGCGCGAGGCGCGCGCTGCGCAGTCCGTTGCGCCGGATGGCCTCGGCTTCCTCGGCATCGCCGCGGCACATCGCCTGCAGCATCGCGACGTGCTGCGTGCGGCCGACCTCCGCGCGTCCCGGCAGGATGATGATGCGGCGGATGAGCACCTGCGTCTTCTCGAAGATGATGTCGAGCATCTCGGCGAGCACCGGGTTGCGCGCCGCCTCGATGATCTTGCGGCGCAGCGCCTCGTAGTGCTCGATGTACTCGTGCAGCTCGCCGCGGTCGACCATCTCCTTCAGCGGCCCGCGGAAGCGCGCGAGATCCTCCTTCCACGCCTCGTGCGGCGTGTTCTGCGTCGCGAGGCGCGTGGCGAGGCCCTCGAGCACCTCGCGCAGCTCGTAGATGTGGAAGACCTGCGAGAGGTCCAGGCGCATCACGACGGCGCCGCGGTTGGGCATGCGCTCGACCAGGCCGCGCTGCTCCAGCGCCGCGAGCGCATCGCGGACCCGCGCGCGCGACACGCCGAACTCCTCCGCGAGGTCGGTCTCGCGCAGCTTGGCGCCCGGCGGGATCTGCTGCTGGCCGATGCGCTTGCGCAGGACCTCGAAGATGTGCGCGACGCTCGTCGGGCGCCGCGGCGCGCCGCGGGCGGGCTTGCGGGCCGCCTTCCGCGGCCGGTTGCGTTCTTTCGGCAAGCTGGTCTCTCACGCCTGGGATTGCCGCGAAGGGCGCCGCCCGCGCGCCGCGGCGGCCATTTCCCACCGTACATCGCGGGCCGGAAAACTGTCAACAATCGTGTAAACATTCCCGTTGACGGGGCGGGCGGCCGCGCCACAGAATGGTCGGCATCCAAGCCGATGACCGCCATGACGCAACCTGAGCCGCCCGCCGGGCCGCTCGCGGGCTACCGCGTGCTCGAGATGGGATCGACCGTGGCCGGCCCCTTCTGCGGGCGGCTGCTCGCCGATTTCGGCGCCGAGGTGGTGAAGGTCGAGCCGGCCGAGGGCGACCCGGTGCGCACGATGGGCAAGCGCTTCCACGGCAAGTCGCTCTACGCGGCCAGCATCTTCCGCAACAAGTCGCTGCTCGCGCTCGACCTGCGCAAGCCCGAGGGCCAGGCCATCGCGCGCCGCATCGCGGCGAAGTGCGACGTGGTGGTGGAGAACTTCCGCCCGGGCGGGCTCGAGAAATGGGGCCTCGGCTATGCGGACCTGAGCCGCGACAACGCCGGGCTCGTCATGGTGCGCATCAGCGGCTTCGGCCAGAGCGGGCCCTACAGCGACCGCGCGGGGTACGGCGTCATCGGCGAGGCGGTGAGCGGCCTGCGTCACATCACGGGCGATCCGGACCGGCCGCCTTCGCGCGTCGCCGTCTCCATCACCGACTACATCACCGGGCTCTACGCGGCGTTCGGCGCGGCGATGGCGCTGCTCGCGCGCGGCAGGACCGGGCGCGGCCAGTACATCGACAGCGCGCTCTACGAGTGCGCGTTCAGCTTCATGGAGCCGCACATCCCCGCCTACGAGAAGCTCGGCCTCGTCGCCGCGCGCGCCGGCTCGCGCCTGCCCGACAGCACGCCGAACAACCTCTATGTCAGCCGCGACCGGCAGTTCATCCACATCACGGCGATGGGCGACGCGGTCTTCCGCCGGCTCACCGCGTGCATGGGCGCCCCGGAGCTCGCGCAGGACGCGCGCTTCCGCGACGCGGTGGAGCGCTCCCGCAACCACGAGGAGATCGACGACCTCATCGGCCAATGGACCGCGCGGCACGACCTCGCCGGGCTCGAGCGCACGCTGCACGACGCGGGCGTGCCGGCCACGCGCGTCTTCACGATGGCCGACATCTTCGGCGACCCGCATTACGCCGCCCGTGGCGCCATCGCGCGCGCGCCGGACGACGACCTGGGCGAGGTGGCGATGGCGGCGCCGGTGCCGCGGCTGTCCGCCACGCCGGGCGCGATCCGCCACGCCGGCCGGCGCATCGGCCAGGACACGCGGCGCGTGCTGTCGGAATGGCTCGGCATGGGCGAGGACGAGATCGCGCGGCTCGAGCGCTCAGGCATCGTCGCGTGCGACCGGCATCCGGCCGCCGCCGTGGACGAGCGCGCAGGCGCCGGTTGATCGACACGAAGCGAGAACAAGGGAGGCCGGATGGCCACGAAGGAAATCAGGTCCGAGATCACCGGTTCGGTGTGGAAGATCCTCAAGAACGCCGGCGACCCGGTAGAGGAGGAGGACGCGTTGATGATCCTGGAATCCATGAAGATGGAGATCCCCGTCCTCGCCGAGGCGAAAGGCAGGGTGGCCGAGATCCGCGTGAAGCCCGAGGACGCCGTGGCCGAGGGCCAGGTGCTCGCGGTCCTCGAGCTATGAGAGCGCCCGCGCGATGAGCTGGAAGCCGGAAGCGGAGGAGATCGCCGCGCGGCGCGCGTTCGCCGACGGGCTCGGCGGCGCCGAGGCGGTCGGGAAGCACCACGGGCAGGGCCGCCTCACGGTGCGCGAGCGCATCGAGGGGCTGTGCGACGCGGGCTCGTTCCGCGAAGTCGGCGGCCTCGCGGGCAAGGCGACGTACGCGGACGGCAAGCTCGTGAAGGTGGTGCCCGCCCCATACGTGATGGGGCTGGCGGCGATCGAAGGACGCCCGGTGGCCGTCGGCGGCGAGGACTTCACGGTGCGCGGCGGCACCAGCTGGGGGAGCGACCGGCGCAAGGGCGGCCAGGGCGGCTTCGTCGAGGACCTCGCCCACGAATACCGCATCCCGCTGGTGAACCTGATCGACGGCGCGGGCGGCACGGTGACCTCCGCGATGCGCCGCGGATACACGGTGTTCCCCGGCGTGCATGGCTTCGAGCGCTCGGTCGAGCTGATGTCCGAGGTGCCGGTCGTGTGCGCGGTGATGGGCACGGCCGCCGGCGGCCCCGCCGGGCGCGCGATCCTCGCGCACTGGTCCGTGATGGTGAAGGGAACGAGCCAGGTGTTCGCCGCGGGGCCGCCCGTGGTCGAGCGCTCGCTCGGCCAGAAGATCGACAAGGAGGCGCTCGGCGGCTCCGCCGTCGCGGTCGACATGGCGGGCACGATCGACAATTCCGCCGGCAGCGAGGCCGAGTGCTTCGCCATGATCCGGCGCTACCTCGGCTACATGCCGCAGAACGTGTGGCAGCTGCCGCCGGTCGTGGACACCGGCGACGATCCGAACCGGCGCGAGGAGGCGCTGCTGTCGATCGTGCCGCGCGAGCGGCGGCAGCCGTACAACATGCGCAAGGTCGTCGCGATGATCGCCGACCGCGACTCGCTGTTCGAGATCCAGCCCACGTTCGGGCGTGCGCTCATCACGACGCTCGCGCGGATGAACGGCAAGGTGGTCGGCATCATCGCCAACAACCCGATGGTCAACGGCGGCGCCATGGACGTGAAGGCGGCGCGCAAGCAGACGCATTTCATCACGCTGTGCGATACCTTCCACATCCCGATCGTCTTTCTCGTGGACGTGCCCGGCTTCATGGTCGGCCTGCAGGCCGAGCAGGCGGCCACGCTGCGCGAGGGCATGCGCTCGGTGTACACGGCGTTGCAGGCGACGGTGCCGATGCTCACGGTCGTGATCCGCAAGTGCTACGGCATGGCCGGCATGGCGGCCACCGACAAGAACGGCCTCGATTTCAAGATCGCGTGGCCTTCGGCGGAATGGGGATCGCTGCCGGTCGAGGGCGGCGCGGCGGCGGCATTCCGGCGGGAGATCGAGGGCGCGCCGGACCCGAAGCAGCGGCTGGCCGAGATCGAGAAGGAGCTGCGCGCGCTGGCCTCGCCCCTGCTCACGGCCGAGGCGTTCGCGGTCGAGGACGTCATCGATCCGCGCGAGACGCGCCCCTACCTTTGCCGCTTCATCGACGCCATGCAGGGGCGGCTCGCCACGAGCGTCGGCATCAAGCGGCGCGCGGGCGTGCCGCCGTAGCAGCGGCGCCGCGACGCCGCGCTAAGATGGAGCCGAGGAGGAAGCGCTTGAGCCAACCCGTCATCATCACCGTCGCCATCACCGGCGCCGTGCCGCGCAAGAAGGACAACCCCGCGGTCCCGGTCACGCCGTCCGAGCAGGTCGAATCCACGCACGAGGCGTTCGAGGCGGGCGCCTCGCTGGTGCACGTCCACGTGCGCAATCCCGACGAGTCGCCGGGGTCGGATCCGGAAATGTTCGCGCGCGTGCAGGAAGGCGTGCGCAAGCATTGTCCCGGGATGATCGTGCAGTTCTCCACGGGCGGGCGCGGGCGCGACCAGGCGGCCCGCGGCGCGATGCTCCACCTCAGGCCCGACATGGCGTCGCTTGCCACGGGATCGACGAATTTTCCCGTCGGCATCTACGAGAACCCGCCGGATTTCGTCGAGATGCTGGCGAAGACGATGCTCGACTACGGCATCAAGCCCGAGGTCGAGGTGTTCGACCTCGCGATGCTCTACAACGCCGCGAACCTCGTGAAGAAGGGCCTGCTGAAGGACCCGCCGCACGTGCAATTCGTGCTCGGCGTGCCCAACGCGATGCCGGCGCGGCGCTCGATCTTCGACTTCCTGCGCAGCGAGATCGCCGAGGTCATGCCGCGGGCGACGTGGGTTGCCGCGGGAATCGGCCGCTTCCAGTGGGAAGTGAACCAATGGTGCCTCGAGACCGGCGGGCATTGCCGTACCGGCCTCGAGGACAACATCAAGTTCGACGCGGACCGCCTCGCGGCGAGCAACGCCGAGCTGGTGCGCAAGATCGCGGACGAATGCGGCCGCTACGGCCGCAGCCCCGCCACGCCGGCGCAGGCGCGCGCGATCCTGGGGCTTCCCGCCGCCGCCTGACGCGGCTCAGCTTCCCGGCAGGCCGTGGATCTCCGGGAAGAACATGTCCTTCCACGACGCGGGCTTCATCTTGACGGCGCCGATGGCGTGCATGAACCCGGCGTAGGTCGTGATCCGGTTCGGCGTCGTGGTAAAGGTCACCAGCGGATCGTTCAGCACCTTGAGGACGAGGTCCCGCGGGCCCTTGTAGCTCGACCAGGCGATGTAGTTGTCGGCGGCCTTCGCCTTGTCGCGGTTGATCGCGTCGATCGCCTCGTTGAACGCGGCGAGGAACGCCTTGTAGATGCCGGGGTTCTGCTCGCGGAACTTGCCCGAGGCCCAGACCACGGTGAACGTGTGCGGGCCGCCCGCGATGGCGTACGAATCGAGCACCTTGTGGATCCCGGGATGGTCCAGCTCCTGGTACTGGAACGGCGGCGCGGTGAAATGCGCCGTGACCTCGTTGCCCGCCGAGAGCAATGCCGCCATGCCGTCCGGGTGCTTCATCGAGACGGTGAGCGGGTCGAGCTTCGCGTAGCTCTCCTGCCCGAATTCCTTCGCGGCCGCCATCTGCAGGTTCACCGCCTGGAAGGAAACCTTGATCGCGGGCAGCGCGATCCTGTCGTTCGCGGTGAAATCGCGGACCGTCTTCACGTTCGCGTCGCGCGTGTTGAGGTAGAGCGGCATGTTGTTCATCGCGCACACGCCCCTCACCTCGAGGTTGCCGTGCGTCTTCGCCCACAGCGTGATGAACGGGCCCAGCCCGCCCGAGGCGAAATCGAGATGGCCGGAGAGCAGCGCGTCGTTCATGCCGGTGCCCGAGCCGAACTGCACCCATTCCACGGTCACCTCGCCCAGCCCCTGCTGCTTCGCATGCTTCTCGAGCAGCTTCTCGTGCTGCATGTACATCAGCGGCAAGTACGTGACGCCGAACTGCTGCGCGATGTGCACGGTGCCCGCTTCGGCGCGCGCCGCCGTGCCGGCCCACGCCATCACGAGCGCCGCCACCCAGATCGCGATCCGTCCTTCCTTCATCGCAGCCGCCTCCTCTTCTCGTGGGAAGCGGCCACTGTGCCGCACGGGACCGCGGCAGACAAGGCTTCGTGGAAGCCCGGAGGCCGGGCTAGTAGTTCAGGTTCCCGCCGAAGTTCGGCTTCTTGCCGGCGCGCACCTCGGCGATCCAGCGATCGAGCGGGTTGCGCGGATAAGTCCAGAACTTCTTGCATGCCTCGAAGTACGCGATGACCGCGTCCTTTTCGCCCCGTTCGAGCAGGTCGTTCGCAAGGCTCACGTTGGGCCCGAATGATGAGAGCGTGCCGGAGGCTTCCGTCGCCCCCTCTGCCGCCCTGGCCAGGTGCTCCTTCGCCTTGCGCACGTCGTTGCGCCGTAGCGCGAGGCGCCCGAGCACCACGTTGCCGTCGTGCACCGCATCGCCGTAGTTCGGATCGCCGGCATGGGCCTCGGCGAGCGCAAGCAGCTCCTTCGCGTGCTTCTCCGCCTTGTCGAAGGCGCCCGCATTGAACGCGGCCTTCGAGAGAGCGCTCAGCGACCCCTTGCGCCATTTCGGGTCGGTCGTGTGCGCCAGTCCCTTCTCCATCTGCTCCACCGCCTTGCCGCTCCAGCGCGCCCTTTCCTGGGGCGACGCGGCGGCGTGCACCTTCAGCTCGTAAAGCTGTCCGAGCGCCCCTGACCAGTCCGGGCTCGCAGGGTCCAGCGATTGCGCCCGCACCAGCAGTTTCTCGGCAATCACGTCGAAGCTGCGCTGCGTGAGGCCCATGGCGCGGATCATCATGCCGTACTGCGCGAGGATCGCGCCGGTGGTTCCGGCCAGGACGGCGCTGCGTGATTCCTGCGCTTGCCTGAGCGCCTTGCGCGCGAAGGCACCGTCCTGCTCGGCGGCGTTCACCGAAACGGGAATGCCGTTGGGATTGAGGCCATCCACGCCGAGGATCGCGAGCGCATACAGGTAGCCGCGCAGGGCATCCCACGACGCGTCGCCGGGATGCGCGGCGCGTGCCTTGTCGAGCACGCTCTCCGCGAGCGGCTTGTCGTGCAGCTGCAGGAACATGGCCGCGTTCGCCAGCACTTTCGCATCGCTCGGGTGTGCTTCGACCTGCCGCAGCCAGAGCGCCCTGGCTTGCTCGTAGCCCGGCTTGTCGGCGAAGGGCCCGGTGGGCGAGATCGTCGCATCGCGAAGGCTTGCGAGCATCGAGGCCGGCTGGTTGTCGATGATCCACAGGATATGGCGGCGGCGCGCCTCGATCACGCGGCGGCGGCTGATGTCCCGCACGGCGACGCTGCCGTAATAGCCGAGCAGCCTTGCGCGCGCTTCGAGATCGCCCGGCTCGGCCGCGAGCCGCTGCTCGAGCCGTGCAGCGTCGCCTCCCCACACGCGCCGGCCTTCGCGCACGATGTTCGGCAACGAATCGCCCGCCTCGGGCTGCGCAAGCGCGCCGGAGATGACCGCCGCAACGGCGAGGATCGCGAGCAGCAGGAATCGCCTCATCGTGGCGATCCACTATGAGCGCTTGCCCCGGCGGCGCGATGACACCCGTCAACCCACCGCCTTCGCGCTGCGCGAAATCACCCGCTCCGGCTTTTTGGCACGCCGATGATGGACGTCAACACGCTGTCGCGCCCTTCGGTGCATCGTGGGCATCCGGTCCGCGCCCGACTTCCCATGCCGCGTCCCATCGACACGCTGGAGCTCTTCTACGCGCACGCGATCGCCATCGAGCGCGAGGCGGTCGAGCGCTACGAGGAGTTCACGACGTATTTCCGCGACCGCGGCGACGACGTGCTCGCGGGCCTGTGCGAGAACATGGCGCGCGAGGAGCAGGAGCACCATCGCAAGCTGCTGCGCGCCGCGCGCGGGCTCGAGCTGCCGCCCATCGACGCGCGCCGCTACCGCTGGCTCGACGAAGGCTCGCCCGAGGCGCCGGCGCGCGAGCTCTTCTACCGCGTGACCACGGCGCGGCAGCTGCTCGAGATCGCGCTCGCGGGCGAGCTCGCCGCGCGCCGCTTCTTCCGCTGGGTCACGCGCACCTCGCGCGATCCCGCGGTGCGTGCCGCCGCGCGCACGCTCTCGCACGAGGAAGCGGACCACGCGCGCTGGGTCATGGACGCGCTCCAGTACCGCGAGCCCACGCTGGACTGGGAGGAGATGCTCGCCTCGGGGGTCGGTCCCGGAGTCGTCTCGCACGGCTGAAACGCCGCGGTATTCCGGCGAAGCTCGGTTAATCTAGGGGCTTCGAGGAACGATCCCCGATGGCCATTTCCAATCGCGTCCCCGTGCTGGTCGCCGGCGGCGGCATCGGCGGCCTGGCCGCCGCGCTCGCCCTGTCGCGCCAGGGCATTGCCGTGAAGGTGCTGGAGCAGGCGAGCCGGATCGGCGAGATCGGCGCCGGCATCCAGCTCGGCCCCAACGCCTTCTGCGCCTTCGATGCGCTCGGCGTGGGCGAGCGGGCGCGCGCGAGCGCCGTCTACACCGAGCGGCTCCTCATGATGGACGCGCTCGACGAGTCCGAGATCGCCAACGTGCCCACGGGCGAGGCCTTCCGGAGCCGCTTCGGAAATCCTTACGCCGTGTGCCATCGTGCCGACGTGCACCTGGCCCTCCACGAGGGCGTGCAGCGTAGCGAGCGCATCGACGTGCAGACGTCCACGCGGGTGGATCGCATCGAGGAGCGGGGCGAGGAGGTCGTCGTGATCGACCAGCACGGGCACGAGCACCGCGGCGCCGCGCTGGTGGGCTGCGACGGCGTGAAGTCGGCGGTGCGGCAGCAGTACATCGGCGACGGCGAGCGCGTCTCCGGCCACGTGGTCTATCGCGCCGTGGTCGATGCGCCGCACTTCCCGGCGAACCTCAAGCTCAACGCGCCGTGCATCTGGGTCGGCCCGAACTGCCACCTCGTGCACTATCCGTTGCGCGGCGGCGAGCAATACAACGTCGTGGTCACGTTCCACAGCCGCAAGCCCGAGGCCTGGGGCGTGACCGACGGCAGCCAGGAGGAAGTGCTGTCGTATTTCGACGGCATCGGGCCGCGGCCGCGGCAGCTGCTGTCGCTGCCGAAGAGCTGGCGGCGCTGGGCCACGGCCGACCGCGAGCCCGTGGGGCGCTGGAGCTTCGGCCGCGTGACGCTGCTGGGCGACGCGGCCCATCCCATGCTCCAATACCTGGCACAGGGCGCGTGCATGGCGCTCGAGGATGCCGTGACGCTCGGCGAGGCCGTCCGCGCGAAGGCGGGCGATTTGGCGGCGGCCTTCGAGCTCTACCAGGGGTCGCGGGTCGCCCGGACCGCGCGCGTGGTCCTGATGACGCGCGAGATGGGGCGGATCTACCACGCCCACGGCGTCGAGCGCCTCGTGCGCAACGACCTCTGGAAGGGCCGCACGCCGGAGCGCTACTACGATTCCCTGGAATGGCTGTACGGCTGGCGCGTCGAGAACTGCCTCGCCGCCTGAACGGAGAGACCCATGACCGCACGAGACCTCGAGGCCCAGCGCGAGCAGTTCTACCGGCGCATAGACCCCCACAACATGGCGCCGCTGTGGACGCGGCTGAAGGCCCTCGTGCCGAAGGAGCCGACGCCCGTCGGCGTCCCGTATCGCTGGCGCTATGCCGACGTGCGTCCGTACGTGCTCGAGTCCGCGGACCACATCTCGGCGCGCGAGGCCGAGCGGCGCGTGCTCATCCTCGAGAATCCGGGGCTTCGCGGCAGCTCGCAAATCACCGGCACGCTCTACGCCGGCCTGCAGCTCATCATGCCGGGAGAGATCGCGCCCGCGCATCGCCACACGCAATCGGCGCTGCGCTTCATCGTCGAGGGCGAGGGCGCGTTCACGGCGGTCGAGGGCGAGAAGACCGTCATGAAGCCGGGCGATTTCGTGATCACGCCCTCCTGGACCTGGCATCACCACGGCAACGAGAGCGCCGCCCCGATGGTCTGGCTGGACGGGCTGGACATCCCGATGCTGGCCCACTTCAACAGCACCTTCCGCGAGGACCACCGCGCCGAGGAAGCGCCCGTCACGCGCCCCGACGGAGACGCGCTGGCACGCTACGGAAGCGGCCTTCTGCCCGTGGGATACCGCACAGCGTCGCTGAACTCGCCCGTGTTCAACTATCCCTATGCACGCACCCGCGAGGCCCTGCGCACGCTGGCGCGCGGCGCGGACCCCGACCCGCACCAGGGGCACCTCATGCGCTACGTGAACCCGGTGGACGGCGGCTGGGCGATGCCCACCATGGCGACGACGATCCGCATGCTGCCGCCGGGCTTTTCCACCCGCGCGTACCGCTCTAGCGACAGCCTGGTTTCCATCGTGGTCGAGGGCACCGGCGCGCTGGAGGCCGGCGGCGAGCGCCTCGACCTCTCGCCGCATGACGTCTTCGTCGTCCCCGGGTGGATCCCGTATTCGATCCACGCCCGCGACGAGATGGTGGTCTTCTCCTATTCCGACCGGGTCGCGCAGGAGAAGCTCGGCTTTTTCCGCGAGCAGCGCCTGTGACACAATGCGCTCGAGCGTGGGATAACTAGAACGAAATGAACGTCAGCTCGCGGCAGTATGGAAACGCCGTCGTGGTCGCGGTGTCCGGCCGGCTGGACCAGGACACGTGCGAGGTGTTTCGCGGGCAGCTGATGGCCTTCGTGGCGGCCGCCGCGCGCGAGGCCGGCGCGGTGGTGCTGGATCTTTCCGGCCTCGAGTACGTGTCCAGCGCGGGCCTGCGCTGCTTCATGCTCGCTTCCCGCGAAGCCCGCGCGAAGCGCGCGCGCATCCTCGTGGCGGCGCTGCAGCCGATGGTCGCGGAGATCTTCGCCATCAGCCATTTCAACCTCGTGTTCCAGGTCTTCGCCTCCGTGCGCGACGCGCTCGCGAACGTGTCGCCCGAGGCCGCCACGGCGTTCGACGCCGGCTGAGCGCCATGCGCGTGCGCTTCTGGGGAACGCGAGGCTCGATCCCGGTGGCGCTCACCGCCGCCGACATTCGCGACAAGCTCGCCCAGGCGCTGGTGCGCGCCTCGGGCCGGACGTTCGCGAGCTACGAGGAAGCGCACGCCTTCGCGGCCTCCGAGCTCGATTTCTCGCTCACGCACACCTTCGGCGGCCACACGCCGTGCGTCGAGATGGTCATCCCGGGCGACGAGTACTACGTCTGCGACATGGGCAGCGGCGCGCGCCCCTTCGGCGCGCACGTGCTCGCGCGCCAGGCCGGGCGCAAGGCGACGGTGAACGTGTTCATGTCGCACGTGCACTGGGACCACATCATGGGCTTTCCCTTCTTCGGGCCGGCCTACGTCCCGGGCACGCACATCCGCATCCATGGCTGCCACGACATCCTCGAGCACGCCTTCCGCCTGCAGCAGTCGCCGCCCTGCTTCCCGGTCGAGTTCTCGCAGCTCGGAGCGCGCATCGAGTTCGTGAAGATGGAGCCGGACAAGCCGTTGCGCATCAACGACGTGACGGTCACGCCGCACCTGCAGCTGCATTCGGGCGACTCGTACGGCTTCCGCTTCGAGCACGGCGGCAAGAGCGCCATCTATTCGACCGACTCCGAGCACAAGCTCGAGAACCGCGCCGAGGCCGAGGGCTTCGCCGAGTTCTTCCGCGACGCCGACGTGGTGATCTTCGATGCGATGTACGCGCTCGTCGAGGCCATCAGCGTGAAGGCGGACTGGGGGCACTCGAGCAACATCGTCGGCGTCGAGCTCTGCCAGATGGCGCGCGCGAAGCACCTGGTCCTGTTCCACCACGAGCCGGCGAACAACGATGCCACGCTGGAGGCGCTGCTGAACGAGGCGCGCCGGTTCGAGGAGCTCACGCGCGGCGACCACGCGCTGCGGGTCTCGGCCGCGTACGACGGCCTGGAGATCGATCTCTGAACGCGGCGGGCGGGCTTCGCGTCCTCGCCCTCGTGCTGCTGGCGGCGATCTCGGGCTTCCTGCTGTTCTCCCCCACCGCGCAGCTGCTGCGCAACGCGGTCTTCGACGCCTACCAGCGCGCCTTCCCGCTCGAGCGCACGTCGGCACCCGTCGCGATCGTGGTGATCGACGAGAATGCGCTGGCGCGCTTCGGGCAATGGCCGTGGCCGCGCACGCGCATGGCGGAGCTGCTCGATCGCATCGCGCAGGCCGAGCCCGCGGCCATCGCCCTCGACCTCGCCTTTCCCGAGGAGGACCGCTTCTCGCCGCAGGCGATCGCGGCCGAGCTGCCGCTGCTGCCGCAGAGCCTCGCGCAGGCGCTCGCGTCGCTGCCGTCCAACGACCAGCGGATGGCGCAGGCCATGCGCGGGCGCGCAGTGGTGCTCGGCATCTCGGCGGAAGCGCAGCGCGACCCGCGCTTCGCGAAGCCGCCGCGCGTCGAGCCGGTCCGCGTCTCCGGCGACGGCCTGCCCGGATTGCGCTCGTTCGAAGGCCACATCGGCAACGTCGAGGTGCTCGACGCGGCAGCCGCGGGGCGCGGCCTGCTGAATTCCGGCGCCCAGGACCAGGTCGTGCGCGTGGTGCCGCTGGTCGCCCGGGTGCAGGGCAACATCGTGGCCTCGCTCGGCGTGGAGGCGCTGCGCGTGGCGAGCGGCGCCGGATTGTCGCTCGCCATCCGCGATCACGGCTTCATGTCGCTGCAGCTCGGCGAGCTCGGCACGACGCTGCAGGACGACGGCACGGCGTGGCTGCGGTTCGGCCACCACGACGGCGAGCGTTTCGTGTCCGCGGTCGACGTGCTCGAGGGGCGCGCCGATCCGCGGCGCCTGCAGCGCAAGGTCGTGCTGGTCGCGGTGAACGGGCTGGGGCTGCTCGACTACAAGACCACGCCGCTCGGCGAGTTCGTGACCGGCGCCGAGATCCACGCGCAGGAAATCGAGAACCTCTTCAACGGCGTGAAGCTCTTGCGGCCCGCGGGCGCCGCGGCGATGGAGATCATCGCGCTGCTGGTGCTCGGGCTGTGCGTGATCGTAGCCGTGCCGCGGCTCACCGCGTTGCAGGGCATCAACCTCGTGGCGGCGCTGATCCTGCTGCTCGCGGGCGGCGGCGTGCTGGCGTTCCTGCGCTACGGGCTGCTCTTCGACCCGGCGTGGCCCGCGATCGGGCTCGCCGCGGTATTCGGCAGCGTCCTCGTCGGCACGCTCTCGGAAGCCGAGCGGCAGCGGCGGCAGCTGCGCGAGCAGGCCGCGCGCATGGCCGGCGAGGTCGATGCCGCGCGGCGCATCCAGATGGGCCTGCTGCCGAACCCGGCGGAGAGCCTGGGGCGCGACCGGCGCTTCCGCATCGCCGCTTACCTCGAGCCCGCGCGCACCGTGGGCGGCGATTTCTACGATTGCTTCATGATCGACGGCCGCCATGTCTGCGTGGTCGTGGCCGACGTCGCGGGGAAGGGGCTGCCCGCGGCGCTCTTCATGGCGGCGGTGAAATCGCACGTGAAGACGGCGGCGCTTCGCGGCGGGCCCGTGGGCGGCATGCTGGCGCGCGCGCAGGAGGAGATCGCGCGCGAGAACCCCGAGCAGCTCTTCGTGACCGCGTTCGTCGCGGTGCTCGACGCGGACAGCGGCGCGCTCGAGTACGCCAATGCCGGCCACGAGCCGCCTTTCGTGCGAACGGGCGACGGCGCCCTCGCGCGCCTGGACGCATCCGGCGGCCCGCCGCTATGCGTGATCGACGACCATGCCTATGGCAGCGAGCGCTACCGGATGCAGCGCGGCGACTGGATGCTCATCGCGACCGACGGCGTGACCGAGGCCATGAACGCGGAGCGGCAATTCTTCGGCGCCGGCCGGCTGCGCGAGTCGCTGTCGGGCATGGGCTCCGAGGCGACGCCCGAAGAGGTCATCGCACGGGTTCGCGAAGAGGTCGACCGTTTCGCCGCCGGCGCCGAGCCGGCCGACGACATCACCCTCGTGGCGTTGCGGTGGGACGGCGCCTAGCGAACGTCGATCTCCACGCGCCGGTTGCGTGGCTCGGGGACGTTGTCGTCCGTGGCGACGAGCGGCTCGCGCTTGCCGCGGCCGGCGGCGGTGATGCGCTCGGCGGGCAACCCCATGCGCACGAGCATCTCGCGCAAGCGCTCGGCGCGGGCGAGCGAGAGCCGGTCGTTGTAGCGCATGCTGCCCACCGTGTCGGTATGGCCGATGATCGCGATGTCGGGCAGCGGCCGGCGCCTGAGCTCCGCGAACACGCGCTCGAGCTCCGCCTTCGACTCGGGCGTGAGCTCGTCGCTACCCTCGTGGAAGTACAGCGTGAAGCGGGCGGGCTGCCCCGGCAGCGCCGAGAGCGTGTCGCCGAAGATCGCCTGGACCTGCTCGCGCGTCAAGGCCGCGGGCCGCAGGCTTTCGCCGTCGATGCGCTGCGCGCCGTAGGCGGTGTCGACGACGCGCGACTCGCCTTCGCGATGCACGACGATGGCGCCCACGTGGCCGTCGGGCGCGGGAATGACGGCGAAGAGCTCGGCGCCGCGGGGCCTGTTGTCGAGATGCGCGCAGGCCGCGGCGAGCAGCGCCGCCGCGGCGAGGACGGCAAGCCTCAAGGTGCTCCTATCGCGGCTCGTCCACCTGCACCAGGAATTCGGTGCCGCGCACGCCCATGATCGCCGACGGCGTGCGGATCTTCATCGACTCGGGAGACTGCTTGACCATCTTGCCGGACACCGCGGCGAGGCGTCCCTGGCGCAGGCTGCCCTCGAACTCGCCGGCATGCGTCGTCGAATCGAAGCGGTACTTGTCGATCGCGAAGACGCTCCCGGGCCCGACGGACACGACGCTGTTGTCGCTGAACGTCACGCCCGCGGCGCCATCGGCGCCGGTGACCAGGACGTCCGCCGCGCGGATGCCCATGCCGACGGTCGCCGCGATCCTCTCGCCGCCCCGCTCGACGTGCACCGTACCGCGCGCTACCTTGACGAGCCCGATGTCCGCCGCGAGGACGGGCATGGAAAATCCCAGCGCCACTGCCAGCAGGATCGACTTGCGCATGACCGGCTCCTTGCGATGAGTCGCTTTTTGTCAGCCTAATGGTGCCAAGAACCGGGGGGCAACCGTTGTGAAGGCCATCACAAGCCGAGTCGGGATGTTTCCGTCACGCGTGGAGGCGTGGCGCGAGGCGCGCGCCTTCGTCGAGCGTTTCTGCCGGCAATCCGGCGTGGGGCGCGACACCGGCCTCAAGGCGAACCTCGTGCTCGAGGAGCTCTTCCTCAACACCGTGAAGCACGGGCATCGGGGCGGCAGCGACGCGCCGGTGTGGATCACGCTCGCGCGCGATGACGGGCGCGTGCGCATCGTCTACGAGGACGTCGCCGCGCCCTTCAACCCGTTCGCGCAGCCGCCGCGCGATCTCGCGAAGGCGGTGTCGCACCACGAGCGCGAGGGCGGCCTGGGCGTGGTCCTCGCGAATGCGTTGTCCTCCTCGGCCGATTACGCGTACCTCTTCGGCCGCAACCGCATCAGCCTCGAGGTCGCCTAGCGTCTCAGGCCTCGAGCGCGAAGAAGCGCCGCATGCGCAGCAGGATGTCCTTGTCGCTCTTCGGGGGCGCCATCTGCGCGTCGGGCGCGCGATGCGCGAAGAGCTCGGTTTCACGCGACGACAGCACCTTGGAGATCGCCTCGGCGACGTCGGGGCGCGCCTGCAGCACCGTCTCGAAGCCCGGCTTGTCCAGGCGATAGCAGACCACGTCGGTGCGGGCGACGACGGTCGCGCGGCGCGGCTCCCCGGTCATGAGCGCCATCTCGCCGAACACGCTGCCGGGCTCGAGCACGCTCACGAGCTGGCGCGCGCCGCCGCCCTCGCGCCACACCTCCGCCTCGCCGGAGATCACGAGGTAGAGCCAGTGCGCCGCGGCGCCCTGGTGCGTCATGACGTCGCCCGCCACGAATGGCGCGTACACGAGATGGGCGGCGAGCGTCGCGCGCTCGGCCGCGGTGAGGGAGGCGAAGAGCTCGACCCGCGAAAGGGCGTCCACGCGCCGCGCGTGCTCGGCGGCCCGCAGCGCCTCGCGATGCGCCTCGTTGTCCTTGATGAGCACCCGCTCTTCCTGCGGCGTGCCGAGCCGGAAACCGTGCCGCTGCAGCGCGGCGAGCGCGTGCATGCGCACCTGCGAATCGGTCCCGTCGTCGGCGCGCGGGTCCGTGAGCCAGTAGCGCAGCGCATAGCGCCCGAATCCGGCCGTCGCGTCGATGAGGATCGCGCTCGGGGCGGGGCTCGCCGCCACCGTGGCGATGCCCGCCTCGACGCAGGAGCGCACGAGCGCGTCGCACACGGCCGAGGGGGGCGCCGACCAGTCCACGTGGAAGAGCACCGTGCGCCGCCACGGCTTCGGCGACTCGCCGCGCGAGCCCACGACGCTGAAATGGTTCTTCATGAGCCAGCTGTTGGGCAGCACGACCGTCTCGCCCGCGCGCGTCTCGATCGCCGTGTGGCGCCAGCCGATCTCCACCACGCGCCCGGACACGTTGTCCACGCTGATCCAGTCGCCGGCGCCCACGGAGCGGTCGAGCTGCAGCACCACGCCGCCCAGCACGTTGCCGAGCGTCTCCTGCATCGAGAACGCGAGCACGGCCGTGACGACCGCCGACGTGGCGATGACGCCCGTGAGCTCCACGCCCGACATGCGCAGCAGCGCGAGCCCCCACGCGATGAAGAGCGCGCCGACGGCGATGTCCTCGACGATCCGGGCGGGCCGCGCGCGCGCCGCGGGCAGCAGCAGCCGGAACACGAACATCACGGCGAGCCGGATCACGACGAGCCCGGTCACCGCCGCGGCCGCCGTCGCCAGCGCGGGGCTGGCGATCCACGGGCCGGCGAGCTCCGCGATCGCGCAGACGCCCAGCAGCAGCACCATGTTGCGCACGGCGGGACGGTCGCCCGGAAGCCTGGCGAGCAGCACGAGGCTCAGCGCCAGCGCCACGGCCATCGCGAGCCCCATCTCGATGCGAAGCATTCCGCCGGCCGGGATCACGCCGGCCTCACAGGCTCGCCTCGATGCGCCCGCACAGCCGCTCGAGGGCCTCGACGCGCGCGAACAGCTTGTCGTCGGAGGCCACGAGGGTCCACGGCGCGAGGTCGGTCGAGGTGCGTTCGATCATGTCGTTCACCGCCTGCTCGTAGGCGGGCCACTTCTTGCGGTTGCGCCAGTCCTCGTCGGTGATCTTGAAGCGCTTGTAGGGCGTCTTCTGGCGCGCCTTGAACCGCCGCAGCTGCTCGGCGGGCGTGATGGCGAGCCAGAACTTGGCGACGATCGCGCCCGATTCGACGAGCTGCTCCTCGAAGTCGTTGATCTCGTGGTAGGCGCGCATCCAGTCGAGCTCCGGGCAGAAGCCCTCGACGCGCTCGACGAGCACGCGCCCGTACCAGGAGCGGTCGAAGATCACCGCGTGGCCGTGCCGCGGAAGCCGGCGCCAGAAGCGCCACAGGTAGGGCTGCGCGCGCTCCTCGTCGCTCGGCGCCGCCACGGGCACGACGTGGTAGTAGCGCGCATCCATCGCCTGCGTCATGCGGCGGATGGTGCTGCCCTTGCCGGCGGCGTCCATGCCCTCGAAGACCACCACGAGCGAGCGCTCCGCCATCTTCTTCGAGCGCGTGAGCTGCGCGAGCCGCGCCTGCAGCCGGGCGAGCTTCCTGTCGTACGGGGCGCGGCCGAGCGTGCGCTCGTAGTCGAGCGATCGCAGCAGCGTGCGGCCGTCGATCGGCACGGTCGATGGCGGCGCCGGCGGCGACACGACCGGCCGCGCGCCCTTCAGCCGCGCCCCGAGCGCCGCTTCCAGGAGGCGGCCCGCGGTGAGCGAGCGGTATTCGTGGTCGCTGCCCTCGATCACTTCCCACGCCGCCTCGCCCGTGCTGCTCTCGCGCAGCGCGTCCTCGCACACGTCCACGAACTCGTCGTAGCGCTCGAAGCGCTTCCAGTCCTCCTTCGTGACGCGCCAGGCCGTGTCCTTGTGCGCGAGCAGCTCCCTGAAGCGCTTCTTCTGCGCCTTCTTCGAGAGGTGGAACCAGAGCTTCAGCAGCAGCGCGCCCTCGGACACCAGCATGCGCTCGAAGCGGCGGATCTCGCCCAGCCGCCGCTCGAACTCGGCGCGCTTCGCGTGGCCCATCACGCGCTGCAGGATCGGATCGGTGTACCAGGAGCCGAAGAGGATGCCGATGCGCCCCTTCGGCGGCAGCGCCTGCCAGAAGCGCCACATCGGCGGCCGCTCGCGCTCCGCGTCCGTCGGCTCGCCGAATGCGTACGTCTGGATGTGGCGCGGGTCCATCCACTCGTTGAGGAGGTTGACGGTCTCGCCCTTGCCGGCGCCATCCACGCCGTTCACCAGGATGATGACGGGGAAGGCGCCCTTGTCGAGCAGGCGGTACTGCAACGCGAGCAGGCGTTCGCGAAGCTTCGGCTCCTCGCGCTTGAATTCGGCCTTGCCGAGCTTGTGCCCGATCTCCGCGGATTCGAACACTACCGTTCTCCCCCGGGGCGCACCGCCCCCGCGGGCATCCTACCGCCAGAACGGGCGGGCCGCTCGCATCGCCTTGACGTGGCGCATCGCCGGCGCGAGGCTTTCGCGCGCCATCGCGTCGAGGCGCGCCTGCGCGCGCCGCGCGAGCGGCGCCGCGGGCTGCAGCCGCCCGAGGAGCGCCGCGCTCGCGATCGCATCGGCCGCGCCGCCCAGGTCCTGCTGCAGTCGCGAGAGCGCGCGCACGTAGCGTGCGGCGCGCTTGCGGCCGTAAAGCGAGGCAAGCGCTTCGCACGCGTAGCGCATGCGCTTCAGGCGGATGCGCACGCGATGGCGCTGCTGCGGCGTCATCGCCGCGAGCCGCCGCAGGCCGTGCATCGTCTTGCGATGGCCGCGGTCGAGCACGGATGCGGCGAGCGCGCGCAGCTTGCCGCGACCCTGCGCCGGCTCGGAGCCGAGCCAGCGCGCGAAGCGCAGCACGAAGCGCGCGTACCGGGGCGAACGCAGCGCCTCGCGCGCGGCCTGGCGCGCGTTGGCGCGGGCGGCACGCGCGCCGCGCGGCAGCTTTCTCGCCGGTGCGGAGCTGCCGAGCCGCAGGGCGGGCAGCACGGTGGAGACGAAGACATCCCAGTCGCGCGCCTCGCCGGTCACCTGCGAGATCCAGCGGCAGTCCGCGCGCATGTCGCGGGCCATCGCGGCATCGAAGCTGTCGCGGAACACGCGAAGCACGGAGCGCAGCCGGCGCAGGCCGACGCGGAACTGGTGGAGGTACTCGTCGTCGGCGCTGTCGATGAACCGCGCCTCGTTGGCCTGCAGCTGCGCGAGCGCGGCGGCGACGATGCGCCGCGCCGCCCGCGCGGCCGTCTCGTGGCGATCGAGCTCGACCTCCCGCGCCTTCACCGGTTGCGGGCGCGCCCCGCGCGCGAGCGCGTAGCCGCGCTGCGCCTTGCTCACGGCGCTGGGCCGCAGCGCCACGTGCTCGAGCAGCGCATCGGCCATGCGGAACACCGCCGCCGGATCCCCCTCGAGGCTCTCGATCTCGAGCTCCGAGACCGGCGAACGGCGCGTGCCATGCCGCACCTCGCCGCGATCGAGCGCGACCTCGACGCGGCCGCCGCCGGCGACATCGGTGGTCCAGGTGATGCGATGCATCTCGACCGTGAAGATGGGACGCAGCCGCTTGCGCGCGGCCGGCGTGGCGAGCACGGCGTCGAGCGGCGTCCCGGCGAAGAGCGCCGCGTCGATCGTCGCATCGGGGCGCGGCACCTCCCACTCGTCGCGCGCATGCAGGCCCGCTTCGCCCGTGCGCCCGCCCTTGAGGCATTGGATCCAGCGCCGCCCCTCGCGGCGCACGCGCAGCGCGAAGCCGTGGCGCGCCAGGCGATGGTCGGGCGTGTCGAAATAGATGGCGTGCAGGCGTTGACCGCGGGCGCGAAGGCCTTTGAGCGGCGGCGCGCGCCCGATCGCCTCGCAGTCCCCCGGCGCGACGTCGAACTTGAGCTCGATCTCCCGCATGGCCCGCTACAGCTCGGTGCGGGCGCGCCAGAGTTCCGGAAAGAGCTCGACCTGCAGCACGCGCCGCAGGTAGTCCACGCCCGAGGTGCCGCCCGTGCCGCGCTTCAGGCCGATGACGCGCTCCACGGTGGTCGCGTGGCGGAAGCGCCATTGCCGGAACGCATCCTCGAGGTCGACCAGCTTCTCGGCGAGCTCGTAGAGCTCCCAGTGGCCCGCCGTGTCGCGATAGACCTCGACCCAGGCCGCGCAGACGGATTCGTCGAAGCGGTGCGGCTCGCGCCAGTCGCGCTCGACCTGCGACGGCGCGATCGCGAAGCCCTGCCGTGCCAGCACGCGGATCGATTCGTCGTAGAGCGAGGGGGCGCGGTAAGCCTCCTCGAGGGGCGCCACGAGGTCCGCGCGATGCCGGTGCGGCTCCATGAGCACCGCGTTCTTGTTGCCGAGGAGGAACTCGATGGTGCGATACTGGTACGACTGGAACCCGGAGGCGCTTCCGAGCGTCGCACGGAATGACGAATATTCCGCCGGTGTTAGCGTCGAGAGGACGTCCCACGACTGGTTGAGCTGCGCCATCACGCGCGCCACGCGCGCCAGCATCTTGAAGGCCGGCTGCAGGTCGCCCTCCCGCACGCGGTCGCGGGCCGCGCGCAGCTCGTGGATCGCGAGCTTCATCCACAGCTCGGAGGCCTGGTGCTGGACGATGAACAGCATCTCGTTGTGGTCCGCGGAGCGCGGGCGCTGGGCGGCGAGCAGCTGGTCGAGCTGCAGGTAATCGCCGTAGCTCATGGTGCCGGCGAAGTCGAGGCGGGCTCCGTCCGGATGAAAGGAAGTGCTCATGTCGTGGACTAATGGGGCGTGGGGCTAGTCTAAGCCCTTTGGTAAGATGCCCCGGATCCGTGCGGGGCGCCCGCTCGTTCCCGGACCAACGAACTCAGGAGCTTTCGCGCCATGCACGCAACCCTTCCGCTGCTCGTCGACACGGATTTCCCGCCCCTCAGGCGAGGGCGGGTCGAGACGGTGCAGGTCAACGTGGGCTACGTGTGCAACCAGAGCTGCCTGCACTGCCACGTGAATGCCGGCCCCAACCGCACGGAGTCGATGTCGCTCGACACGGTCGCGCTCGTGCTGCGCTACCTCGAGGCGAGCGGTGCTGCCACGCTGGACCTCACCGGCGGCGCGCCGGAGCTCAATCCGCACTTCCGCCACCTGGTTCGCGAGGCCCGCCGGAGAGGTGCGCGGGTGATCGACCGCTGCAACCTCACGATCCTGGGACAGCCGGGGCAGGAAGACCTCGCCGAGTTCCTCGCCGCGGAGCGCGTGGACGTCGTGGCGTCGCTGCCGTGCTACACCGCGGAGCTCGTGGACCGGCAGCGCGGCGCCGGCGTCTACGCGGCGAGCATCGCCGGCATCCAGCGGCTGAACGCGCTGGGCTATGGGCGCGAAGGCTCCGGGCTCGCGCTGGACCTCGTCTACAACCCGCAGGGGCCGACGCTGCCGCCGTCGCAGGAGAAGCTGGAGGCCGACTACAAGCGCATCCTCGGCGAGAAATTCGGCGTCGTGTTCAACCGCCTCCTCACCCTGGCGAACATGCCGATCCAGCGCTTCGGCTCGACGCTGATCTCGAAGGGCCAGTTCAACGCCTACATGCAGCTGCTGCGCTCGGCGCACCATGACGAGAACCTGCAGCGCGTGATGTGCCGCAGCCTCGTGTCGGTGGACTGGCGCGGCTACCTGTACGACTGCGACTTCAACCAGATGCTCGGCCTGCCGCTCGTGGTGGCCGGCCGCGCGCGGCCGCACCTCACCGACGTGCTGGGCCAGGACCTCGAGGGCAATCCCATCGTGGTGCGCGACCATTGCTATGGCTGCACCGCGGGGCAGGGCTCGAGCTGCGGGGGCGCGCTCGCGTGAATGCCCCCGCGCGCGCCCCGCGCGAAGCGGCCGGGCGGCGGCCGGGGCGCCTGTGCCCGGTGTCGTACCGCTATTCGCCGCGCGTGTTCGATCGCGAGCCCGAGCTCGTCGCCGACACGCTTTACGTGATCGGCGGGCTGTACGGCAACGTCGAAGCGCTCGAGGCGATCGAACGGCTCGCGGCGCGCGAGGCGACGCCGCCCGTGCTCGTCTTCAACGGCGATTTCCACTGGTTCGACGTGGATGGTGGCGACTTCGCGAGCATCACGCGCGCGGTGCTCCGGCACCCGGCGATCCGCGGCAACGTGGAAACGGAGCTCGCGCACGACGAGGTCGCAGCGGGCTGCGGCTGCGCCTACCCGGCGGACGTGAGCGACGCGGACGTGGCGCGCTCCAACGAGATCCTCGTTCGCCTGCGGGAGACGGCGCGGGCCCACCCGGCGCTGCGCCAGTGGCTGGGCGAGCTGCCGATGCACCTCGTCGCCCGCGTGGGCGAGGCGCGTATCGGCATCGTGCACGGCGACGCCGCTTCGCTCGCGGGCTGGGGCTTCGCGCACGATCGCCTGGACCTGCCGTCGCACGCGCGCTGGATCGAGAACGCCTTCCGCGAGGCGCGCGTGGACGTCTTCGCCAGCACGCACACCTGCCTGCCGGCCTTGCGCCGTTTCGACTGGGGCGATGCGAGCGGCGTGGTCGCGAACAACGGCGCCGCCGGCATGCCCAATTACGCGGGCTCGCGTCACGGCCTCGCCACGCGCATTTCCATCGCGCCCCACGGCGGCGCGGAGGCGCTCTTCGGCGAGCGCATCGCCGGCGTGCACGTTGAAGCGCTGCGCGTCGATTATGACCACGCCCGCTGGGTCGAGCGCTTCCTCGCCGGCTGGCCGCAGGGCACGGCGGCGCACGCCTCGTACTATCGCCGCATCGTGGAAGGACCACGCTTCGCGCTGCCGCTGTAAGGCGCGGCGGGCGCTCGCGACCTACCGCGCGTAACGGGAGCTTCCCATGAAGAAAGGCCGGCTGGTCGTCCTCGTCGTCGTCGTGGCACTCGTCGTCGCGTTCTTCGCGTTCGACCTGAAGCGCTACTTCTCGCTCGAATACTTCCAGTCGCAGCGCAGCGCGATCGAGGCCTACCTGCAGGCGCATCCCGTCGGCACGGCGCTCGCCTTCTTCGGCATCTACGTCGCGGTCACGGGGCTTTCGCTGCCGGGCGCGGCCATCATGACGCTGGCGGCCGGCGCGCTTTTCGGGCTGCTCTGGGGGACGGTGATCGTCTCCTTCGCCTCGACGATCGGCGCCACGCTCGCGTTCCTCGTCTCGCGCTTCCTGCTGCGCGACTGGGTGCAGGCGAGGTTCGGCGACAAGTTGAAGCCCATCAACGCGGGCGTCGAGCGCGAGGGCGCGTTCTACCTCTTCGCGCTCCGGCTGGTGCCCGCGTTTCCGTTCTTCGTCATCAACCTCGTCATGGGCCTCACGCCCATCCGCACGCGGACCTTCTACTGGGTGAGCCAGGTCGGCATGCTCGCCGGGACGATCGTGTACGTGTACGCCGGCACGCAGCTCGGGCAGTTCCGCCTCTCCGCGGGATTGATCCTCGCGTTCGTGCTGCTGGGGCTCTTCCCACTGGTCGCGAAGAAGGCGCTCGAGGCGATGAAGGCGCGCAAGGTCTACGCCGGCTGGAAGCGTCCCGCCAAGTTCGACCGCAACCTCGTGGTGATCGGCGCCGGCTCCGCGGGGCTGGTGGCCGCTTACATCGCCGCGGCCGTGAAGGCGAGGGTGACGCTCGTGGAGAAGCATCGCATGGGCGGCGATTGCCTCAACACCGGATGCGTGCCCTCGAAGGCGCTGATCCGTTCCGCGAAGCTGCTGTCGCACATCGGCCGCGCCCGCGACTTCGGCATCCGCGGCGCCTCGGCCGATTTCGACTTCGCCGAGGTCATGGAGCGCGTGCAGCGTATCGTGAAGCAGGTCGAGCCGCACGATTCCGTCGAGCGTTACACGAAGCTCGGCGTCGAATGCGTGCAGGGCGTCGCGCGCATTGCGACGCCATGGAGCGTCGAGGTGACCCTGCCCGATGGTGGGCGCAGGACGCTCACGACGCGCAACATCGTCATCGCGGCCGGCGCGCGCCCGTTCGTCCCGCCGATCCCGGGCCTCGTCGAAGCGAGCCCGCTCACTTCGGACACCGTGTGGGACCTGCGCACGCGCCCGGCGAGGCTCGTCGTGCTGGGCGGCGGCCCCATCGGCTGCGAGCTCGCGCAGTGCTTCGCGCGCCTGGGATCGAAGGTCACGCAGGTCGAGATGCTGCCGCGCATCATGATCCGCGAGGACCCGGAGTTCTCGGAGATGGTGCGCGAGCGCTTCGAGGCGGAGGGCATCGCGGTGCTCACGGAGCACAAGGCGAAGCAGGTGCTGCGCGAGAGCGGCGAGACGATCGTGGTCGTGGAGCACGAGGGGCGCGAGAAGCGCATCGCCTGCGACGCGATCCTGTGCGCGGTCGGGCGCGCGGCGAACACGCAGGGTTACGGCCTCGAGGAGCTGGGCATCGCCCTCACGAAGCAGAAGACCGTCGAGGTGAATGAATTCCTCGAGACGAAATTCCCCAACGTCTTCGCGTGCGGCGACGTGGCCGGTCCCTACCAGTTCACGCACACGGCGTCCCACATGGCGTGGTATTGCGCGGTGAACGCGCTCTTCGGGCGCTTCCGCAAGTTCCGCGTCGATTACTCGGTGATTCCCTGGGCCACCTTCACCGATCCGGAGGTCGCGCGCGTCGGCCTCAACGAAACCGAGGCGAAGGAGAAGAAGATCGCGTACGAGGTCACCACCTACGGCATCGACGAGCTCGACCGCGCCATCGCCGACGGCGAGGCGCATGGGCTCGTGAAGGTGCTCACCAGGCCGGGCAGCGACCGCATCCTCGGCGCGACCATCGCGGGCGAGCACGCGGGTGACCTCCTCGCCGAATTCGTGCTCGCCATGCGCCACGGCATCGGACTCAACAAGATCCTCGGCACGATCCACACGTATCCGACCATGGCCGAGGCCAACAAATACGTCGCCGGCAACTGGAAGCGCGCGCGCGTCACGCAAGGGCAGATGGCCTTCGCCGCGGCCTTCCAGGCGTGGGGGCGCGGCGAGGCGGGCCTGGGCTCCGTGCTCGCGCGCCTCTCGGCGCTCGGCGACAAGCGTCCCTACCACCAGCCGGCCGAAGCGCCGGGACACGACTGACATGATGAAACGCATTTTCGCGGCGATCGTCCTCGTTGCCGCCAGCAGCGGCGCGCTCGCGTTCGACCATGCCTACGCCGCATGGGACGACCTGCTGAAGAAGCACGTGAAGTACGTGGAGAACGGCAACGCCTCGCGCGTCTCCTACGTGGGGCTCATGCGTGACCGCGCGCAGCTTCGCGGCTTCCTCGCCGAGGTGCAGGGCGTGAAGCGCGCCGAGTTCGACGGCTGGAAGAAGGCCGAGCAGCAGGCTTTCCTCATCAACGCGTACAACGCGTTCACGGTCGAGAAGATCCTCACGCGCTATCCGGAGATCAAGTCGATCCGCGACTTCGGCACGGTCTTCGGCAATCCGTGGAAGGACAAGTTCTTCACCCTCTTCGGGCAGCCGGCGTACCTCGACCTGATCGAGCACGAGATCCTGCGCAAGGAGGGCGTCTACGACGAGCCGCGCGTGCACGTGGCGGTGGTGTGCGCCTCCATCGGCTGCCCGATGCTGCGCAACGAGGCGTATCGCGCCGAGACGCTCGATGCGCAGCTCGAGGACGGCTTCCGCCGCTTCCTGTCGGATCGCACCCGCAATCGCTACGACCCCGCGAAGCGCCGCCTCGAGGTCTCGCGCATCTTCGAGTGGTACGGCAAGGACTTCGAGAAGGGCCAGCGCGGGTTCACGTCGGTGAAGGCCACGCTCGCGCGTTATGCGGACCTGCTGGCCGACAAGCCCGAGGACCGCGAGCTCGTCCGCCAGCAGAAGGCGGACGTGCATTTCCTCGATTACGACTGGGGCCTCAACGACGCCCGCGGCTGAGCGCCGGAATACAATCGGCCCATGGCTGCGTTGTCCATCATCGTTCCCGTCCTCGACGAAGCCGAGGCGATCGGTGCCACCCTGCGGGCGCTGCAGCCGGCGCGCGCCATGGGCGCCGAGGTGCTGGTCGTCGATGGCGGCAGTCGCGACGCCACGTGCGCGCTCGCCCGCCCGCTCGCCGATCGCGTGCTTCAGGCCCCGCGCGGGCGCGCCGCGCAGATGAACGCGGGCGCCGCGGCCGCCAGCGGCCGCGTGCTGCTCTTCCTGCACGCCGACACGGTGCTGCCGCCCGATGCGGCATCGGCGGTCGAGTCGGCCCTGGCGGATGGGCGCCATGCCTGGGGGCGGTTCGACGTGGCCATCGGCTCGCCGCATCCGCTGCTCGCGGTCGTCGCCATGCTCATGAACGCGCGCTCGCGCTGGACCGGCATCGCCACGGGCGACCAGGCGGTCTTCGTGCGCCGCGACGCATTCGAGGCGGCGGGCGGCTTTCCCTCCATTCCGCTGATGGAAGACGTCGCGTTGTCGCGCGCGCTGAAGCGGCTGTCGGCGCCCGCGGCGCTGCGCCTTCGCGTGGTCACTTCCGGGCGCCGCTGGGAGCGCCACGGCATCCTGCGCACGATCTTCCTCATGTGGCGGCTGCGCGCGGCGTACGCGCTCGGCGCGGATCCGCACCGGCTCGCGCGGCGCTATGGGGTCGAGCGGACCTCCTGCTGACGGCGTGCGCATCGCCGTCTTCGCCAAGGCGCCGGTCCCCGGCCACGTGAAGACGCGGCTCACGGCGCTGCTCGGTGCCGACGGCGCGGCGGGCCTGCACGCCGGGCTCGTGCGCCACGCGCTCGCCACCGCATCGATGTCGAACCTCGGACCCCTGGAGCTGTGGTGCGCACCGGACGAGACGCACGACTTCTTCGCGCGGTGCGCGCGCGAGTTCCATGCGCAGCTGCACCGCCAGGAAGGCACGGACCTCGGAGCGCGCATGCGGCGCGCCTTCGAGGCGGCGTGGTCGCGTCACGAGAAGCTCATCCTCGTCGGCTGCGATTGCCCGGTGCTCACGGCGCAGCACCTGGCCGCGGCGGGGGCGGCGCTCGAAGCGACCGACGCGGTGTTCGCACCGGCCGAGGATGGCGGCTACGTGCTCGTCGCCCTGTCGCACGACATCCCGGGCCTGTTCGAGGGCATCGAATGGGGAAGCGCCAGCGTCATGGCGGCGACGCGCGAGCGGCTGCGCGCGGCCGGCGCGCGCTGGCACGAGCTTCCGGTGCTGTGGGACGTCGATCGCCCGGCGGACTACGCGCGATTGCAGCAGGAAGGATTGCTCGAGGAAGTGCTGTCGTGACGCGCGCCGCGCCCGCGGCGCTGTTGCTCGCCTCGTCGCTCCTCTTCGCCGCCGATATCGGTCCCGCCGCCTTCTCCGCGAGCGCGCCGGGCACGGCGCTCCCCGCCGCGTGGCGCGAGCAGCACGTGGCGCGTGCGAGCCCGAACGAGCTGCGCCTCGTGGGCGACGACGGCGTCACGGTGCTCGAGGTGCAGGCCCGGGCCGCGGCGGGCGCCGCCATCCACGCGCTGCGCGCGCCATCCGAGGGCGCGGCGCTCGCCTGGCGCTGGAAGGTCGACCATGTCGTGGGCGCGGCCGACATGGACAAGCGCGCCGGCGACGATTTCGCGGCGCGCGTGTACGTCTTCTTCGACGTGCCGGTGGAGGCGCTGCCCTTCGGCGAGCGCGTGAAGATCCGCCTCGCGCGGCTCGTGTACGGCGATGCGCTGCCCACCGCGGCGATCTGCTACGTCTGGGACAACCGCCATGCGCCGGGCACGTCGCGCTGGAGTCCCTACACCGATCGCGTCCGCATGGTCGTGCTCGAAAGCGGCAACGAGCGCGCGGGACGATGGGTGGACGAGCGCCGCGACCTCGCCGCGGATTTCCGCGCGGCCTTCGGCTCCCAATGGCATGGCGCGGCGCCGGCCGTCACCGGCGTGGGCGTGGGCAACGACACGGACCAGACGGGCGAGACGGTGACGGCGTGGTTCGGGGACGTGCGGCTGGAGCGCCTGCGTTGAAGCGGCTGGTGCTGCTGGGCGGCGGCCACGCGCACGTCGAAGTGTTGCGCGCCTTCGCCGGGAAGCCGCCCACGGGCTGCGAGGTCATCGTCGTCACCCCGTACCCGTGGCTCACCTACTCCGGCATGGTCCCCGGCTTCGTGGCGGGCCACTATGCGCTCGAGGACTGCACCATCGATCTCGCGGCACTGGCACGGCGCGCCGGCGCCACGCTGCGGCTCACCTCGGTCGTGTCGCTGGATGCCGCGGCGCGCGAAGTGGCTTGCCTCGACCATTCGCGCATCCCCTACGACCTGCTGTCCATGGACGTGGGCTCGGTACCGATCACGCACGCGGCGAGGGGAGTGGAGCGCAACGCGGTCGTGCTGCGGCCGCTGGAGCGCGTGACCAGGGGATGGACCGACGTGCTCGCCCGCGCGCGGCAGGGTGAGGTGCGCGCGCTCACCGTGGTCGGCAGCGGCGGGGCGGGCGTGGAGCTCGCCTTCGCCATGCACCACCGGCTGCGTTCCGAGCTCCGCGAGCGCGCGCCGCTCGTGCGCATCGTGGGCGACAGCGCCCTGCCGCTGCCGGAGTTTCGCGCCGGCGCGCGCCGCCGCCTTTGCGCGGAGCTCGAGCATCGGCGCATCGAGCTGCACCAGGGCAGCGGTGTCGTGGAAGTCGGCGAGCGTTACGTGCGGCTCCAGAACGGCCTGCAGTTCGCGACCGACGCGGTGTTCTGGGCGGCGGGGGCCGCCGCGCATCCCTGGATCGCCGCCTCGGGGCTCGCGACCGACAGCCGCGGTTTTCTCCTCACGACCGACCTGCTTCAGTCGGTGACGCATGCCGAGGTATTCGGCGCCGGCGACTGCGCGACCGGGCAGGGACACCCGGTGCCCAAGGCAGGCGTGTTCGCCGTGCGCGCGGGCCCCGTGCTCGCCGCCAACCTGCGCGCGGCGCTCGAGGACCGTCCCCTCCACCCGCACGTGACCAGCCGCCGCTACCTCGCCCTCGTCTCCGCGGGCGACCGCTATGCGATCGGCATCTGGGACGGCGTGTCGTGGGAGGGTCGATGGGTCTGGCGGTGGAAGGATCGCATCGACCGGGGGTTTGTCGCTCGCTATCGTCTCTGATCCACAAGACATCGGCGAGGGGTCCGTTTTCGAGCGGCCTATGACTGCGTAAGAACCTCTTGAAGAAATGGGCAGGGATTTCAGCGCGGCTTGCGGTGGGCAACTACCGCATTGACAAGGTAGCGGGCAGAAAACCTTCATTTGGTCGTCGATCCTGCGGGCAACCACCTCGGGGCCGCTCGAGAAACGGACGGCCCTCGCCGATGTCCAGTCCCAAGGTTCGCCGCTACAGACTGCTTGCGCAGTCAACGCTGGCCGCCACCATCTCATTGCCGCGCCCATCCGTCATTCCCGCGCAGGCGGGAATCCAATCACCCAAAACCTCCAAAAGCCGCACCAGCGGTCCGGCAGGCTCGGTCGTGACGAGGGCGTGCCTGTTGTGCGGCCCCCGAGGTGGTTGCCCGCAGAATCGACGCCCTGATGAAGGTCTTTGCTTCTGAAACCCCCAAAGCGGTGGTTTTGTTTCGCAAGCCCCGGTGAAATCCTGCCAAATTCTTCAAGGGGTTCCGACACCATCAAGGGGCCGCACACACAGGCACCCCTCGTCACGACCGTGCAGGAGGACGGCCTGGTCAGGCGGCCCGCGCTTGCGGCTGCTTGCTCTCGAGCGGCAGGATCCGGACGACCTTCACCATGCGGTCGTGCACCTGGAGGATCTCGATGCGCTGCTCGCCGACGCGCAGCGCCGTGCCGGCTTCCGGGATGTCCTCGAGCTCCTCGAGCAGCAGGCCGTTGATCGTCTTGGGGCCGTCGAGCGGGAAGTGGAAGCCCGCCTTGCGATTGAGCACGCGCAGCGAGCAGGCGCCGTCGGCCACGACCGAGCCGTCGGGCTCGCGCTGGAAGAGCGCCGCGCTGCCGATCGCCTGGCTGGTGAACTCGCCCACGATCTCCTCGAGGATGTCCTTGAGCGTCACGAGGCCGAGGATCTCGCCGTATTCGTCGACGACCAGCCCCATGTGGCGCTGGGTCTCCTGGAAGTTCGTGAGCTGGTTGAGCAGCGGCGTGCCCTCGGGCACGAAGTACGGCTCGCGCATGACGGAGCGGATGCCCTCCACGTTGAACACCTCGCTGTGCGTGGCGCTGAAGACCTTGCGCACGTGCAGGATGCCTATCGTGTTGTCGAGCCCGTGATCGCAGACGACGAGCCGCGTGTGGTGCGCGGTGGCGATCGCGCGGCGCACGTCGTCCGCGTCGTCGGCGAGGTCGATGAACTCGATCTGCCCGCGGGGCGTCATCGTGTCGTCCACCGTCATGTCCTCGAGCTCGAAGAGGTTGAGGAAGATGGACTGGTGCTTCTTGGGGATGTACTTGCCGCCCTCGAGCACGAGCGTGCGCAGCTCCTCCATGCTGAGGTGCTCGGCGGCGCTCTCGCCCGCCTTGCGGATGCGCAGCAGCTTCATGAGGCCGCGCACGAACACGTTCACGAACCACATGAGCGGGCGCGTGATGCGGATGAGCGGCGTGAGGACGTAGGACGCGGCGAGCGCGATCGTCTCGGAGTACGAGGCGCCGAGGATCTTCGGCAGGATCTCGGCGAAGATCAGGATCACGAAGCTCGCCGCCGCGGTGGCGATCATCAGCACGTATTCGCCCTGCCCGAACAGGCGCCGGCAGATCTCGGCCACGAGGATCGTCGTGGCGGCGTTGATGATCGTGTTGCCCGCGAGGATGAACGCCAGCAGCTCGTCGGTGCGCTCGAGCAGCGTCATCGTGAGCCGCGCGCCGGTGTGGCCCTCGCGCACGAGGTGCTTCAGCCGGTAGCGGTTGAGCGCCATCATGCAGGTCTCGGACATGGAGAAGAAGCCCGAGCACAGCAACAGCCCCGCCAACGCGGCGAACAGCCAACTGAGGGGAATGTCGTCGGTCACGCGGCGCGCCTCAGCCGCGGTGCAGGATCAGCTCGAGCACGATCTTGCTGCCGACGTACGCGAGCAGCAGGGCGGTGAATCCCGCGATCGTCCAGTACACGGCCTTGCGGCCGCGCCAGCCGCGGAAGTAGTGGCCGGCCAGCAGCGTCGCGAAGATGATCCACGAGATGAAGCCGAACACCGTCTTGTGCGTGGCGGTGAACGGGCGGCCGAAGATCTGCTCCGAGAAGAAGACGCCGCTCACGAGCGTGAGCGTGAGCAGCACGAAAGCCGCGAGCAGCATCCGGAAGAGCAGCGCCTCCATCTCCAGCAGCGGCGGCAGCGTCTTGAGGAAGGGCGGCAGGATGCCGCGATGCAGCCATTTCTCCTCCGCGAGCATCACCAGCGCGTGCACCGTGGCCACGATGAAGAGGCTGTAGGCCAGCATCGCGATGGCGAAGTGCAGCGTGAAGACCGGGTTGCCGGCGTACTTGATGAAGTGCCCGCTGGGCAGGGCGGCCTGCAGCAGCACGGAGGCCAGCGCCACGGGGGCCATCATGCCGAGGATCGCCGACAGCCCCGTGAAGGCCAGCCCGGCGACCCAGTAGATCAGCACGGTCAGCCATACCAGGAGCGAGATCGCATTTCCGACGCCGAGGTCCAACCCCTCCGCCGTCATGACGCGCCGGTAGAGCAGCATGGCGTGGAGCACCAGCGCCACGGGAAAGAGGAAGCTTTCGAGGTTCACGTCCCGCCGCGCGACGGGACCCTGCGCCGTGGCGGGGCGCGAGGCCTGCCAGGCGCGCCCGGACAGCAGGAGCCAGGCCGCTACGGTGCTAAAATACAAAGGTAAATCAGGCATTTCGGTGCCGTTCTCGCCATGACCCTCAAGTTTACCCTTTCCAAATGCTAGACGCCCTGACCCAACGCCTCTCGTCCGTCGTCAAGACCCTGCGCGGCCATGCCCGCCTCACCGAGGAAAACGTGCAGGACATGCTGCGGGAGGTGCGCCTGGCATTGCTCGATGCCGACGCGGGGCTGCCCGTGGTGAAGGACTTCGTCGGCAAGGTGAAGGAGAAGGCGCTCGGCCAGGAAGTGGTCGGCAGCCTCACGCCGGGGCAGGCGCTGGTGGGCGTGGTCTACGAAGAGCTGGTGAAGCTGATGGGCGGCCACGGCGAGGGGCTCAACTTCGCCACGCAGCCGCCGGCCGTCGTGCTGCTCGCGGGCCTGCAGGGCTCCGGCAAGACCACGAGCGCGGGCAAGCTCGCGCGGCTGCTGAAGAACACGACCAAGAAGAAGGTGCTGCTCGTCTCGACGGACGTGTACCGGCCGGCGGCCATCGAGCAGCTCGCCACGCTCGGCAGGAACCTCGAGGTCGAGGTCTTCCCGTCGGATGCGACGCAGAAGCCCGTGGACATCGCCCGCGGCGCGCTCGATTACGCGAAACGGCATTTCCACGACGTGCTCATCGTCGACACCGCGGGGCGCCTCGCGATCGACGAGGCGATGATGAACGAGGTGAAGGCGCTCCACGCCGCGGTGAGCCCCATCGAGACGCTCTTCGTCGTGGACTCGATGCAGGGCCAGGACGCCGTGAACGTGGCCAAGGCCTTCGCGCAGGCGCTGCCGCTTACCGGCATCGTCCTCACCAAGGTCGACGGCGACGCCCGCGGCGGCGCGGCGCTGTCGGTGCGGCACGTGACGGGCGCGCCGATCAAGTTCATCGGCGTGTCGGAGAAGATGGACGGGCTGGAGGCCTTCCACCCGGAGCGCATGGCCTCGCGCATCCTCGGCATGGGCGACATCCTCTCGCTGGTCGAGGAAGCCCGCGCCAAGGTCGACGAGAAGGAGGCGCAGAAGCTCGCCGACAAGTTCAAGAAGGGCAAGGATTTCGACCTCGAGGACTTCCGCGCGCAGCTCGTGCAGATGAAGAAGATGGGCGGGCTCGCGAGCCTCGCCGACAAGCTGCCCGCGCAGCTCACGCAGATGGCGCAGGCCTCGCCCGACCTGCAGGAGAAGGCGCTGCGCCGCACCCAGGGCATCATCGACGCGATGACGCCGCAGGAGCGCCGCAAGCCCGAGCTCCTCAAGGCCTCGCGCAAGCGCCGCATCGCCGCGGGCGCCGGCGTGCAGGTCCAGGAGGTCAACCGCCTGCTCAACCAGTTCGAGCAGATGCAGAAGATGATGAAGATGATGCGCGGCGGCAACCTGCAGAAAATGCTGCGCAACATGAAGGGCATGCTGCCGGGGATGCGGTAGCCGGGCCCGCCGCCTGTTCCATCCGGCATATGCCGGATGACCCAAGGGCGGTTATAGTCGGTTCTCCAGAACTGTCGCTGTTGACCGACAATGCCGAAAATCCTGCCCCTGCTCCTGGCCCTCGTGGCCGTCCCCCTGGCCGCCGCCAACGACCGCATCGTCATCGGGCAATCGGCCCCGCTCACGGGCTCCAACGCCGAGATCGGCAAGGACATCCGCGACGGCGCCCTGGCCTACTTCAAGAGGGTCAACGAGGCGGGCGGCATCAACGGCAGGCTGATCGAGCTGGTCTCCCTCGATGACAAGAACGACCGCAAGACCGCGGGAGCGAACGCGAACAAGCTGGTGAACGAGCAGAACGCCGTCGCGCTCTTCGGCTTCGCCTCCGCCACGCTCTCGCTGGACGCGATGCCCGTCGTGAAGGAGAAGCGCGTCCCGTTCTTCGCCCCCTTCACCGGCGCCGATGCCATCCACAAGCAGAACCAGTACGTCTTCGTGATGCGCGCGTCGTACGCCGACGAGCTAGAGAAGATCCTGCAGCACTGGCAGGGTTTCGGCACCGACCGCGTGACGGTGATGCACTACGACGACGAGATCGGCAACCAGAACTACGCCACGGTCGAGCGCATCATGAAGGCCGCCGGCAAGCATGCGGTGGGCGTGAAGTTCGAGCGCAACGGCAACGTCACGCAGGCGCAGGTCGACGCGATCGTGAAGAGCGACCCGCAGGTGATCGTCTCCACGACGCTGTACGGCACGACCGCCAAGGTCGTGAAGATGCTCCACCAGCAGAACCATCCGTACAACATGACGGCGCTCTCGTTCACCGGCCCTAGCCAGCTCGCGAAGGCCGCGGGCGAGGACGGCCTGGGCATCTCGGTGGCGGGCGTCGTGCCGCCGCCGGCGAAGCTCACCGTGCCGGTCATCAAGGAGTGCGGCGAGGCGATCCGCAAGGCAGGCGTGCCGGAGCTCAACTACACCAACCTCGAGGCGTGCGTCGCGGCGAAGGTCCTCGTGGAGGCGCTTCGCCGCTCGGGCAAGGAGCCGACGCGCGAGTCGCTGTACAAGTCGCTCGCCAGCCTCGGGCATTACGACGCCGGCGGCTACACCGTGAGCTTCGGCCCCGAAGCGCGGCAGGGCAGCCGCTACGTCGAGCTGGCCGTCATCTCGCGCAACGGGCAGTTCAAGTGTTGAGGGAAAGGACCCGGGGACGCACCCCGGGGACGCACCCCGGGGTGCGTCCCCGGGTTCTTTTCCGGGGTTCTTTCCTGTTATAATCAACGGCGTTCCGTAGTCCCATTCATCGTTACCGGTTCACAACCGGAAGGAGCCATCAGTGGTCGTGATTCGCATGGCGCGAGGCGGAGCCAAGAACCGCCCTTTCTACAGCATCGTCGTCGCCGACTCCCGCATGCCCCGTGACGGGCGCTTCATCGAGCGCATCGGGTTCTACAACCCGAAGGCCGCCGAGCACGAGCCCAAGTACCGCCTCGCCCTCGACCGCGTGGCGCATTGGGTCGGCCAGGGCGCGCAGCCTTCGGACGCCGTGAAGAAGCTCATCAAGCGTGGCAAAGCCGAAGTCGCCGGCAAGCAGCCGGAAGCGGCCGCCAAGTAACACCGCGGACCGGTCCGCGGCCGGCCCATTCCACGGTGATGAATCGACGCTGGTGACGATGGGCCGCGTGGTCGCGGCGGTCGGCATCCGCGGCGAGGTCCGCATCAAGACGTTCACCGAGGAAGCCGAAGGGCTCGCCGGCTACGACCGGTGGGTCGTGAGGACGGCGGACGGCTGGCGGGAGATGGCGCTCGAAGGCTTCGCGCTCAGGCCCAACGGCACGGTCGCGAAGCTCGGCGGTTGCGAGGACCGCGAGGCGGCGGAGCGATTGCGCGGCGCCGACATCGCGATTCCGCGCGGCGAGTTCGAGGCGGCGGAAGAGGAAGGACAGCTCTACCAGGTCGACCTGATCGGCCTGCAGGTGGTGGACGAGCAGGGCAGCACGCTCGGCACCGTCGACTCGTTCTTCGAGACCGGCGGCACGAGCGTGATGGTGGTGAAGGGCGCGCGGGAACGCATGATCCCGTTCGTGGCCGATTACGTGAAGTCGGTCGACCGCGAGGCGAGGCGCATCGTGGTGGACTGGAAGGCGGATTACGACGCGTGATGCATTTCGACGTGATCACGATCTTCCCGGAGATGCTCGAGGCGCTCACCCGCCACGGCATCACGCGCAGGGCGCTCGAGGAGGGCATCTTCGAGCTCAAGGCGTGGGATCCGCGCGACTTCACGACGGACAATTACCGCAGGGTCGACGACCGGCCCTACGGCGGCGGCCCCGGCATGGTGATGATGGCCGAGCCGCTGCAGGCAGCGATCCGCGCGGCGCGCGAAAGGCAGCGCGCGGCCGGCGTCGAGCGGCCGAAGGTGCTGCTCATGTCGCCGCAGGGCGAGCGGTTGAGCGACGAGGTGGTCGCCGCGCTCGCGAGGGAGCAGGGCCTCGTGGTCATCGCGGGGCGCTACGAGGGCGTGGACGAGCGCCTCGTGCGGCAGCACGTCGATCGCGAGGTGTCGATCGGCGATTACGTCACCTCGGGCGGCGAGCTGCCGGCGATGGTGATGATCGATTGCATCGTGAGGCGGCTTCCGGGCAGCCTCAACGACGCGGAGAGCGCGTCCCAGGATTCGTTCTCCGCGGGGCTCCTCGACTGGCCGCATTACACGCGGCCCGAGGTGTGGAACGGCGCCGCGGTCCCCGAAGTGCTGTTGTCGGGCAACCATGCGGCGATCGCGCGCTGGCGCCGCAAGCAGGCGCTGGGGCGCACGTGGGACCGGCGGCCGGACCTCATCGACGAGCAGTTGCTGTCGCGCGAGGACCGCAAGCTGCTGGAGGAATACCGCAGGGAGCAGCAGGCAGCACAGCAGCAGCAATAGCGCAGGAAACTGGGCCCCGGCCTGCGCCGGGTGACGAAGAAACCGCATGCATCCGCCGCGGCGGCTCTGCATGGAAGGCCAGACGGCCGGAACGAAAGGAAGATTGGAATGGACCTGATCCAGAAGCTCGAGCAGGAAGAAATCGCCCGCCTCAACCGCAAGATCCCCGAATTCGCGCCCGGCGACACCGTCACCGTGAAGGTGGTCGTCGTCGAAGGCGACAAGAAGCGCGAGCAGTCGTACGAGGGCGTGGTCATCGCCAAGCGCAACCGCGGCCTCAACTCGTCTTTCATCGTGCGCAAGATCTCGAGCGGCGAGGGCGTGGAGCGCACCTTCCAGACGTATTCGCCCTCGGTCGCATCGATCGAGGTGAAGCGCAAGGGCGACGTGCGCCGCGCCAAGCTCTACTACCTGCGCGGCCTCACCGGCAAGGCGGCGCGCATCCGCGAGAAGCTCGCGGGCGCGGGCGAGCGCGAGGTGCTGCCGCCGGTGGAAGAGGAGGCCGCCGCGCCGGCTGCCGAAGAGAAGAAGTAACCGGATCGAAGGCCCGCGCTCGCGGGCCTTCCCGTTTACAGGACGTTGCTGCTGAACGTATCGCAGTCCTGTATCCGGCCCGTTTCCATCCCGCGCCGGAACCACCGCGTGCGCTGCGCGGAGCTGCCGTGCGTGAAGGAATCCGGCACCACGTAGCCTTGCGTGGCTTTCTGCAGGCGGTCGTCGCCCACGGCCGCCGCGGCGGTGAGGCCTTCTTCCAGGTCGCCCGGGTCGAGCAGGTTCGCATTGCTCGCGTGGTGGCCCCACACGCCGGCGAAGCAGTCCGCCTGCAGCTCCAGGCGCACGGAGGCGTGGTTGTACTCCTCCTTGGAAACGCGCCCGCGCAGCGTTTCCATGCGGTTCATGATGCCCAGCTGCTTCTGCACGTGGTGCCCGATCTCGTGGGCGACGACGTAGGCCTCGGCGAAATCGCCCGGCGCGTGGAAACGCGCCACGAGGTCGCGATAGAACGAGAGGTCCAGGTATACGCGCTCGTCGTTCGGGCAATAGAACGGTCCCATCGCCGTCTGCCCGGTGCCGCATGCGGTGCGCGTGGCGTGGTCGTACAGCACGAGCTTCGGCGGGTGGTAGGCGCGGTTCATGTCCTTGAAGAGCGAGCTCCAGACGTCCTCGGTGCTGGCGAGCACCTTCGAGACGAACTGCCCCATCTCGTCCTTGGGCGCGCCTTCGCGCGGGGCCTGCACGGCCTGGCCGCCCGCCGGCGCCGACGATTGCATGCCTTCCAGGATGGGCGTGGGATCCACGCCGAGGAAGTACGCGATGAGCGCGATGACGATGCCGCCGACGCCGATCCCGCCGCCGACGCCAATGCCCATGCCGCGCCGATCCTCGATGTTGTCGCTTGCACGTTCGTCGCCGAGTTGCATAGGGCTGCCTCCAGGAAGCTCCCACGAAAGACCCCGTGCGCGGGGCCAAGTTCTGTTCCGCTTCTCCTACATCGCGCCGGCGTCAGCGCGCGGCGACGGCCAGCCAGGCCGGAATCGTGATCATGGAGGCCAGCGTGCCGATGGTGATCTGGGTGGCGACCGCGCGGCCGTCGCCGGTCATGCGGATGGCGAGGATATACGCATTGGTCGCGGTCGGCAGCGCGGCGCACAGCACCAGGATCTGCGTATCGACGAGGCCGGCGCCGATCGCCTTCGCGAATCCCAGGGCGATCGCGGGCACGGCCACGAGCTTCACCGCGAGCCACCAGGCGTGCGCGGCCGGCGCGCCCTGTCCCGGCTCGATGCGCATGGCGGCGCCCACCGCGAGCAGCCCGGCCGGAAGCGCCGTCTGCGCGAGCAGCGCGAGCGTCTGGTCGGCGAAGCCCGGAAGCGGAAGCGCGAGCGCGTTCCATGCGAAGCCGAGCAGCGTCGAGAGCACGAGCGGATGCCGCGCGAGCTCCGCGAGGAACCCGCGCTCGCCGTGGCGCGCGAGCAGCGCGACCGCGCAGAAGTTGGCGAGCGGGATCATCACCCCGAGCAGCACCGCCGCCAGCGCCACGCCCTGCGTGCCGAAAAGCGAGCCGGCGATGGCGAGCCCGATGTAGGTGTTGAACCGGTAGCCGCATTGCGAGGCGGAGGCCGCGAGCTTCGCCTCCAGCCCGAAAAGCGGCCGGGCGAGCAGCGACAGCGCGAACCCCGCGAGCGTGAAGCCCCACGCCGCCGCCGCGAGCCAGCCGCTCTGCGCGAGGTCGATCTTCGCCAGCGCGAGCGAGCGGAACAGCAGCGCGGGGAAGAGCACGTAGTACACGAGCTTCTCCAGCCCGCTCCAGAAGTCGCGGCCGTAATCGAAGCGCCGCGCGAGCAGCAGGCCCACCAGGATCAGCACGAAGTTGGGCAGGATGAGCAGCGCCGCATTCATGCGGCGAGCTCCTTGCCGAGCGTGTGGTGGTAGTGGTGTTGCGCCGTGTCCACGCGCGAGATGCGCAGCTCCACGGGGCGGTCGCGGAACGTGAGCGCGATGCGCCGGATCTCGAGCAGCGGCGCGCCCGGCTCCACTTGCAGCAGCGAGGCGAGCGCCTGGTCGGCCAGCACCGCGCGCAGGCGCTCGTCGGTGCGCAGCACGTTGATCCCGAAGCGGCTCTGGTAGAGCTGGTAGATCGTCGTGTTGCGCGCGACGAAGGTCTTCTCCGTGAGGCCCGGGAAGAGCTCCGCCGCGATGGCGATGTCGTCGACGATGCGCGGGCGGCCCTCGAGCGACAGGACGTTGCGGATGCGGATCACCTTGTCGTGCGGCGCGATCGCCAGCGCCTCGGCCGTGGCGCGGTCGGCGCGGTCGCGCCGGAAGGCGATCGTCTTCACCTCCGGCAGCACGCGGCGGCCGTCGAGGCCTACGATATGGAAGAAGTGGAAGTACAGGCGGCTGCCCTCGTGGGCGGTCACGAAGGTGCCCTTGCCCTGGCGGCGCACGAGGGCGCGCTCGGCGACCAGGCTGTCCACCGCCTTGCGGATGGTCCCGATCGCCACGCCGAAGCCGCGCGCGAGCCGGGTTTCGGACGGCAGGGCCTCGCCGGGGCGCCATTCGCCCTTGGAGATGCCCTCGATCAGGCGGGCGCGCACCTGCTCGTAGAGGGGGGAGTCGCCGGGCGGCAGGGTCTCGAGCACGGGTCGGTTCGCGGCGGCCATGCCGGGAGGGTATCATGCAACTCATATAGTTGACCTGCGCCGCGGCGGGTTCGCAGAATGCCGTATGGCGTCATCCCGGGCGCCGTGCCCGCGGCGACGGCCCCGGGGCCCCATTTCCCAGGAGCGGACAGATGATTCATTTCGTGGTGCACGACGAGAACGACTCGGTCGGCGTCGTCGTGGTCGAGGGCGTCAAGGCCGGCCAGAAGCTGAACGGCTGGATCATGGACCAGGACAAGTCGATCGACGTGACGGCGAAGTCGGACATCCCGATCGGCCACAAGCTCGCGATCAAGCCGCTCGCCAACGGCGCGACGGTCATCAAGTACGGCGTGGACATCGGCAAGACCATCGCGCCGATCCAGGTCGGTGAGCACACGCACGTGCAGAACCTGCGCACGAAGCGCTGGTAACGGAACGGGACAATCCAATGGATCTCAGCAAATCGACTTTCTGGGGCTACAAGCGCGAGAACGGCCGCATCGGCGTGCGCAACCACGTCATCATCCTGCCGGTCGACGACCTGTCGAACGCCGCGGCGCTCGCCGTCGAGAACAACATCAAGGGCACGATGGCGCTGCCCCACCCGTACGGCCGCCTGCAGTTCGGCGCCGACCTCGACCTGCACTTCCGCACGCTGATCGGCACGGGCTCCAACCCGAACGTCGCCGCGGTCGTGGTGATCTGCATCGAGGACCAGTGGGCGAAGAAGGTGGCCGACGGCATCGCGGCGACCGGCAAGCCCGTCGCCTACTTCGGCATCGAGCAGCACGGCGACCACGACACGATCATGCGCGCCTCGAAGAAGGCGAAGGAATTCGTGCAATGGGCGAGCGAGCTGCGGCGCGAGGAGCGCCCGCTCAAGGACCTGTGGGTCTCGACCAAGTGCGGCGAGTCGGACACGACCTCCGGCTGCGGCGCCAACCCCACGGTCGGCAACGCCTTCGACAAGCTCTATCCGAACAAGGTGACCCTGTGCTTCGGGGAGACGACGGAGCTCACCGGCGGCGAGCACCTGGTCGCCGAGCGCTGCCGCAACGACGAGGTCCGCAAGAAGTTCCAGTTCATGTTCGACCGCTACCAGCAGGTGGTCGAGGCGCACAAGACGAGCGACCTGCGCGACTCGCAGCCCACCAAGGGCAACATCGAGGGCGGCCTAACCACCATCGAGGAAAAGGCGCTCGGCAACATCCAGAAGATCGGCCGCAAGTGCGTGGTCGACGGCGTGCTCGACAAGGCGGAAACGCCGACGGGACCGGGCCTGTGGTTCATGGATTCGTCGTCCGCGGCGGCCGAGATGCTGACCCTCCTCGGCGCGGCCGGTTTCGCCGTGCACTTCTTCCCGACCGGCCAGGGCAACGTGGTGGGCAACCCCATCCTGCCGGTGATCAAGCTGTCGGCCAACCCGCGCACCGTGCGCACGATGAGCGAGCACATCGACGTGGACGTCTCCGGCCTGCTGCGCCGCGAGCTCACGCCGGACCAGGCGGGCGATGCGCTCCTCGAGTGCATGTTCCGCACCGCCAACGGCCGCCTCACGGCCGCCGAGGCGCTCGGCCACCGCGAGTTCGTGCTGACGCGGTTGTACGAAAGCGCGTGATGAGCCACCGGGCCCCCGTCGCCACGGGGGCGGCCGCGCTGCCATGAGCCAGGACACCAGCTCCACGCTGCGCGTGGCCGTCTGGCGCGGCGGCGCCGATGGCGGCTTCCAGCAGTTCGAGGTGCCGCGGCGGGCGAGCCAGACCGTGCTCGACGTGGTCACCTACATCCAGCGCGAGCTGGACCCGACGCTCGCCTACCGCTTCGCCTGCCGCGTGGGCATGTGCGGCTCGTGCGCCATGACGGTGAACGGCAAGGCGCGCTGGACGTGCCGCACGCACGTGGACAAGGTGTCGGACGACGGCGTGCTGGAGATCGCGCCGCTCGGCAACATGCCGGTCGTGCGCGACCTCGTGGCCGACATGCGCGAGTTCTTCGACAAGTGGGCGCGCGCGCGGGGACAGTTCGAGCCCGGCGCCACGCGCAAGGACGGCTTCGCGCGCATCGAGCCGCGCTCGGCCGAGCGCCGCGAGATCGACGCCGCCATCGAATGCATCGGCTGCGGCGTGTGCTACGCCTCGTGCGACGTCGTCACCTGGAACCGGGATTACCTCGGGCCGGCGGCGCTCAATCGCGCGTGGACGCTCGTGAACGACAAGCGCGATGCGGGCCGCAAGGACCGCATCCGCGCCGTGGCGCACGATGCCGGCTGCCACGCCTGCCACACGATGATGACGTGCACCGAGCTGTGCCCCAAGAAGCTCTCGCCGACGCGCTCCATCGCCGGGCTCAAGCGCGCCTCGCTGCGGTGGCTGCTCACGGGGGAGGGCGAATGAACCCGCGCGGCGAGACCATCCTCTGGCTCGCGCAGCGGCTGACCGCGGCGATCCTCGCCTTCTGCGTGCTCGTGCACCTCGCCACGATGATCTATGCGGTGCGCGGCGGGCTGAGCGCCGCCGAAATCCTCGGGCGCACGCGCGGCAGCTTCCTGTGGGGCGCCTTCTACACGGTCTTCGTGCTCGCGGTCGCGGTGCACGCGACCATCGGCCTGCGTGTCATCGCGCTCGAGTGGCTGTCGCTGAAGGGGCGCGCGGCCGACGCCCTGATGGCCGCGATCGGCGTCGCGCTCACCTTCATGGGGCTGCGCGCGGTGGTGGCGGTGGTGGGCGGATGATGAAGCGCCATCGCAACCACCCGGCCTGGTGGGCGTTCCTGCTGCACCGGCTCTCGGGCCTGGCGCTCGCCTTCTTCCTGCCGGCGCACTTCCTCGTCATGGGCCTCGCGCTGAGGGGCGAGGCGCCGCTCGACGCCTTCCTGCGCTGGACCGAGCAGCCGCTCGTCATCGCCGCGGAGTGGATCCTCGTTGTATTGTTAGGGGCGCACCTCGCGGGCGGCCTGCGGCTGCTCGCGCTGGAGTTCCTGCCGTGGCGCGACTGGCAGAAGACCCTGGCCGCAGTGGCCGCCGGCTTCGCGCTCGTGGCGGGGCTCGCCTTCGCGCTCGCGCGCTGATCGCGGGATCGATTCACCCAAAATACCAACGGAGGAGAGATCGATGAGGAAGCTCGGGTGGGGCCGCGCGCTGGCCGCGGCGATGATGGCGCTTCTCCCGCTGGCGGCGGGGGCGCAGGCGTGGCCGGCCAAGACGGTCAAGATCGTGGTGCCCTTCGCGGCGGGCGGCGCCACGGACGTGGTCGCGCGCCTGCTCGCGCAGAAGCTGCAGGAGGCCTGGGGCCAGCCCGTGGTCGTCGAGGACCGCGCCGGCGCCGGCGGCAACATCGGCGCGGATGTCGTCGCGAAGTCGTCGCCGGATGGCTACACGCTGCTCATGACGTCGGGCTCCATCGTGACGGCCAATCCCTACATGTACCGCAACATGCCGTTCGATGCCGCGAAGGACCTCGTCCCGGTCACCAACGTGGCCACCGGGCCGCAGGTGATCGCCGTCGCGACCAACGTGCCCGTGAAGGACCTCAAGGATTTCATCGCCTACGCCAAGTCGCAGCCGGGCCGGGTCAACTTCGGCAGCGCCGGCGTCGGCACGCAGACGCACCTCGCCGCGGAGAACTTCGCGTACACGGCGGGCCTGGACCTCACCCACGTCCCCTACAAGGGCGAGGCGGCGGCGCTCACCGACCTCATCGGCGGCCAGATCCAGATGGTGACGCCCAACCTCGGCGCGGCCATCAACTACATCCAGCAGGGCAAGATCAAGGCGCTGGCGGTGACCAGCCGCGAGCGCAACCCCGAGCTGCCCAACGTGCCGGCGGCCGCGGAGGTCATCCCCGGCTTCGAGAACAGCGGCTGGTTCGGCCTCATGGCGCCGGCCGGCACGCCGAAGGAGGTCGTCGACAAGATCCAGCGCGACAGCGCGAAGATCCTGCTGTCGGACGAGTTCAAGGCCAAGCTCGCGCAGCAGGGCATGATGCCCGTTGCCAACACGCCGTCGGATTTCGCGGCGGCGATCCGGGAGGAGAGCGGGCGCTGGCAGAAGATCATCAAGGAACGCAAGCTCTCCGCCGGCTGAAAGGAAGCATGAAGGTCGAACCGCAACAGGTCGAGGACGTCGCGCGCGAGCTCTACATCCGCGCGCTCAAGGTGCTGCCCCCGGACATCAAGGAGGGCTTCACGCGGCTGGCCGCGAGCGAGACGGACGCCACCGCGCAGCGGGTGCTCGGCACGATGATCCGCAACATCAGCGTGGCCGAGGACACGCAGAACCTCCTCTGCCAGGACACCGGCATCCCGATCTACAAGGTCACCATCGGGCGCAACGTGCAGATCGAGGGTGCGGACCTGCAGCGCGCCATCCGCCGCGGCTGCGAGCGCGCGACGAAGGAGCACCCGTTGCGCTCCTCCGTCGTGCATCCCATCACGCGCAGGAACGAGCACACCTCGTGCGGCCCCGGCGTGCCGCCGATCCACTTCGAGTTCAGCGATGATCCGGATGTGCTCGTGATCGAGATGGTCCCCAAGGGCAGCGGCTCGGAGAACAACTCGTGGCTCAAGATGGCGATTCCCGCCGAGGGCGTGAACGCGATCAAGACCTTCGTGGTCGATTGCGTGCTCGAGGCGGGCGGCAAGACGTGCCCGCCGACCATCGTCGGGGTGGGCATCGGCGGCACGTCGGACCTGTGCGTGGCGCTCGCCAAGAAGGCCGCCACGCGGCCGCTCGGCAGCCGCTGCAAGGATCCCGAGGGCGCGGCCCTGGAGCAGGCCTTGGGCGAGGCGGTGAACACGCTGGGCGTGGGGCCGCAGGGCCTGGGCGGCGACTCGACCGCCTTCGCCGTCCACGTGGAAATCGCGGCCACGCACATCACCATGAATCCGGTGGCGGTAAACATGCAGTGCCACTCCGCGCGGCGCGCCTCGGCCGCCTTTTCGCCCACGGGCGTGACCTACGGATTCTGACGATGGCCCATCACGTGTTTTCCCCGCCGATCACCGAGGAACAGGTGCGCTCCCTGCGCGTGAACGACACCGTCACGCTGGAGGGCACGCTCTACGGCATCCGCGACGCGAACCAGATCGCCATGTACGACGGCGGCCGCAAGACGCGCTTCGACCTTCGCGGCCACGCCGTGATCCACACCGCGCCCAACGTGCGCAAGGTGCCGCCGTCGCCGCAGCATCCGACCGGCTATGCGCCGGTCTGCGTGGGCACCACCACGTCGGCCCGCATGGAGCGCTTCACGCGCCCGATGATGGAGAAGGACGGCGTGCGCCTCATCATCGGCAAGGGCGGGCTCGCGAAGGGCTCGCTGGAGGCGTTCCGGGACCTCGGCGGCGCCTACCTCGCGATCATCGGCGGCACGGCGGCGCTGGAAACCACGTGGATCGAGGCCATCGAGGACGTGGACCTCGACGACCTCAACCCCGAATCGCTGTGGAAGTTCCGGGTGAAGGGCTTCGGGCCGCTGCTGGTGGCCATGGACAGCCACGGCGGCAGCCTCTACGAGGCGGTGAACGCCCAGGCCCGCTCCCGCAGGGAGAAAACTTTGGCCAAACTGGGTGTCAAATAACCCGCCTGCTGACCTGTCAATGCAGAATTTCGCCGGAATGGGTTAAACTCGCGCGTTTTCTGGCCGGAAGGCGGCGATTTCCGCTTTGTCGGTTGCGATTTTACGGGGGCGTCCCACAAGGACGCGCCACTCGAGGCGGCGCGGCGATATCCGCGTCGCCGCAGTGCAAGGAGACCTTCTAAGTGGATTACGCGCAGCAGCAGCGCAGCTGGGGGAAGCATTTGCCCAGCATCGCGTTGGTCGCACTCCTCCACATCGCGCTGGGTTATGCGCTCGTCACGGGGCTCGCACGCCGCGTCGTCGAGGTGATCAAGCAGCCCATCGAGACGAAGATCATCGAGGAGATCAAGAAACCCCCGCCGGACGTTCCACCGCCGCCGCCGCCCAAGCTCGCGGCGCCGCCGCCGCCGTTCATCCCGCCTCCGGAGATCAACATCCAGGTCCCGCAGGTGCAGACGCAGCCCACGATCACCACCGTGACGACCGAGCGCCCGCCGCCCGGCCCGCCGCCGGTGATCGCGCCTCCCGCTCCCGTGGCGGCGCCGCCCGCGCCGGCCGCGCCACCCGTGCGCAAGGAGTTCAAGGCCGCCTACCGCGTGGACCCGCAGTTCCCGCGCGAGGCGCTGCGACAGGGCATCAACGGACGCGTGGTCGCGCACGTGTACGTCGCCCCGAACGGCAACGTGACCGACGTGAAGATCATCTCCTCGACGAGCCGCATCTTCGATCGCGAGGTGGTCCGCGCGCTGTCGCAGTGGAAATTCAATCCCGAGCCGGTCGGGTTCATCGGCGAGTACGAGATCGTGTTCAACCTCAAGGACTGAGGTCCGCGAGAACTTTGGAGGTATCCATAATGAAACTCATCAACCGCCTGCCGGCCCTCCTCGTCGCGGCGCTTCTCTACGCTCCCGCCGCGCTGTTGATGGCCCCGGCCGTGGCCCATGCGCAGGCGCCCGCCGCGCCCGCGGCCGACGCCAAGCCCGCGGCCGATGCCAATGCGCAGCCCGCCGCGCCGGCCGCCCCCGCGCCGGAAGCCGCCAAGCCGCAGAACGGCACGCCGCAGCCGCCCCCCGGGGCCGGCTCCGAGAAGGAGGTCATCGAGAACCCGTACGGGCTCGAGGCGCTGTGGAAGCAGGGCGACTTCGTCTCGAAGGGCACGCTGATCATCCTCGTGATCATGTCGATGGGCTCGTGGTACATCATGTTCGTGAAGGTCTACGAGCAGGCGAAGCTCTTCCGCCAGGCGCGCGCCCTGCCGGCGCAGTTCTGGCAGGCCGCCTCGGTGAACGACGGCCTGGCGAAGCTCAAGGAAGGCACGGCCTTCCGCTACATCGCCGAAAGCGGCATCAAGTCCACGAGCCACCACGAGGGCAAGCTGCTCGAGCAGGTGGACCTCAACACGTGGGTCACCATGTCGATCCAGCGCGCGGTGGACAACGTCGCCTCGCGCCTGCAGGACGGCCTCGCGTTCCTCGCCACGGTGGGCTCGACCGCCCCGTTCGTCGGCCTCTTCGGCACGGTGTGGGGCATCTACCACGCCCTTACGGCCATCGGCATCGCGGGCCAGGCCTCGATCGACAAGGTCGCCGGCCCCGTGGGCGAGGCGCTCATCATGACGGCCTTCGGCCTCGCGGTCGCGGTGCCGGCGGTGCTCGGCTACAACTGGCTGGTCCGCCGCAACAAGGTCGCCCTCGAGTACCTGCGCGCGTTCGGCGCGGACCTGCACATGGTCATCATGAGCGGCAACGTGAAGCGCATGGCGCCCGTGGCGGCCGCCGCGGCGCGCTGACCTCGGCCCGCACGCAAGGAGCAACGCCATGGCAATGACCGTTGGCCAGGACGTCGAGCAGGGCGAACAGGAGGTCATGGCCGCCATCAACACCACGCCGCTCGTCGACGTGATGCTGGTGCTGCTGATCATCTTCCTGATCACCATTCCCGTGGTGGTGCAGCAGGTGCCGCTCGAGCTGCCGAAGGAGCGCAACGTCCCGACGCAAACCAAGCCCGAGAACGTCGTCATCGCGATCAACAAGGACGGCGACGTCTTCTGGAACCTGGAATACGTCCGCGATTCGAAGGCGCTGTTCGAGAAGCTCAAGAAGGTCGCGGTGCAGGTGCCGCAGCCCGAGGTGCACATCCGCGCCGACCAGGACACGCGTTATGAATCGGTCGGCCGCGTGGTCGCGACATGCCAGCGCGCCGCGATCATGAAGATCGGCTTCATCACCGAGCCGCCGGCCCGCACGGCCGCGGGCGGCTGAGAAAGGAAACATCCCATGGCCATGAATGTCGGCACGGGCGGCGGGGGCGGCGATCCTGAAGTGATGGTGGACATCAACACCACGCCGCTCATCGACGTGATGCTGGTGCTGCTGATCATGCTGATCATCACGATCCCGATCCAGACGCATGCCGTGAAGCTCAACATGCCGGTGGGCAACCCGCCGCCCCCGGCGGCGCCGCCGGAAGTGGTGCGCCTCGACGTGGACTTCGACGGCGCCGTGTACTGGAACGGCGAGATGGTCGCGGACAATCCGACGCTCGAGGCCAAGTTCCGCGGCGCCGCGTCGCAGTCCGTGCAGCCCGAGTTCCACCTGCGCCCCAACAAGCTCGTCACGTACAAGTACGTGGCCCACGTGATGGCGTCTGCGCAGCGCAACGGCATCACCAAGATCGGCCTCGTCGGGGCCGAGCAATTCCTCGACTAGCACCTTCCTGGAGACCTCCGTGCTTCGCGTCCATCGCCTCCGCGGCCTGCTGTGCTCGTGCCTCCTTTCGGCCTTCGTCGGCTTCGCCCCCGGCGCCTTCGCGCAGAAGGGCGAGGCGGTGCGACCGGAGATCGGCAAGCCGCTGCAGGCGGCGCAGGCGCTGGTCAAGCAGCGCAAGGGGCGCGAGGCGCTCGCCGAGGTGGCGAAGGCCGAGGCGGTGGGCAACCGCACGCCGTACGAGAACCTGCTCATCAACGAGATGAAGGGCAGCGCCGCCAACGCGGCGGGGGACCACGACACGGCGATCCGCGCGTTCGAGGCCGTCCTCAACTCCGGCCGCGTCTCCGGCGCCCAGGCCACGCAGATGGTCCAGGCGATCGCGGTGGGCTACTACCAGAAGAAGGATTACGCGAACGCCGCGAAGTGGTCGCAGCGCTACTTCAAGGAAGGCGGCACCGACGCGCAGATGCGCACGGTCCTGCTGCAGAGCTATTTCCTCGGCAACGATTGCGGCAGCGTGAACCGCATGCTCGCCGGCGCGGAAGACGGCTCGCGCAAGCCGGGCGAGGAGGAGCTGCAGATCCTCGCCAACTGCTATCTGCGCCAGAAGGACACGGGCGGCTACGTGGGCGCGATCGAGAAGCTGGTTCTCTACTACCCGAAGAAGGAGTACTGGACGGACCTCCTCGCGCGCGTGCAGAAGAAGCCGGGATTCTCGGATCGCCTGAGCGTGCACGTCTACCGGCTGCGGCTCGCCACGGGCAACCTCACCAGCGCCAACGATTACATGGAGATGGCGCAGCTCGCGCTCGAGCAGGGCGTGCCCGCGGAGGCGAAGGCGGTGATGGAGAAGGGCTATGCGGCCGGTGTGCTGGGCAAGGGCCCCGAGGCCGAGCGCCAGCAGCGCCTGCGCGACCTCATCCAGCGCTCGCTCGACGAGTCGCAGAAGAACCGCGCGCAGCAGGAGAAGGACGCGCTCGCCGCCAAGGACGGCAACGACCTCGTGAAGGTCGGACTCAATTACGTCTACGAAGGCAAGGCGGACAAGGGCCTTCCCCTCATCCAGCAGGGCATCAGGAAGGGCGGGCTCAAGCGCCCCGAGGACGCGAAGCTTCGCCTCGGCGAGGCGCAGCTCTTCGCCGGCCACAAGCAGCAGGGCGTGCAGACGCTCAGGACGGTGCAGGGCACCGACGGCGCCGCGGACATCGCGCGCCTCTGGGTTCTTTACGCGCGCGCGTGAGGCACGCGGCTGCATGACGCGGGTGACGCCAAGAACGCCGGGCGACGCCCGGTGAAGTCCGCCGCTTCCCGTTTTCCCGCTGCCCGTTTCATGCAAAGCCATTCCCGATAGAATCGACCCTCAGGTCCCGGCCACAGGGATCGACAGGAGGGGAACAACAATGGCAGAGCCGCTGACGGCCGCCGAGCTGAGCGAAGACCAGCTCAAGAAGGTCGAAGAGTTCATCGAGGAGGAAGAGGGCAGCTTCAACCGCTATCGCGGCTGGCTCGCCACGCTCCTCACCGCGGTCGCGGTCGCGAGCTCCGTGTTCCACCTGTATGCCGCCGCATGGGTCATCCAGACGGACACGCTGCGCGAGGTGCACGTCGCGATCGTCCTGTTCCTGTCGTACATGCTGTTCCCCATCGCGAAGCGCTTCCGCCACCGCCTCATGTGGTGGGACGTGGTCTTCGCGATCGTCGCGCTCGCGTGCATCGGCTGGATGATCTGGAACGGCGACGACTTCACCGACCGCAACACCTTCCCCACGATGTGGGACAAGGTGTTCGGCATCGCGCTCATCGCGCTGGTGATCGAGGCGACGCGCCGCACCTCGGGCTGGGTCATGCCGGTCATCATCGGCTGCTTCCTCGTGTACGCGTTCGTGGGTCCCTGGCTGCCGCATCCCTGGACGCACCGCGGCTACGACCTGGACCGCATCGTCGGCCACATGTACATGACGCTGGAGGGCATCTTCGGCACCGCGGTGGACGTGAGCGCCTCGCTGATCATCCTGTTCACGATCTACGGCGCGTTCCTGCAGTACTCCGGCGCGGGCAAGTTCTTCCTCGATTTCTCCTTCGCGCTGCTGGGTGGCAAGCCCACGAGCGCCGGCCGCGCGGTCGTGCTCGCCTCGTTCCTGCTGGGCGGGCCGTCGGGCTCCGGGGTCGCGACCACCGTGACCATCGGCTCGGTGGCCTATCCCATGCTCGCGAAGTCGGGCTACAACAAGGATGCGGCCGGAGGACTGCTCGCCGCCGGCGGCCTGGGCGCGATCCTGTCGCCGCCGGTGCTGGGCGCCGCCGCATTCATCATCGCCGAGTTCCTGAAGATCTCGTACCTCGAGGTCATCAAGATGGCGACTATCCCCACGCTGCTCTACTACTTCTCGCTCTTCCTCATGGTCGAGCTCGATGCGCGCAAGTACGGCATGAGCCAGGCGGCGTTCGAGGTGGCCGAGAGCGCCTGGACGCTCGCGAAGCGCTACTGGTTCCACTTCCTGTCGCTGGTGTCGATCGTCGTCTTCATGATGATCGGCTTCTCGCCGACGGTGAGCGTGTTCTGGGCGACGGTGACCGCCTTCGCCGTGAGCTTCTTCCGCAGGGAAACGGCGATGTATCCGCGGCGTTTCATCACGGCGATGGAGGCGGGCACCACGGGCGTGCTTAACGTCGCGGCGACGTGCGCGGCCGCGGGCATCATCGTGGGCGTGGTCACGCTGACAGGGCTCGGGCTCAAGTTCTCCTCGATCGTGCTCGACTACGCCGGCGGCAGCCTCGCGCTCACCGCGCTCTACACGGCGCTCATCGTGTGGATCGTGGGCCTCGCGGTGCCGGTCACCGCCTCGTACATCATCTGCGCGGTGATCACGGCCCCCGCATTGATCACGCTCGGCGTGCCGGACTTCGCGGCGCACATGTTCATCTTCTACTACGCGCTGCTGTCGGAGGTGTCGCCGCCCACGGCGCTGTCGCCCTTCGCCGCCGCGGCGATCACCGGAGGCGACCCGTACAGGACCACCATGCAGGCGTGGAAGTACACCATGCCGGCTTTCGTGGTGCCGTTCTTCTTCGTGCTCGACCCCATGGGCGCCGGCGTGCTGCTCAAGATGCCGAAGGGCGGCAACTGGGTCGAGGTGCTCTGGATCATCATGCTGGGCTTCATCGCCATCGCCGCGCTGGCCGCGGGCCTGCAGGGCTGGATCCTCAGGAAGGCGTCGTGGTTCGAGCGGCTGCTGCTCATCGGCGGCGGCCTGCTCGTGATCTCTCCCGTCAACCAGCTGGACTTCGCCGGTGTCGCCCTGGTATTGATCGCGGTCACTGTGCAATTCGTCCGGCGCAGGCAACCTGTACCGGCGTGAAAACGATTCGCACCGACATCCTCGTCCTCGGCTCCGGCGGCGCGGGCCTCTTCGCCGCGCTGCACGCGCGCAAGCTGGCCCCGCAACTGAAGGTCACCATCGCGGTGAAGGGCCTGCTCGGCAAGTGCGGCTGCACGCGCATGGTCCAGGGCGGCTACAACGTGGCGCTCGCGGCCGGGGACTCGGTCGAGCGCCATTTCATGGACACCATCGAGGGCGGCAAGTGGCTGCCGAACCAGGAGCTCGCCTGGACGCTGGTCACGCGTGCGGTCGAGCGCATCCACGAGCTCGAGAACGAGCTGGGCTGCTTCTTCGACCGCAATCCCGACGGCACCGTGCACCAGAAGGCGTTCGCAGGGCAGACGTTCGACCGCACCGTGCACAAGGGCGACCTCACCGGCATCGAGATCATCAACCGGCTGGCCGAGCAGGTGTGGGTGTCGGGCGCCGAGCGCCTCGAGGAGCACCGCGCGATCGAGCTGGTGCGCGACGCGAGCGGCCGAGGCATCGCGGGTGTCGTCATGATCGACATGCGCGATGGCGCCTTCGTCTTCGTGCAGGCGAAGGCGGTGCTGCTCGCCACGGGCGGCGGCCCCACCATGTACAAGTACCACACGCCCTCCGGAGACAAGAGCTGCGACGGGCTCGCGATGGCGTTGCGCGCGGGGCTCACGCTGCGGGACCTGGAGATGGTGCAGTTCCATCCCACGGGCGTGCTCGCGGGCGTGGGCTCGCGCATGACCGGCACGATCATCGAGGAAGGCCTGCGCGGGGCCGGCGGCTACCTGCTCAACGGCGCGAAGCAGCGCTTCATGACCAACTACGATCCGCGCGGCGAGCGCGCCACGCGCGACGTCGTCTCGCGGGGCATGTACTCGGAGATCCGCGCGGGAAGGTGCACGCCCAACGGCGGCCTCTACATCTCCATGGGGCACCTCGGCCCCGAGAACGTGCGCGCGCAATTCAAGGGCATGGTCGAGCGCTGCGCCGATTGCGGCTTCGACCTCGCCGCGGGGCTCGTCGAAGTGACGCCGACCGCGCACTACATGATGGGCGGCGTCGAGTTCGGCACGGACTGCCGCACGGAGCTCGAAGGCCTTTTCGCCGCGGGCGAGGACACCGGCGGCGTGCATGGCGCCAATCGCCTGGGCGGCAACGGCGTGGCGAACTCGACCGTCTTCGGCGGCCTCGCCGGCGACAGCCTCGCGGCCTGGACCCCGCGCGAGGGCGAGTTTCGCGAGCCCGAGCCGGGCGCGGTCGAGGCGGCCGAAGCCCGCGCCCGCGCCCCGCTCGCACGCAAGGGGGGCGACCTCGGCGCGATCCGCGAGTCGCTCTACAACCTCATGTGGGACGACGTGGGCATCATGCGCACGGCCGAAGGGCTCGCACGCGCCCGCGTGGGGCTGCGCGAGCTGGAATCGCGGCTGCACGAGTGCGGACTGCCGGCGGCGGACCTTCGCTACAATCTCACCTGGCACGACTGGCTCAACCTCGAGAACCTCATCACCGTGAGCCGCGCGATCTGCGAAGCGGCGGACGCGCGCACGGATTCCCGCGGCGCGCATTTCCGCGAGGACTTCCCGCAGACCGGCGACCTCGCGTCGTCGGCCTTCTCGCGCGTGCGCATGCAGGGCGGCGAGTTCAGGCTGTCGTGGCAACCCGTCGAATTCACCCGGGTGCGTCCTGGTCAATCCCTGCTGACATCGTGAGCACCATCGCCCTCGCCGACCTGGAACACCTCATGGATGCCGCGCTGGGTCGCGCCGGCGCCACGCCCGCCATGGCGCGCGCCACCGCGAAGGCGCTCGCCGCGGCCGAAGCCGAAGGCATCGCCTCCCATGGCGCCTCGCGCATCCCGCAGTACTGCGGCCACCTGCGCAACGGGCGCGCGAAGGGCGCCGCGGTCCCCGTGGTCGCGCGCGATTCGAAGGCGGCGTGCCTGGTCGATGCTAAAGGCGGCCTCGCATTCGAGGCGTGCGGGCTCGCCGCGCGCGAAGCCGCCAGGCGCGCGCAGGAATTCGGCGTGTCCTTCGCCAGCATCACCAACAGCAACCACTTCGGGGTCGCCGCGTATCACGTCGAGCCGCTCGGCGAGGCCGGACTGGTGGGCATCGCCATGGGCAATTCGCCGGCCGCCATGCCGGCATGGGGCGGGCGGCGCCCGCTCTTCGGCACGAACCCGATCGCCGCGGTGTTTCCGCGCCGCGGGCAGGCACCGCTCGTGATCGACGTGTCGCTCTCGGCCGTGGCGCGCGGCAAGATCATGGTCGCCGCGCGCGACGGCAAGCCCATCCCCGAGGGCTGGGCGGTGGACGAGAACGGGCGCGCGACGACGGATGCGAAGGCGGCGCTCAAGGGCAGCATGCTCCCGGCCGGCGGCGTCAAGGGTGCGATGCTCGCGCTCACCGTGGAGCTGCTGGTGTGCGCGCTTTCCGGGGCCGCGTACGGATTCGAATCGGACAGCTTCTTCACCGAAGAAGGTCGGCCCACGCGCATCGGCCAGGCCATCCTCGCGATAGACCCCGCGGCGCTCGCGGGCCGCGACGTGTATCTTGAGCGCGTGGAAACCCTGGTGGCGGCCATGATGCAGGACGACGAAGTCCGGCTGCCCGGCGAGCGGCGCCGGCGCAACCGCGAGAAGGCGGCGCGCGAGGGCGTGGCCGTGCCGGACGAGCTGCTCGCGAAGGTGCGGGCGCTCGCGGGACAGAATGCCTGACGGCGGCGCCGCCGCGTTCGACGCGTGCGTGCGCACGCCGTTCGCCACGCTCGGCATCACCACGACCGCCACGCACCTGACTGGCGTGCGCTTCCTCGCGCCGGGGGCGCCCGCCAAGGCGCCCCGGCGCGGCTCGCTCGCGCACCTCGCCTGCGTGCAGATCCAGTCCTACCTGGAAGACGGCGACTTCGTCTTCGACCTCCCGCTGCACCTGGCCGGCACGCATCATCGCCTCGCGGTCTGGGAGGCGATGCAGCGCATCCCCGCGGGCCGCACGCGCACGTATGGCGAGCTCGCGCAGGAGCTGCATTCGTCGGCGCGGGCGGTGGGCGGCGCCTGCGGCGCGAACCCGATACCGCTCATCGTGCCGTGCCACCGCATCATCGCCGCGAGCGGGCGCATCGGCGGCTTCATGGGGGCGCGCAGCGAAGGCTTCGAGCTCGGCATCAAGCGCTGGCTGCTGGGGCATGAAGGCGCTCTCTGAGGCGGACCGCGCGCTCCTCGACCGCTTCTCCGACGGCCTGTGGCTCAACGACGGCCTCGCGCGCAACACGCTCGAGAGCTACCGGCGCGACGTGAGCCAGTTCGCCGCGTGGATGCGCGAGGCGCAGGGACGCGCGCTGCTCGAGGCGGACGCCGCGGACCTGCAACGCCACCTCGCCTGGCAGGTGGGCGAGAAGCGCGCCAAGCCGCGCACGACGAGCCGCCTCGTTTCCTCGCTCAAGCGTTTCTTCCAGTTCGCGGTGCGCGAAGGCCTGCGCCAGGACGATCCGGCGGGCGCGCTCGAGTCGCCGAAGCTGCCGCGCTCGCTGCCCGGGTCGCTCTCGGAAGCGGAAGTCGAGGCGCTGCTGGACGCGCCGGACGTCGCCACGCCCCACGGGCTGCGCGACCGCGCGATGCTGGAGACGCTCTATGCGAGCGGCTTGCGCGTCTCGGAGCTCGTCGGGCTCAAGACCGTGCAGGTGAGCCTGGACATGGGCGTGGTGCGCATCCTCGGCAAGGGCTCGAAGGAGCGGCTCACGCCGCTCGGCGAGGAGGCGACGGACTGGATCACGCGCTACCAGCGCGAGGCACGGCCGGTGCTCCTCGGCGCGCGCAAGTCCGATGCGCTCTTCGTCACGGCGCGCGGCGCGCCCATGACGCGGCAGGCTTTCTGGGGGCTGGTCAAGCGCTACGCCATCCGTGCCGCCATCCCGCGCGCCATCTCGCCGCACACGCTGCGCCACGCGTTCGCCACCCACCTCATCAACCACGGTGCCGACCTTCGCGTGGTGCAGCTGCTGCTCGGGCACGCGGACATCTCGACCACGCAGATCTACACGCACGTCGCGCGCGAGCGCCTCAAGGCGCTGCACGCCAAGCACCACCCGCGCGGATGATCGACCTCGGCGCCGTCTCGCCATGGCTCTTCGTCGTGGCGCCCGTCGTCATCGTGGGCGCGTACGTCGTGTTCGGGCTGAGCGGCTTCGGCTCGACGATCATCGCGGTGCCGATCCTCGCGCATTTCCTGCCCATCTCGTACATCGTGCCGTGCCTGGCGCTGATCGATTGCGTGTCCGCGTCGTTCATCGGGCGCACGAGCCGCGAGCACCTCGCGAAGGACGAGATGAAGGGGCTGCTGCCGTTCATGTTCGTGGGCTTCGTCGTCGGCGTGACGGTGCTGGTGAAGGTGCCGGACGTCTACCTGCGCGCCGCGCTCGGCGTGCTCGCCGTGGCGGTCGGCATCCACAGCATCGTGAACCCGGTCCTCACGCGGCGCATCTCGCGGTGGTGGATCGTGCCGACGGGGGTGGCGGGCGGCGCCATGTCGTCCACTTTCGGCACCGGCGGTCCCATCTACGCCACGTACCTGATGGGCCGGCTGCCCGACAAGAGCCAGGTGCGCGCCACGATGTCCACGCTCGTCGCGATCTCCGCGATCATCCGCGCGGTCGCCTACGTGGTGAGCGGCCTCATCAACCTGTCGCTCGCCGCCGGCGCGTTGATCGCCGGCCCGTTCGCGCTGCTCGGGCTCAAGCTCGGCACCCGCATCCACGTGGCGATGTCGCAGCAGCAGATGCGCCGCGCGATCGGGGCGCTGCTGATCCTCACGGGATGCAGCCTGCTCGCGCGCACGCTTTTGTAGAAGACGCCCATCCCATGAAGCATTCCGGCACGCCCGCCACGACCTTCCTCGCGCAGCATGGCGTCGAGTACACCGAGCACTTCTACGATTACGTCGAGCATGGCGGCACGGCCGTGTCGTCGAGCTCGCTCGGCGTGCCCGAGCACGAGGTGGTCAAGACGCTGGTGATGGAGACCGACAAGGGCGACCCGCTCATCGTGCTCATGCACGGCGACCGCAAGGTCTCCACCAAGGAGCTCGCCCGCGCGGCCGGGGCGAAGCGCGTCTTCCCGTGCAAGCCCGAGGCGGCGCAGCGCCATTCGGGCTACCTCGTCGGCGGCACGTCGCCCTTCGGCACGCGAAAGGCGATGCCGATCTACCTGGAGCGCACGGTGCTCGACTTGCCGCGCATCTACATCAACGGCGGGCGCCGCGGGTACCTCCTCGACATGGAGCCCCGCGAGCTCGTCCGCGTCCTGAAACCCGTGCTTGTTGACGTCGCATTGGAGGAGTAGCCTGCATCGCGTCACGCCAGGGAGAACACCATGAGCGCCACGGACGTCCCCGAACTGGAAGCCGGATCGCCGCAGGACCCGCGCCTGGTCCAGCCCTCGCGCATCAACGCCGCGGGGGCCGGCTGGGATTGGATCGCGCAGGGTTGGAAGCTCTTCGTGCGCGCGCCGCTCATGTGGATCATCTCGATCGTCATCGTGTTCATCGCCGCGGTCGCGATCAGCCTCGTGCCGATCGTCGGGTCCCTCGCCTTCCAGTTGCTGCAGGCCGTGATCGCGGGCGGCTTCATGGTGGGCTGCCATTCGCTCGCGAAGGGCGGCGATTACGAGCTCGAGCACCTGCTGGCGGGCTTCAGGCAGAACTTCGTCAACCTGCTGCTCGTGGGCGTGATCTTCGTGGTCGGGGGCCTGGTGATCCTGCTGGTGATGGGAATGTTCGTCGGCATGACGGTGCTGGGCGTGATCTTCACGGGCAGCCCGGAGAACGTGTATGCGACGGTGCTCGGATCGGCCATGTCGATCCTCCTCGGGCTGCTCATCGCGCTGGCGCTGATGGTGCCGCTGCTGGCCGCCTACTGGTTCGCGCCGGCGCTCGTGATCCTGAACAACATGGGCCCGGTCGCGGCGATGAAGGAAAGCTTCTTCGGCTGCTTCCGCAACTTCGTCGCCTTCCTCGTGTACGGGATCGTCATGACGCTGCTCGCGCTCGTGGCCGCGATTCCGTTCGGGCTGGGGTTCCTCGTCTGGATCCCGGTGGCGATCACGTCCACGTACGCAGCGTATCGCGCGATCTTCACCGAGCCGGACGCCGCGGAGGCGGCGGTGACGATCTAGACGAGGCGCCCGAAGAGCGTCAGGGCGAGCGACAGCAGGATCGTCGTGGTGATGGGCAGGTAGATGCGCCGGCCGCGCCACTGGACGGTGATGTCGCCGGGCAGCCGGCCCAGCCCGTGGCGTGCGAGCCACGGCGTGAGCGCGGTGATGATCACCACGCCGACCACGAGCACCAGCAGCCACTTGAGCATCGCCCCTCAGGCTCCGGGGTCGCGGCGGCGCTCGATCATCACGCCCACCTTGCGCACGTTGCGGATGTGGCCGATCTTCGCCACGGAAAGGCGTACCCACGGCGCGCGGAAGTCGTTCACGATGATGTCGCAGCAGTGCTCGGCGAGCGCCTCCAGCAGCCTGAAGCGCCGCTCCGCGAGCTCGCGCTGGATGCGCTCGATCACGTCGCCGTAATGCACGGTGTCGTGGATGTTGTCCGTGCGGCCCACCTCGTTGCCCGGGACGGCGATGTCGATCTGCATCTCGAGCGTCTGGGCGCGCTGCTTTTCCCACTCGTAGATCCCCACCCACGCGTCGACGCGGAATTCGCGGATGAAGATCGTATCCATGTCGCCGTATTGTAGAGTATCGCCATGACGGCGGTCCTCTGCGCCCTCGGTGGTTATCTCGCCGGCTCGATCCCGTTCGCGCTCATCGTGAGCCGCGCCTTCGCCCTGCCGGATCCGCGCACCTACGGCTCGCGCAACATCGGGGCGACCAACGTGCTGCGCTCGGGCAGCCGTGTCGCCGCACTCCTTACGCTCATCGGGGATGCGGCCAAGGGGTGGGTCGCGGTGCTCGCCGCGCGCCTGGCGGAGCTGCCCGTGGAACTGGTAGCGCTCGTGGGCTTCGCCGCGTTCGTCGGGCACGTCTTCCCGGTGTGGCTGCGCTTTCGCGGCGGCAAGGGCGTGGCTACGGCCGCCGGCGTGCTCATCGCCTTCGACTGGCGCGTGGGCCTCGCCGTGATCGTCGTGTGGCTCGTCGTGGCCGCGGGCACGCGCTACTCGTCGCTGGGCTCGATCGTGGCCGCCGTCGCGGCGCCGTTCGTGGCATGGTGGCTGCTCGGTGCGGGACCGGTGCTGGTCGCGGTCGTGGCGATGGGCGTCGTGCTCGTGATCCGCCACCACGCCAACATCCGCAAGCTGCTGCGCGGCGAGGAAAGCCGCATCGGCGAGAAGAAGAGGCCGGAAGGGGCCGCCTAGCGCCTGCGCCGCGGCGGAAAGAGCCACCACGTCGCCGCCACCAGCGCGCCGAACGCGACGTAGATCGCGTTGAAGACCCACGCCGGCCAATCCCAGAACATCCACGCGTGGATCCAGCGGGCGAGGAACCCGCGGTCGCTCGAGACGCCGCGCAATGCATCCTCCCAGGTCGTGAGCGGGCAGGCATAGCCCAGGACGCTTTCGACGACGACGAAGGCGACGGCGGCGAGGTGCAGGCCCCGGAACCAGGGGCTGCGCGCGAAAGGCGCGCCGGCCGCGAGGCCGATCCAGGTCGCGGCAAGGCCGGCCACGACGAACAGCACGAAGGCCGCATGCACGACGAGGATCAAATCCGCGAGGGCGGAATTCATTGTCAAATGGGGCGGCGGACCCCTAGTATATTTTCTCCGCGGCCCGACGCCCCTGAAGAAAGCCCATGCGCGCACTCGCCTCGCTGTTGATCGCCACCACCCTCGCCGTTCCCGCGCTCGCCGCAGCGCCGCAGAAACCGGGCGACATTCCGGTCGAGAGCTTCTTCCGCCGGCCCGACTATGCGGAGATGCGGCTTTCGCCCAACGGCAGGTTCCTCGCGGCCATCGTGCCGCTCAAGGGGCGCAACAACCTCGCGGTGATCGACCTGGACACGAAATCCCGCAGCGTCATCACCGACCTTTCGAGGCTCGACGTGGCGGAATTCACCTGGATCAACAACGATCGCCTGTGCATCCGGGTCGGGGACGGCCAGGAGGTCACGGGGCGCCCGAACTACAAGGGCACCTACTGCCTGGACCGTGACGGCGACAAGGTCCGCGATTTCAGCAAGCTCGAGATGGAGAGCAGCGCTGGATTCCGCTCCATCACTTTCCTGCGCCGCATCCACGACGACTCCGGCGAGGTGATCGCGTCGATGCCGCTGCGCACGGTCGATTCCGAGGACGTCTATCGATTCAACACGCGCACCGGGCGGCGCGTGCTGATCAGCGAGGATTCGCCGGGCAACGTGCGGCGGTGGGTGCTCGACTGGAAGAACGTGCCGCGCGTGGCGATGAGCCAGCCGCAGCGGCAGATCTACGGCACCACGCGAACGGTGTGGTATCGCGACGGCGAGGGCTCGAAGTGGGAGAAGATCTTCGAGACGGAGATGACGGGCGACCATGGCAGCAAGGGCGAGATGCGGCCGCTGCTCTTCGACGCCGACAATTCCACGCTGTTCGTGTCCTATCGTCCGCCCGATCGCGACAAGGCGGCGATCTACACGTACGACACCAAGGCGCGCAAGCTCGGCGATGTCGCGTTCCAGCACCCGCTCGTCGACCTCGACGGCGGCCTCGTCTGGAGCTTGGCGCGCAAGACGCTGCTGGGCCTGCGCTATCAAGCGGACGTGCCGTCGGTGGTCTGGGTGGACGAGGACATGGCACGCCTGCAGAAGTCGATCGACGCCGCCCTGCCGAAGACCATCAACGCCATCATGCTGCCCGGCGATGTCGAGGACCGCGCGCTCGTCTTCGCCGCTTCGGACAGGGATCCGGGCGAGTACTACCTGTTCGACCGCAAGACGAAGAAGCTGGAAGCGCTCGCGCGCACGCGCTCGTGGATCGATCCCGAGCTCATGGCGGAGCGCCGGTTCATCCGGTACAAGGCCCGCGACGGGATGGAGATCCCCGCGTGGGTGACCGTGCCGAAAGGCGGCGGCAGGAACCTGCCCCTGGTGGTGAACATCCATGGCGGCCCATGGGTGCGCGCGTACGGCGCCATCCAGTGGGGTCGCTGGCCCGACGCGCAGTTCTTCGCCTCGCGAGGCTACGTCGTGCTCGAGGCGGAGCCGAGAGGTTCGCTGGGGTGGGGCGACAAGCACTACACCTCGAGCTTCAAGCAGTGGGGCCAAACCATGCAGGACGACATCACCGATGGCGCCCTCCAGCTCGTGAAGGAAGGGCTCGTGGACAAGTCGCGCATGTGCGTGTTCGGCGGCAGCTACGGCGGGTATGCCTCCGCCATGGCGCTGGCGAAGGACCCGGACCTCTGGGCCTGCGGCGTGCCCTTCGTCGCCGTGACCGACCTGTTTTCCTTCCAGAAGGTCACGTATTCGGACATCTCGACGTCCAGCGACTTCTTCCAGACCGAGTTCAAGAAGATGGTCGGCGATTCCGACGCCGACCGTGCGATGTTCGAGAAGTATTCACCCGCGCGGCAGGCCGCGAAGGTCAAGGCGCCGGTGCTGATCGCGATGGGCTCCGACGACGTTCGCGTGCCTCAGGTGCATGGCGACGACTACGTGAGCGCCCTTCGCAGCGCCGGCAAGAAGGTCGAGTACGTGATCTACAACGGCGAAGGCCACGGCTTCAACAAGGACGAGAACGTGTTCGACTTCTACCACCGCGTGGAGAAGTTCTTCGCCGAGAACCTCAAGCCGCCTACTTGAGCAGCGTGCGCCGAGCGAACTCCACCGTGGCGTAGAAGAGGTAGTCGGCGTTCGGCTTCTTCGCGAAGCCGTGCCCCTCGTCCTTCGCCATCATGAACCACACCGGCGCGCCGCGCTTCTTGAGGCTGGCGACGATCTGCTCGGCCTCCGTGTAGGGCACGCGCGGGTCGTTGCGGCCCTGGGCCACGAAGAGCGGCTTGGTGATCTTCTCCGCATGGCTGAGCGGCGAGATGGACTCGAGGAAGGCGCGCATCTCCGGGTCGCGTTCGTCGCCGTACTCCACGCGGCGCAGGTCGCGGCGATACGTCTCGGTGTGCTCCAGGAAAGTCACGAAGTTGGAGATGCCGACCACGTCCACCGATCCCGCGAGCCGGTCGTCGAAGTGCACGGCGCAGGCGAGCGCCATGTAGCCCCCGTAGCTGCCGCCCATCACCATGATGCGCTCGCCGTCGAGGTCCGGCTGCGTGCCGATCCAGTCGAGGAGGGCGCCGATGTCCTTCACCGAGTCCTCGCGCATGCGCCCGTTGTCGAGCTTCATGAACGTCTTGCCGAACCCGGTCGAGCCGCGCACGTTCGGATAGACGATCGCGATGCCGAGCTCGTTCACCAGGTAGTTGTTGCGCCCGATGAAGCCGGGCCGCGCCTGCGCTTCCGGGCCGCCGTGGATGTTCACGATCACCGGGCGCTTGCCGGCGAACTTCGCGGGCGGATGGTAGTGGAAGCCGGTGATCTCCAGGCCGTCGAAGCTCTTCCAGCGGATCAGCCGCGGCTCGACGAAATCGCTCGTGTTGACCTCGGGGTTGTTGCCGTTGGTCCAGCGGGCGACCCGGTTCGACTTCACGTCGTACGAGAACACGTCGCCCGCGGAACGCGCCGAGCGGATGGTGAACGCGAGCTCGCTCGAATGGCGGCGCCACTGCATGCGCCCGATGATTCCCTGCACGAGCGGCGGCCGCGGCAGCTCCTTGAGCGTCCCGAGGTCGATGAAGCGCAGCACGCTCGAGCCCTTCTCGTTCGTGGTGAACGCGATGCGCCCGGCGTCGTAGGACGGCTCCAGGTTCTCGACGTCGTAGGGAATCTGCGCCGTGAGCGCGCGCTCCTTGCCGCCGCGCAGCGCGATCATCACGATGCGGCGGAACTCGCCGTCGCGATCGCTCGTGGCGAAGATCGCCTTGCCGTCCTTGCTGAAGTACGGATCCGCGTAGGCGACCGGCTGCTTCGGGCCGGGCCGGGTCACGCGCCGCGCCTTGCCCGTCGCGACGTCCATCACCCACAGGTGGCTCTCGTTCGCCGACTTGAACTCCATGAACACGAGCCGGCGCCCGTCCTCCGAGAAGCGGAACTCGAACCAGCCCGAGCCGTTCAGCTTCGCGATGACGCGGTCGGATTCCGGCCGGGCGGGGTCGACGACGTGCACGTTCGTGCGGGCGACGTGGCCCGGATTGTTCCGGTCGATGGGCGACGTGGTGTACACGAAACGATCGCCCGCGCGGCTCCATTCGCCGCCCTCGGCGCGCTCGCCCTCCGGGCTGATCGGCGTGACGGCCTTCGTCGCGAGGTCGAAGCGATAGTAGCGATAGACCTCGTTGCCGCCCTCGGCGCGCGCGAATACGAAGTAATCGCCCTGCGTCGGCTGGTACGACGCCGTGTTGACCGCGTCGGGGAAATCGGTGAGCGGCTCGGGCGTGACGCCGGGTTGCGCCACGATGTGCACCTGGTTCGTCGCCGTGAGCCGGCGGCTCACGAGCATCTCGCGCCGCAGCGGGTGCCACGAGAGCAGGCCGTGGGGCCGGAATTCGCCGTAGGGATGCAGCTTCTGCGCGAGCTCCGCGGGTACGGGCGGGATGCCCTCGAGCACCAGCGCCGGAGGCGGCGCCACGGTGTCCTGGGCGAAGAGCGCAGGGCAAGCGAGCAGCGAAGCGGCAAGCAGGATGCGCGCGTGGAAACGCATGGAGCCTCTCCGGAAACTTGTTTGTGCTTGTTCAGTCGCCCCGCGCGACGGGACGCGCGCGATCGGCGCACCACTCGCTCCAGGACCCGGGATACAGCCGCCCGCCGGGCAAGCCCGCGAGCGTCATCGCGAAGAGATTGTGGCACGCGGTGACGCCCGAGCCGCACATGTGCACGACCTGCGCGGGGCTGGCCTCGCCCAGCACCTGCCGGTATTCCTCTTGCAGCTCGTGCGCGGGCTTCATGTGCCCGTCGTCGCGCAGGTTCTCCTGCCAGAAGCGGTTGACCGCGCCGGGCACGTGTCCCGCGACCGGGTCGAGCGGCTCGATCTTTCCCGAATAGCGCTCGGGAGCCCTGGCGTCGATGAGCATGACCGTCGCATCGTCCCGTGTCCGCTCGACATAGTGCACGTCGACCGAGGCCTCGGCATTCGCGCGGGGCGTGAAATCACCGGCCCGCGGTGGCGGCACTTTCGTGTCGATGGGGCGCCGCTCCCTCACCCAATGCGGATAGCCGCCATCGAGGATCGCGACGCGCTCGTGGCCCAGCCATCGAAGCATCCACCACAGCCGCACGGCGTAGCAGCCCGAGGCGTCGTCATAGACCACCACCTGCGTGTCGGCGCCGACGCCGCGCTCGTTCATCCGGCGCGCGAATGCGCCAACCTCCGGCAGGGGATGGCGCCCGTTTTTCCCGTCCTTCGGCCCGGAGAGGTCCTCGTCCAGGTGCAGGAAGTACGCGCCGGGAACGTGTCCCGCCGCATAGGAGCGCCGGCCGCGCCCGACATCGGACAAGTCGTGGCGCACGTCGAACACGACCCATCGAGGATCGTCCAGGTGCTCCGCCAGCTCTTGCGTGGTGACCAGGATCTTTTCCATCAGCTTTCGAACCCCGCTTCCTCGACCTGTTCCTTCTTTTCCATGCGCATCGCGACGATGCCGCTCAGGACGATCACCGCCATGCCGAGCCACTCCAGCGGCTGCAGCCGCTCGCTCCACAGCACCAGCGTGGCGGCGGTGGCGAAGATGATCGTCGAATAAGATAGCGCGCCCACGACCAGCGTGTCGCCGGTGCGGTACGCGCGCGTCATGGCGAGCTGCGCGAGCGTCCCGCAGGCGCCCACGCCGGCGAGGATCCACGCATTGTCCCAGCGAACGGGGTGGAAGGTGGACGTGGCGAGCTGCCACGCGGCGCAGATGACGCTCGCGACGAGCCCGAACCAGAACACCACGCGGCCGTCGGGCTCGCCCAGGCGTCCCAGCGTGCGCACGGCGAGATAGGCCCAGGCCGAGAGCGCGCCCGAGAAGAGGCCCAGCATCGCCGCCGCTTCCTTGCCTTCCTCGAAATTGGGCTGCAGCAGCAGCGCCACCCCGGCGAAGCCGAGCACGATGGCGGCGATGAGCGCGCCCGACATCGGCTCGCGCAGCACGACCGTCGTCGCGATGGCGAGAAATATGGGCGACGTGTAGTTGAGCGTTTGCGCGGTCGCCAGCGGCAGGTGCGTGATCGCGTAGAAATAGGCGATCAGCGACGTGGTGCCGAGGATGCCGCGAAGGATGTGCGCCGTGAGGTACTTGCTGCGGACGGTGCCGCCGCGCATTCCCATGACGGCGAACACCATCGCGAACGAGAGCGCGGACCGGTAGAACGCGAGCTCCGCCGAATCGAACTGCGCGGCGCCGAGCTTCACGAAAACACCCATGGCCGCGAACATGAAGCCCGCGACGATCATCCAGGAGGAGGTCATGAAAATAATGGGGGTCTGACCCCGATTATTTCACGCGGCGGCGCGCCGCAGGTCCTGCGCGACGCGCCCGCCCTGCAGCACGATGACACGCTCGGCCGAAGCGATGGTCTCGGGGCGGTGCGCGATGATGATGCGCGTGAGGTTGAGCGCGCGGATGGCTTCGTTCACCGCGCGTTCCTTCTGCACGTCGAGCGCGCTCGTCGCCTCGTCGAGGAAGAGGATGCGCGGCTGCTTGTAGAGCGCGCGGGCGAGCAGGATGCGCTGCTTCTGCCCGCCCGACAAGGCCGCCCCCATGTCGCCGATCAGCGTGTTGTATCCCATCGGCATCGCCGCGATGTCGTCGTGGACCGCGGCGAGCCGCGCGTAGCGCTCGATGGCCGCCTGGTCGGGCGAGGGGTCGAAGAAGCTGATGTTGTCGCCGATGGAGCCCGCGAAGAGCTGGTCGTCCTGCATCACGGTGCCGACGAGCTTGCGGTACCGGTCGATGCCGAGCTTCTGGATGTCGATGCCGCCCGCGAGGATCTTGCCGTCGGTCGGCGCGAGCAGCCCGAGCATCAGCTTGAGGAGCGTCGTCTTGCCGCAACCCGACGGTCCCACGATCGCGACCGATTCGCCGGGCGCGACGGCGAACGCGCAGTTGAGCAGCACGAGGGGCTCCGTGTCGGAGTACCGGAACGAGACGGCGCGAGCCTCGAGGGAGGCCTCGATGTGGTCGCTCGCCATGGCGGGCGTGTCCTGCTCCGGCGGCGTGAGCACGATGTCGGCCAGCCGCTCGCCCTGCAGGCCCAGCATGCGCAGGTCGATCATCTTGTCGATGAGGCCGGCCACGCGCGCGGAGAACTGGTCCTTGTACGACATGAACGCGAACAGCATCCCGACGGAGAAGGCGCTATCCAGCACGAGCAGCGCGCCCAGCCAGACGATGGCGATGCGCTCGACGCCGAAGACGAGGCCGTTCGCCGAGCGGAAGCCGAGGCCGAGCTTCTGGGTGGAGAGGTCCTGGTTGGTCGTGTCCACGACGAGGTTGAGCCAGCGCGAGCGGCGTTCCTCCTGCCGGCCGAAGAGCTTGATCGACTGCACGCCGCGAACCGTCTCCAGGAAATGGCTCTGCTGCTTCGCCGAATGCACGATCTGCTCCTCGGTGGCGCGGCGCAGCGGCTCGTAGAAGAGCCAGCGCAGCAACCCGTAGCACGCCACCGCCGCGATGGCGATCGAGGCGAGGCCCACGCTGTAGACCACCATCATCGCGAGGGTGGCCGCCGCCATGGCGCCGTCCAGGATCGCCTCGACGAAGCTCGAGGTGAGCGTCTTCTGGATGGTGTTCACCGCGCCGAACCGGGAAACGACGTCGCCGAGGTGGCGCTTCTCGAAGTAGCTCACGGGCAGCCGCAGGAGGTGCGAGAAGACGTTCGCGAGCCATTGCAGGTTCAGGGTCGTGCTGAGGTAGAGCACGATCCAGGAGCGCAGCGCCGTGAGCGCGACCTGCATGACCGTGAGCAGGAGGAAACCGAGGCCCAGCACGGTGAGCAGGTCCCGATCGCCGGAGACGACGGCGCCATCCACGACCCACTGCATGTAGAAGGGCGAGACGATGGCGATCGCCTGCAGCGCGAGCGCGAGGATGAGCACCTGCGCGAGCGAGCGCTTGAGGCCCACGACCGGCCCCGTGAGGTCGCGCAGCCGCAGCCGTCGCCGATCGTCGGCAGGCGCGAACTGCGTCGTGGGCGAGAGCTCGAGCGCGATCCCGGTGAAATGCTTCGAGGCCTCGGCCATGGACAGGCGCCGCACGCCGAATGCGGGATCGTGGACGACCACGCCGCGCGCATCGGCGGACGCGAGCACCACGAAGTGATTGAGGTTCCAGTGCAGGACGCACGGCGTGCGCAAGCGCGGCAGCTCCTCGAGCTCCAGGCGCAACGGCCGCGGCGCCAGGTGCAGCCGCCCGGCCACCTGCATGAGGTAGGCGAGCGTGGCGCCCTTGAGCGACACGGTGAAGCGGCGGCGCAGCCCGGCGAGGTCGATGCGATGTCCGTGGAACCACGCGATCATGCCGATGCTGGCGAGCCCGCACTCGGCCGCTTCCGTCTGCAGGAACAGCGGCAGCCGCCGGCGCGACCCGAACCGCAGTGCTTCGAGGAATTCCATCAGGCCCTTCCCGCCAGGCTGAAGAGCGGGTCGAAGATCCATTCGATCAGCCGCCGGCGATCGAGCAGGATGTCGGCCTCGACCTGCATCCCGGGCTGCAGCGGCTCGCTGCGCCCGTAGGCGGTGATCGCTTGCGACGCGAGCCGCGCCTTGAGGCGGTACATCGGCTCGCGCGCGCCATCGGGCGGCGTGAAGCCCATCTCGGCCGGCAGCAGCGGCGTGGCCGAGATGGCGACCACGCGGGCGGGATGGCTCCCGAATTTCTGGTGCGGATAGGCGAGGTAGCGCAGCTGCACCTCCTGGCCCAGGCGCAGGAAGCCGGCCGAACGCGAAGGCGTGAACAGCTGCGCTTCCAGGGTCGAATCGCTCGGCACCAGCGTGGCGAGCGTCATGCCCGGGGTCACCGTCTGGCCGCGCTCCACGAGGACGGCGGCGATCGTTCCGGCGGTGGGCGCGACGATCGACGCGCGGTATTGCAGCTCGCGCTCGATGCGCTCCTGCTTCAGGGCCGCGCGCTGGGTTTCCATCGCCGCGATCTGCGCCTCGCCGCGTGCGCGGGTGCCGCGAAGGTCGAGATCGGCCACGTCGATCTCGCGGGCGATGCCCAGGCGCGATCGCTCGAGCGACTGCAGGCGCGACTGCTGCTCGATCGCCGCCTCGCGGTCGCGGTCCGCCGCGAGGCCGGAAAGGAAGCCGATGCTTTCGAGGTCGCGCGATCGGCCCGCGGTGCGCGCGGCGACGACGGCGCGGCGTCTTTGCGTGTCGATCTCCCCTTCGATCTGCGCCAGCTCGCGCTCCAGGCCCAGCCGCCGGTGGGCGATGGATGCCTGTTCCATCGCGCTCGCCTCGATCGTCTGGCGCTCCTGCACCACGAGCGCGTGCTCGCGCTCGGCGAGCTGGGCATGCACCGCCGCGCCGATGTCCTGGTGGTTGCGCGCCGAGCGCCCGTCGACGATCGTGAGCAGCGCCGCATCCCGGGCGACCGCATCGCCTTCACGGGCATGGATGGATTCGACCACGCCGGCTTGCTGGGCGATGAGCTTCACGACGCCCTGCTCGGGCGCCAACACGCCGATGACGCGCGCCTTGCGCGTGTACTCGCCGAATGCCAGGTAAAGCACGATGGCGAGCACGAGCAGGCCTGCGATCGCGCAGAACACGGAGAACGAGACCGGACGGATGAGGACGATGCGCCCGAGCCAGGCGTCCTGCGCGTGCGCGCGGACTTGCGCGCGGAAGAGTGCCGGGCTCATGCGGCCGGCGGCGCCCCTTCGTGCGAAGGGGCCCGCGGTGTTCTAGGGCAAAGGAGCTTCCGGAATGATCAGCGGATCCGGCTGTTCCGGCGCCGGCACCTGGATGATCGGGTACGCGGTGGGCAGCGGCGTGCCGTACGTATTGGCTTCGCCGCCCGAGATTTCCGGCATTTCCTTCCTCTCGACTTCCTTCATGGTCTGTCCTTCATCGAACGGGCCGCTCATTCGCGGCCGGCAGCGGCCCGGAGCCGGCTTGCGCCTATTGCGGCTGGACGGGCGGGTTGTAGTCCGTCACGACGAGCGGGTCCGCCGGTGCCGGCTCGGGCGCGACCTGCGTTTCGCTGTTGCGAGGGTCGAGGCCTCCGGCAATGTCTTTCGATGGGTCACCGTGCAGCTCTTTCATGGGCATCTCCTTTCAGGCGCGATGGTGTCATCGTAGGAATGAATGGGCAGGAGCGCAGCCGAGAAACGCCAATGCGAATTTGCCTTTCCTGCTAGTTGCGTGTCGATCCGGGTGCAGGTCGCATCGCCGCCAAGGCGATGTAGGCGGGGATGGCGATGATCGAAATCGCCAATGCCGCCAGATGCGGCACCCATGCGTAAATCGCTCCGGGACCGGCAACGACATGGGGGAGGACGTAGCGGCCGAGCAATGGATACCAGAGGATCAGGTTCATGAACGCATGCATGATCATGGGCGCACGGAGGGTGCCGGTCCGGCGCCGCAGGCAAATGAGCAATATCGACAGGACGAAAGCGGCGAAGAAATGCGGGTGATAGAGCGCAAAGACGGTTGAAGTCAGGAGTGCCGATCTTCTCCAGCCCCAGCGGCGTTGCCATGCGTCGAACAGGAATCCCCGGAAGACGAGCTCTTCCACGATTGGCGCGACCACGCACGCGGCAAAGACGAAGAGCAGGCCTTCTTTCGAAAACGCCTGGGTGAGCTGTGCGCCTGCATTTGCCGGGTTTCCCGCATCGTCGATACCGCTGCGCGCGATATGCCAAAGGACGATGCCGCCGACGATGGCGAAAGCGACCAGCGCGCTTGAAAGCGTGAGAAGCAATACTTCCGTGCGCGATGCGACGGGAACAGGCCGTCGCAGGTATTCGGCCGTGCGTCGACGCACTGCCGGAAACGCCAAGAGAAGAATCGCGCCCGCGCCCAGCGTGAAAAGGCGCGCCACCGTGGGCCCGCCCCAATCCGGCCCGATCGCCCGGTTGATGGGGTTGGCGATGGGAACCGAGATCAGGTTTACCGCCAGCGTGAGGAAGGCGATCTGCCAGCCCGACGCTTCCCGGCGAGTTTCCATGATCAACGCCGGAATGAGGGGCCGCATGCGGGCCCCTCGTCCTTACTGCGGCGGCGGCGACAAGCCAAGGCCGTATGCGACGTCCTGGATCACATACGAGGTGAAGTCGACCAGCGCGATGTAGTTCTGCTGCAGGCTCGCGATGATTCCATTGATGTCGTCCGGGGAACACGTGTTCAAGCCGCCGTTGATCTTCGCGATCTGCTCCTCGGTCAGCACGCCCTCCGGGATCCTGGGCATGGGTCTGCTTGCGCTCATGATTGCCTCCTCAGGTCGTTCGCTGCACCGTTGCTGTCGGATCGACGTACCCCGGCTCGACCGCCGGCGGGTCCGTCGGACACCCGGGCGTCGTCGGGTAACCGGGCTCGTCGAGCGGCGGGCACCATGGCTCGTACACGGTGCCGCCGCCGATTTCCGGCTCGTGCTGTTTCGGTACTTCCCTCATGTGGATCTCCTTGCTCGTGACGGGACGGCCGGGACACGAGCTGGCGTCGCGCGGGTCAAGCGGGCTCGGACGGGTGGCGGGTCCCTCCGGGGATGTGCGCGTAATCGATCGGCTCGGACGCCGATTCCGCCGGCGCGCGGTAGGTGAGTTCATCAAGCGCCGCCGAGACCGGCAGGCCGCCCGCGATCCGCAACACTTCCTCGAACGAGAGTTCCTTCACGGCGTCCTCCTGATGCGATGCAGCACTGGACCCGGCTGGCTTCCTTCGCATCCCGGCCGGTAAGGCGCATGGTAGGAACGCGCGGCCGCGAAAGCAGCCGGAAATCGGCAATCGCTGCACGGCGATTTCGCGGCGCGCGCGAGGCCACAGGTGGCTACGCTACCGGTCGATGAACAAGCCGCCGCGCCATCGCTTCCGCATCGCCGTGCACCGCGCGAAGGGCGGGTATTTCGCGCGCGTGCTGAACCTGCCGGGATGCATCGCGCGCGGCGCCACCGAAGTCGAGGCGGTAGAGAACGCGCGCACGAATATCCGCGCCTACCTCTGGATCGCCCAGGCGCTTGCCGAGGATCAAGCCACCGTCATGCTCGAGATCACCGCCTAGGAAGCTCCCCGCGCCGCTGGTGTAACCTAAAGGCCAAATTCCCCCCAATCGGTCACCGGCGCTGCAAGGCAGCAGAGAGGAGTCGTCCGTGGCGAAATATTCCACCGAGAACATCCACACCGTGGCTCTAGTCGGCCACGGCGGGGCTGGAAAAACGATGCTGGCCGAGGCCCTGCTGTGGAAAGCCGGAGTGATCGGCGCGATGGGTAGCGCGGAGCGCGGAACGACCGTCTGCGACTTCGATCCCCTCGAGAAAACCTACGGCCATTCGCTCAATTCGTCCCTTGTAAATTTTCCCTACAAGGGCATTCACGTTCACCTGATCGATACACCCGGCATGCCGGACTTCGCCGGGCAGTCCGTCTCCGCGCTCGCCGCCGTGGACATGGCGCTCATCGTGATCAACGCGCAGACCGGCATCGAGCTGAACACCACGCGCATGATGCGCGCCGCCGGCAAGCGCAAGCTCGACCGGATGATCGTCATCAACCGCATCGACGCGGACAACATCGACCTGCCGGGCCTGCTCGCCCGCATCCAGGGCGTCTTCGGCAAGGAGTGCCTGCCGATCAACCTGCCCGCGCACGGCCGCAAGGACGTCGTGGACTGCTTCTTCAATCCCGACGGCGATGCCGACTTCTCGTCGGTCAAGGAAGCGCACTCGGCGATCATCGACCAGGTGGTCGAGGTCGACGAGGAGCTGATGGCGCTGTACCTCGAGCAGGGCTCGGAGCTTTCGCCGGAGCAGCTGCACGCGCCGTTCGAGAAGGCGCTGCGCGACGGCCACCTCGTTCCGGTGTGCTTCACATCCTCGAAGACCGGCGCCGGCGTCGAGGAGCTGCTCGACATCCTCGCGCGCCTCGCACCGAACGCCACCGAAGGCAACCCGCCGCCCTTCCTGCGCGTGAACGACGACGGCACGGAGGAGGAATTCCACGCGGAGCCGGATCCGTCCAGGCACGTCCTCGCGCACGTCTTCAAGATCATCATGGACCCGTACGTCGGCAAGGTCGCCGTGTTCCGCGTCCACCAGGGCACGATCACCCGGGACACGCAGCTCTTCATCGGCGAAGGCAAGCGCGCCTTCAAGGTCGGGCACCTCTACCAGCTGCAGGGCAAGGAGTACGTCGAGGTCGATTCCCTCGTGCCGGGCGACATCGGCGCCGTGGCGAAGATCGACGAGATCGAATTCAACGTCGTGCTGCACGATTCGCACGACGAGGACCACATCCGGCTACGCTCGCTCGAATTCCCGACGCCGATGCATTCGATCGCGGTCGAGACGAAGAAGAAGGGCGACGAGCAGAGGCTCTTCGAGGTGCTGCACAAGCTCGAGGTCGAGGATCCGTGCCTGTGGATCGAGCGCCACCCGACGACGCACGAGACGGTGCTGCGCGGGCTGGGCGACCTGCACATGCGCACCAAGCTGGAGAAGATGCAGCAGCAGTACAAGATGGACGTCGCGGTGAAGCCGCCGAAGATCCCGTACCGCGAGACCATCACGGGGCGTGCGGAAGGCCACTGCCGGCACAAGAAGCAGACGGGCGGCGCCGGCCAGTTCGGCGAGGTCTACCTCAAGGTGGAACCGCTGCCGCGCGGCTCCGGATTCGAGTTCGTCGACCAGGTGAAGGGCGGCGTCATCCCGACGGTCTTCATCCCGGCGGTCGAGAAGGGCGTGAAGCAGGCGCTCGACCAGGGCGTGATCGCGGGCTACCCCGTCGAGGACGTGCGCGTGATCGTCTACGACGGCAAGAGCCACCCCGTCGATTCCAAGGAGATCGCATTCGTGACCGCCGGTCGCAAGGCGGTGGTCGATGCGATCCTCAAGGCGAGGCCGATCCTGCTCGAGCCGATCGTGAACGTCGAGATCACCGCCCCGGACCGTTTCGTGGGCGACCTCACGTCGGACCTCTCTTCCAAGCGCGGCCAGGTGACGGGGACCGAGTCCACGGGCGGCGATCTCATGTCGGTGAAGGGGACGGTGCCGCTGTCCGAGATCGCGGACTACCAGTCCCGGCTGCGCTCGGTGACCGGCGGCCAGGGCGCCTACACCATCGAGTTCAGCCACTACGCGCCGGTGCCGCCGCACATGCAGCAGCAGCTCCAGGCGCAGTTCAAGCCGGCGATGGCCGAGGAGGAGTGAGCGCGCTTCCCGGGCCGCGCCCCCGGGAAGTATTCCGCATCAACATTCGCAAAAATCCGGTTGACTTGCGCGACCGGGCGTTGCATTTTTCGCGCATGCGTTTCGTGCATGCGCGCCAGGAGAGAGCGGCGCACGCGCAGGCGCGGTAGAGGAGGCGCCCATGATCGTCATTCGCGACCAGCAGTTGCGGCTTCTGGTGCTCGCGCACCTCATCAAGGAGCTCCAGTCGCAGGCGGCCGAACGCGCACCCATCCCGGAAGGTTTCACCGAGCAGCAGATCGCCGAGCTGCAGTCGCTCAGCTCCGCGCAGCTCGTGCGGCTCGCCGCGATGCCGGAGCCGCGCGTCGCCATCCAGATCGATGCAGGCTCCCTCGAGCATGGCCTGCGGCAGGTCGACTACCTCACGAAGCGCTCGCGCCAGCTCGAGTACTTCATCCGCCATGGCGCCACCTCGAACATGCTGACGAAGCTCTTCAAGATCTCGTCGGCCGACGTGACGCTCAAGCGGCGGCTGTTCTCGGGCACGAGCTCGTCGCTCCGCCGCCCCGCCATGCCGCCGCACGCGGTGCGCGAGCTGATCCAGAAGCGCTGGTACGAGGTGCGCAAGGGCAAGGACGGCGAGCCGGAGCGCGCCGAGGACTACGAAGCCCTCCACCACGACTTCCCGCAGCACACGTTCGCCACGCTCTGGGCGGTCGTGCACGAGTTCGACGAGTAGCTGGCCGAGGAAAGCGGCTCGACCGGCGGGCGGCCTCGGCCGCCCGTGCTTTTTTCGGCGCGTTGCTTGACCCGCGCGGAGTGCGTCCGGTTTCCGGCAAGCGAAACTATCGTCGCAGGCTTCCAGCGAATGCAGGGATGTCCCTGGTGCGGCCGCATCCGGAGCTCCGATGACGAACACGAAGAAGCACGCGGCATTTTCCGGGAAGCTGGTCATGATGGGTTTCGGGAGCATCGGCCAGGCGGTCCTTCCACTCCTGCTGAGGCACCTCGACGTGCGGGCGTCGCAGGTCCGCATCGTCTCCAAGAGCGCCGACCGCAGCGGCATCGCGGCGAAGCACGACGTGGCGTTCGACGTGCACGAGGTGAAGCGCTCGAATTACGCGGCGATCCTGGACCGGTATCTCGGCCCGGGCGACTTCCTGCTCAACCTCTCGGTCGAGGTGGGCAGCGCGCAGTTGATCGAGCATTGCCTCGGGCGCGGCATCCTCTACCTCGATACGTGCATCGAGCCCTGGCCCGGCCGCACCGAGGACGCATCGCTGCCGCCGACGCAGCGCTCGAATTACATGCTGCGCGAGGAAGCGCTCGCGCTGCGCGAGCGCCATCCCGAGGCGTCCACGGCGCTCGTCACGATGGGCGCCAACCCCGGCCTTGCGTCGGTCTTCGTGAAGGAAGCGCTGCTCGGGCTCGCGAAGGACCTGGAGGGGACGGTGCGCAAGCCCGCGTCGCGCGAGGACTGGGCGCGGCTCGCGCAGCGCCTCGGCGTGAAGGTCATCCACGTCGCCGAGCGCGATACGCAGGTCGCCGCGCGCCGCAAGGAGCGCGGCGAGTTCGTCAACACGTGGTCGGTGAACGGCTTCATCGGCGAGGGCCTGCAGCCGAGCGAGCTGGGATGGGGCACGCACGAGCGCCACTTTCCCGAAGACGGCGCACGGCATCCGACGGGCCGCGATTCGGCCATCTATCTCGATCGCCCGGGCGTGGCGACGCGTGTGCGCAGCTGGACGCCTCTCGAGGGGCCGTACCATGGCTTCCTCATCACGCACGGCGAGACGATTTCCATCAGCGACTACCTCACGCTGAAGGATGGCGGGGACGAGGTGGTCTATCGCCCTACCGTGCACTACGCGTATCACCCCTGCGACGACGCGGTGCTGTCGCTGCACGAGCTGGCGGGAAAGAACTGGGTGCCGCAAGAGCGGCAGCGCATCGTTCGCGACGAGATCGTCTCCGGCATCGACGAGCTCGGCGTGCTGCTCATGGGCCACCGCAGGACGGCGTACTGGTATGGCTCGCGCCTCACGATCGAGGAAGCGCGCCGCCTCGCGCCGTTCAACAGCGCGACCACCCTGCAGGTCGTGGCGGGAATCCTCGGCGGCATGGTGTGGGTGCTGCGCAATCCGCGGCGCGGCGTGGTCGAGCCGGACGACGTGGACCACGATCTCGTCATGGAGATCGCGCGGCCGTACCTCGGCGAAATGGCCGCCGTCTACGGCGACTGGACGCCTTTGCGCGACCGCAATCGGCTCTTCAGCACGGATCTCGATGCGCAGGACCCATGGCAGTTCAGGAACTTCCGCGTGAGGTGAGGCGCGCTGGGAAAGCGGACGCATGCTCCTCAAGAAAGAACTCGGCGTCGTCGAGAACTCCTACTACGAGGCGACGGTGAAGCGGCCGCCGCCGCAGCCCACGCTGGAGCACTCGATCTCGGTGGACGTGGGCGTCGTGGGCGGCGGCTATGCGGGGCTGTCGGGCGCGCTCGAGCTGGCACGGCGCGGCTACAGCGTCGCGCTGCTCGAGGCCAAGCGCATCGGCTGGGGCGCCTCGGGGCGCAACGGCGGCCAGGTCCTCGTCGGCATGGGCGAGGCGGGCGAGTCCGTGGTCGAGCAGCAGTTCCCGAAGCAGGACGCGAAGCGCGCGTGGGACGTCACCGTCGAGGGCCTGAGCCTCCTTCACGGACGTATCCGCGAGCACGCGATCGACTGCGAGTACCGGCCCGGCTACCTCATGATCAACGTGAAGCCGCGCCGCTGGCCGGCGCTGCTGCGGTGGGCGCGCCACGTCGAATCCTTCTACGGCTGGCCGCTCGAGATCATCGAGCCCGCGCGCATCCGCGAACGGATCGCGAGCGAGCGCTACCACGCCGCGGTGCTCGACCGCGGCTCGGGCCACCTGCATCCGCTCAAGTACTGCCTCGGGCTCGCCGCCGCGGCCAGGGCGGCCGGCGTGCAGGTCTTCGAGCATTCGCCGGTGCTCTACATGGAGCGCGGCGAGCGCCCGGTACTGAAGACCGGCGAGGGGGACGTCGCGTGCCGCTTCGTGCTGCTCGCGGGCAACGTGTACCTCGACGAGTTCGGCGACGGCATCGCGAAGGAGCTGTGGCCGCGGATCATGCCGGTGGGAACGTACATCATCGCCACCGAGCCGATGGACGCCACGCGCGCCGATGCGCTCATGAAGGAGCGCCCGTGCGCGTCGGACACGAACCACATCCTCGATTACTTCCGCATCAGCGCCGACAACCGGCTGCTCTTCGGGGCCGGCGAGACGTACACCGCGCGCACGCCGCGCAACTTGGTGGGGCGAATGCGCCGGCGGATGCTCGCCGTGTTCCCGCAGCTCGCCGACCTCGGGATCACGCACTCGTGGGGCGGCTTCGTCGACATGAGCCTCAACATGGCGCCCGACTTCGGGCGGCTCGGGCCGAACATCTACTACCTGCAGGGATTCTCGGGGCACGGCCTGGCGCTCGCCGGGATGGCGGGAAAGGTGGCCGCCGAGGCGATCGCCGGCCAGGCCGAGCGCTTCGACCTCTTCGCGCGCATCCGCCATGGCCACTTTCCCGGCGGCGAGTGGACGCGCGCGCCGGCGCTGGCGCTGGGGATGATGTACTACCGGATGCTGGACTGGTTATAGCGCGAAGGGGACGCACTCCGGGGTGCGTCCCCGGGGTGCGTCCCCGGGTCAGACGCTCCACGCTATACGTGTTGGCCGATCTCGCGCCGGATGAACTCGTGGAAGTGCACCATCCCGTCTTCCATCGGGCTTTGATAGGGGCCGTATTCCTCGCGACCGTCCAGGAGCAGCGCGCGGCGGCCTTCGGTCATGCGCACGCAGATCTCCTCGTCTTCGACCGCGGTCTCGTGGTACGCGGCCTGCTGCGCGGCCATGAATTCCGGCTCGAAGAGCGCGATTTCCTCGGGGTAGTAGAACTCCACGACGTTCACGCACTTCTCGGGACCGTCCGGATAGAGCGTCGAGACCACGAGCACGTGCGGGTACCACTCGACCATGATGTTCGGGTAGTACGTGAGCCAGATGGCGCCGTGCGGCGGCATCTCGCCGTGGCCGAAGCGCAGCACCTGGTCGTGCCACGCCTTGTAGACGTCGGAGCCGGGCTTGCCCAGCGCCTGGTTCACGCCGACGGTCTGCACCGAATACCACTCGCCGAATTCCCAGCGCAGGTCGTCGCACGTCACGAAGCGGCCGAGGCCCGGATGGAAGGGGCCGACGTGATAGTCCTCGAGGTAGACCTCGATGAAGGTCTTCCAGTTGAAGCCGTAGGGGACGACGTCCACCTTGCCGAGCAGGTAGCCCTCGAAGTCGAGCTCCTTCGCCACGCCGAGCTTCTCGAGGTCGCGGGCGACGTTGCGCGTGCCGTTGAAGAGCAGGCCGTTCCACTTCTGCAGCGACTGGCGCGGCAGGTCGAGGCAGGGGTGGTTGGGGAAGGACGGCGCGCCGAGGTGCTTGCCGCACGCGTCGTAGCTCCAGCGGTGCAGGGGACACGTGATGGTGCCGCCCGGCAGCTGGCCGTGGCCCTTCAGCATGATCGCCTGCCGGTGGCGGCAGACGTTGGAGACGAGGTCGTGCCGGCCGTCGTTGTTCACGAGCGACCAGCCGCCGTTCGAGCGCCAGTCGAGCACGCGGTAGTCCCCCGGATTGGGGGCCATTTGCTCGTGGGCAACGTAGCCCGGCCCGTGCTCGAAGAGAATCTTCTGCTCGACTTGCGCGATCTTCGGGTCGAAGTACCACGAAAGCGGCAGATGAGGAGACGTCTGCGAAAAGGCCCTCTGGCTCGCCAGGTCCGTCATTATCCGCACCCCCGGAAACGAAGATGAAAACAATAGCGGGCTAATCGAGTCAGCTAGCTTTTAACTCTGCAGCCTCCGTCCCGATACATCCGTACTGCCAGACACTCTATATTGGGCCGAGTTTCCTTAATTTTCAAGACCTTCGTGTAAAATCAGCTTTCACCTGAAACCCCTCCGGAGCGCTCCATTCCCATGGCCGAAACCCCCGGTCCCGCGGACCCGTCCCAGCTGACTTTCGAGAAGGCGCTGGAGGAGCTGGAAGCGCTCGTCGGGCGCATGGAGGACGGCAAGCTGCCCCTCGAGGAGTCGCTCGCCGCCTACCAGCGCGGCGCCGAGCTGATCAAGTTCTGCGAGTCGAAGCTCTCGGATGCGCAGGCGCGCATCGCCATCCTAGACGGCGACACGCTGCGCGACTTCAAGCCGGACGTGAAGTGAGCGGACCCGATTTCCAGGCCTGGTCGCGTGAAGTGGCCGCCCTCACCGAGGCGGCCCTCTCGGAGCTCCTGCCGCCCTCGCGCGTGGCGCCCGGCCGGCTGCACGACGCCATGCGTTACTCGACGCTGGGCGGCGGCAAGCGCGTGCGCGCGATGCTCGTCTACGCCGCGGGTGAAGTGACGCAGGCGCCGCGCGAGCGCCTGAAGATCCCGGCCGCCGCGATCGAGATGGTGCACGCGTACTCGCTCATCCACGACGACCTGCCGTGCATGGACGACGACGTGCTTCGCCGCGGCAAGCCGACGTGCCACGTCGAGTTCGACGAGGCCACGGCGCTGCTCGCGGGCGACGCCCTCCAGAGCCTCGCGTTCCAGGTGATGGCCGAGTTCAAGCTCGCCGAGCGCCCCGAGGACCAGGTGAAGATGCTGCACCTCTTCGCCGTGGCGTGCGGCGACGGCGGCATGGCCGGAGGGCAGGCGATCGACCTCGAGTCCGTCGGCAAGCCGCTCACGCTGCCGGAGCTCGAGTACATGCACATCCTCAAGACCGGCGCGCTCATCCGCGCCTCGGTGCTGCTGGGCTCCTATTGCGGCCGCGTGCTCACGCCCGAGGAGCTGGAGCGCCTCGATCGCTACGCCAAGTGCATCGGGCTCGCCTTCCAGGTGGTCGACGACATCCTCGACGAGGAAGGCGACGCGGCGACGCTCGGCAAGACCGCCGGCAAGGACAAGGCCGCCGGGAAGCCGACCTACACCAGCCTCATGGGGCTGGCCGATGCGCGGCGCTTCGCGGGCGACCTGCTCTCGCAGGCGCACGAGGCCGTGGCCCCCTTCGACACGCGTGCGGCGCGCCTGCGCGAGCTCGCGGACTTCATCGTGCATCGCCGGCGGTAGAATGGTCTCGATGTGGTACCTCCCATGAGCGCCTACCCCTTGCTCGAGACGATCGGGGACCCGACGCAGCTTCGCGCCCTCGACCGCAAGCAGCTCGGCGAGCTCGCGAAGCAGCTGCGCGAATTCATCGTCGAATCGGTCTCCTCCACCGGCGGCCACCTGTCGTCGAACCTCGGCACGGTCGAGCTCACGATCGCGCTGCACTACGTTTTCAGGACCCCCGACGACCGGCTGATCTGGGACGTGGGCCACCAGTGCTACGGGCACAAGATCCTCACGGGCCGCCGCGAGGGGATGAAGCGCCTGCGCCAGAAGGGCGGCCTCGCGGGGTTCCCGCGGCGCGAGGAAAGCGAATACGACACGTTCGGCACGGCGCACTCGTCCACGTCGATCTCCGCGGCGCTCGGGATGGCGGTGGCGGCCACGCGCCAGAAGAGCGGGCGGCACGTGATCGCCGTGATCGGCGACGGCGCCATGACCGCGGGCGAGGCGTTCGAGGCGCTGAACAACGTCGAGCAGACCGGCGCCAAGGTGATCGTGGTCCTGAACGACAACGACATGTCGATCTCCGAGAACGTCGGCGCGCTCAACAACTACCTCGCGCGGCTCATGTCGGGCCGGTTCTACGCGGCGACCAAGAAGACGGCCGAGAAGGTGCTGTCGGTGGCCCCGCCGATGAAGCACCTGGCCAAGCGCATCGAGGAACATGCGAAGGGCATGCTCACGCCCTCGACGCTGTTCGAGGAGTTCGGCTTCAACTACACGGGTCCCATCGACGGGCACAACCTGGACGTGCTCATCGACACGCTCAAGAACCTGAAGCGCCTCGACGGCCCGCAGTTCCTGCACGTGGTCACCCGCAAGGGGCAAGGCTACAAGCTCGCCGAGGACGACCCGATCACCTACCACGGGCCCGGCAAGTTCGACCCGGGCGTGGGCATCGTGAAGCCGAAGGCCGCCGCCAACGCGAAGCCGAAGCTCACGTACACGCAGGTCTTCGGCGAGTGGCTGTGCGACATGGCGCGCCTGGACTCGCGGCTCATCGGCATCACGCCCGCGATGCGCGAGGGCTCCGGCCTCGTGCGCTTCTCGCAGGAATTCCCCGATCGCTACTTCGACGTGGGCATCGCCGAGCAGCATGCGGTGACCTTCGCGGCGGGCCTCGCGGTCGAGGGGCTCAAGCCCGTGGTCGCGATCTATTCGACGTTCCTGCAGCGCGCCTACGACCAGCTGATCCACGACGTGGCGCTGCAGAACCTGCCGGTCGTCTTCGCGCTGGACCGCGGCGGGCTGGTCGGCGCCGACGGGCCCACGCACCACGGGGCGTTCGATCTTTCGTACTTGCGCTGCATCCCGAACATGACGGTGATGGCGCCGGCCGACGAGAACGAATGCCGGCAGATGCTCTATACCGGGTTCACGCTGCCGGGGCCGAGCGCCGTGCGCTACCCGCGCGGGATGGGGCCGGGCGCCGAGATCGTCAATGCGATGCAGGCGCTGCCGGTCGGGCGCGCGGAAGTGCGGCGCGAGGGCAAGGGCGTGGCGATCCTCGCGTTCGGCTCGATGGTGGCCCCCGCGATCGAGGCGGGCTCGCAGCTGAACGCGACGGTCGTGAACATGCGCTTCGTCAAGCCGCTGGACCGGGACTTGTTGTTCCGGCTTGCGGCAGCGCATGATCTGCTGGTGACCGTCGAGGAGAATGTGGTCATGGGAGGCGCGGGTTCCGCCGTCGCCGAAGCGTTGTGCGCCGACGGGATCGCAACTCCGGTCCTGATGATGGGGCTGCCCGATGCGTTCGTCGAACATGGAGATCCGCAGCAACTGCTCGCCGATTGCGGCCTCGACGCCGCCGGCATCGTCCGCGCCGTGCGCGCACGGCTCGAGCGCTCCGGCCGCCGCCCGGGGATGGCGGCGTGAAATGAACCTCGTTCGCCTGGGTGCCGCGTGCTTCATGCTCGCCGGCGCGCTCGGGGCGAATGCGCAGGGCAAGCCCTGCACCAAGTCCGACGCCGCCGCCGCCGAGAAGGCGATCGAGCGCGTCGTCATGTGGACGCAGCTCGAGAAGGCCTGGCACGACTATCGCCATTGCGATTCCGGCGCCGTCGGCGACCTCTACACCGATGCGCTGCTGCGCCTGCTGGTGGACTGGAAGAAGCCCGAGGCGCTCGCCGAGGCGGTGGCGAAGGATCCGCAGTACAAGGCCTTCGTGATCGCCCATATCCAGAGCCCCGTCGCCAAGGATGACCGCGAGGCCATCTACTCGCGCGCCAAGGCCGACTGCCCCGGCAACCTCGCCGCGTTCTGCAGCGAGATCGCGGACGCGGCCAAGGTTAAGTGAGGCTGCGCGACAAGGTCGCGCTCGTCACGGGCGCCGCGCAGGGAATCGGGCTCGCGTGCGCCACCGCCTTCGCGCGGGAAGGCGCGAAGGTGGTCCTCGCCGATGTGAACGAAGTGGCGGTGCGCCGCGAGGCGCTGCGCCTGCACGACTCGGGCGCCGCCGCCGTCGGCGTGCACTGCGACGTCTCGCGCAAGCACGACGTGCAGCGCACGCTCGCCGCCGCGCTCGATGCCTTCGGGCGCATCGACGTCCTCGTCGCCAATGCCGGCATCACTCACGCCGCGGAGTTCCTCGATGTCGAGGAGGAGGACTTCGACCGCGTCATCGCGGTGAACCTCAAGGGCGTGTTCCTCGTGGGCCAGGCCGTGGGCCGCCAGATGGCGCGCCAGGGCGGCGGGGGCGCCATCATCAACATGTCGAGCGTGAACGCCGTGCTCGCGATCCCGAACCAGGTGCCCTATGTGGCGTCGAAAGGGGGAGTGAGCCAGCTCACGAAGGTGATGGCCCTGGCGCTCGCGCCCCACGCGATCCGCGTGAACGCGATCGGCCCCGGCACGATCCTCACGGAGATGGCGCGCGATGCCGTGCTGGGAAGTGCGCAGGCCGAGAAGAGGATCCTCTCGCGCACGCCGCTGGGCCGCATGGGCGCGCCCGAGGAGGTCGCGCGCGTGGCCGTGTTCCTCGCTTCCGACGATGCGTCCTACATGACCGGACAGACGATCTATCCCGATGGCGGCCGCCTCGCGCTGAACTACACCGTGCCGGTGCGCGAGTGAGCCGCCGATTGCGTTAATCTACCCGCCCCGAATTCACGTCCGAAAGGCCAGTCCCATGAAACTCATCGCCTTCGCGGCCGCGCTGCTCCTCGCCGCACCGTCGCTCGCCTTCGCGCAGGCCGCGCAGCCCTCCACGGCGCCGCAAACGCCGCCAATCGAGGTGCCCAAGCCCAACTGTGGAACGCCGCCGGAGCTGCCCGGGCGGCTGCTGCTGCAGGAAGCGAACGTGCAGAAGCGCTTCCAGAACGAGGTGAACAAGTACAAGGAGTGCATGAAGGCGTATGTCGACGACCGCCAGGCCGTCTCCAGGGCCAACGCGGATGCGGGCAACGCCGCCATCAACGAGTACAACGCCTGGGCCAAGGCGCTCGACGAGGAGCAGAAGCGCCGCCGCGGCGAAAGCAGCGGCGAAGGCGCCGCGCCGAACGTGAAGAGCTACTGAGCCGGCCGGGCTCACGCCCGTCGCCGTGGACATCGCCCGCGACCCGCCCGCGCCGTTCGAAAGCTTCGGCGACAGCGCGCCGCGGCGCTCGCCGCTGCGGCGCGCCATCACCGCCGCGCGCCGGCCGCCGGAGCCCGCGTGCGTCCGCGCGCTGCTGGACGAGACGCAGCTGCCGCCGGAGCAGGATGCGCAGATCGAGGCGCTCGCGCGAAGGCTCGTCGAGAGCCTGCGCGGCCGCCAGTCCGGCCTCGGGCGCGAGGGCCTGGTGCAGGGCCTGCTGCAGGAGTTCTCGCTGTCGAGCGACGAAGGCGTGGCGCTCATGTGCCTCGCCGAGGCGCTGTTGCGCATTCCGGACGATCCCACGCGCGACGCCCTGATCCGCGACAAGATCGGGCGCGGCGACTGGCGAGCGCACGCCGGGCGCAGCGCTTCTCCCTTCGTCAACGCGGCGGCATGGGGGCTGGTCGTGACCGGGCGACTTGTCGCGACGCACGACGAGACGCGGCTTGCCGGTGCGCTCGCGCGCGCGACCTCGCGGCTCGGCGAGCCCGTGGTGCGCAAGGCGGTCGATGTCGGGATGCGGCTCATGGGCCGCCAGTTCGTCGCGGGCGAGAGCATTGCCGAGGCGCTCGGGCAGGCGCGGCGCCTGGAAGCGGCGGGCTTCCGCTACTCCTACGACATGCTCGGCGAGGCGGCGATGACCGCCGGGGATGCGGCACGGTACCTGGCCTCGTACGAGGACGCCATTCGCGCGATCGGCGCGGCCGCGGCCGGGCGCGGCGTCATCGAGGGGCCGGGCATCTCGATCAAGCTCTCGGCGCTGCACCCGCGCTACGTCGTGGCGCAGCGCGAGCGCGTGATGGCCGAGCTCTATCCGCAGGTGCTCTCGCTCGCAGCCCTCGCGCGCGAGCACGGCATCGGCATCAACATCGACGCGGAGGAATCCGAGCGGCTCGAGCTTTCGCTCGACCTGCTCGAAAGGCTCTGCGAAGAGCCGGCCCTGCGCGCGTGGGGCGGCATCGGCTTCGTCGTGCAGGCCTACCAGAAGCGCGCGCCTTTCGTGGTCGATCACCTCGTGGACCTCGCGCGCCGCACGCAGCGCCGCCTCATGGTGCGCCTGGTGAAGGGTGCGTACTGGGACGCGGAGATCAAGCGCGCGCAGGTCGAAGGCCTTTCCGACTATCCCGTCTACACGCGCAAGGCGCACACGGACCTCTGCTACCTCGCGTGCGCGCGGCGCCTGCTCGCCGCGGGCGAGGCGGTCTATCCGCAGTTCGCCACGCACAACGCGCAGACGCTCGCGTCGATCTACCACATGGCGGGCGCGTGGAAGCCGGGCCAGTACGAGTTCCAGTGCCTACACGGCATGGGCGAGCCGCTGTACATGCAGGTCGTTCCGCCGGAATCGCAGGGCGGCCTCGGGCGCGCCTGCCGCGTCTATGCGCCCGTGGGCACGCACGAGACCCTGCTCGCCTACCTCGTGCGGCGCTTGCTGGAGAACGGCGCCAACACCTCGTTCATCAACCGCATCGCCGATCCCGACGAGCCGCTCGAGGAGCTCGTCGCGAGCCCGGTGCAGCTCGTGCGCCGCGCTGCCGCGCAGGAAGGGGCCGTGGGCGCGCCCCATCCACGGATCGTGCTGCCGCGCGCGCTGTTCGCGCCGCTGCGCGCCAATTCGCCGGGCGTGGATCTCACCGACGAAGCCACGCTCGCGCTCATCGCCGAGCCGCTGGCCGCCAGCGGGGATATCGATTGGCGCGCGGCGCCGACGGCCGCCGCGGGCGCCGCGGAGCGCGGCGAGCCGGTCCGCAATCCGGCGGACCCGTGCGACGTCGTCGGCCATTGCGTCGAGGCGCGCGACGAGCACGTCGAGGCGTCGCTGCGGCGCGCGGAAGGGGCCTTCGCGGCCTGGTCGCAGTCGCCGGCGTCCGCGCGCGCCGTGAATCTCGAGCACGCGGCCGAGCTGCTCGAGGTCGAGATGCCGCGGCTGCTGGGGCTCATCGTGCGCGAGGCGGGCAAGACGCTGCCCGCCGCGGTGGCCGAGGTGCGGGAGGCGGTGGACTTCCTGCGCTATTACGCCCATGAAGCGCGCGCGGGGCTCGACAACGCGACGCATCCGGCGCGAGGCCCCGTGGTTTGCATCAGCCCGTGGAATTTCCCGCTCGCGATCTTCGTGGGACAGGTGAGCGCCGCGCTCGCCGCCGGCAACACCGTGCTCGCGAAGCCCGCCGAGCAGACGCCGCTCATCGCGGCGCAGGCGGTGCGCATCCTGCACGAGGCCGGCATCCCGCGAGAGGTGGTGCAGCTCGTGCCCGGGCACGGGGAAACGGTCGGCGCGCGGCTGGTCGCGGATGGCCGCGTGCGCGCCGTCGCTTTCACCGGATCGACCGAGGTGGCGCGGGCGATCCAGCGCGCGCTCGCCGACCGCATCGAGGCCGATGGCCGCCCCATTCCCCTCATCGCGGAGACCGGAGGCCAGAACGCGATGATCGTGGATTCGTCGGCGCTCGCCGAGCAGGTCGTGGCCGATGCGCTGGTCTCCGCGTTCGACAGCGCGGGGCAGCGCTGCTCGGCGCTGCGCGTGCTTTGCGTGCAGGAGGAAGTGGCCGATCGCGTGCTCGCGATGCTGCAGGGCGCCATGGCGCAGCTCGCCGTCGGCAACCCCGAGCAGCTTTCGACCGACGTGGGACCCGTGATCGATGCGGCGGCGCGATCCATGCTGCAGTCGCATATCGAGGGCATGCGTTCGCGCGGCCATCGCGTTCACCAGTGCGCGGAGCAGGCGCGCGTGGCCGAGGCCGCACGCGGAACGTTCGTCGTTCCGACGCTGGTCGAGATCGACCGCCTCGAGCAGCTCGAGCGCGAAGTCTTCGGCCCCGTGCTGCACGTGATGCGGTACCGGCGCGACGGCCTCGATGCGCTCGTCGAGGCCATCAACCGCCTCGGCTACGGCCTCACGCTCGGCATCCATTCGCGCGTGGACGAGACGATCGATTCCATCACCCGGCGCGCGCGCGTGGGCAATGCGTACGTGAACCGCAACATGATCGGCGCGGTCGTCGGCGTGCAACCCTTCGGAGGCGAAGGCCTGTCGGGCACGGGGCCGAAGGCCGGCGGCCCGCTGTACCTGCACCGGTTCATCACGCGCTGCCCGGCCGATGCGGCGATTCGCGCATTGCGGGCGATCGATGCCGCCGCATGCGAGCCCGCGAATCGTTTCGGCGCCGCGTTCGAGGCGTTGGCGGCGTGGGCGCACGAGCAGCCGGAGCGCAGCAGCCTCGCGCGGCTGTGCGACCGGCTGCGCGAGATCTCCCCTGCGGGCGTGCGGGTGGCCTTGCCGGGACCGACCGGCGAACGCAACACGTACTCCGTGCTGGGACGCGAGCGCGTGCTATGCCTCGGCGACGACGATGACGTGCGCCTCGCGCAGGTGGCGATCGTGCTCGCGCTCGGCGGCAACGCGGTCGTGGTGGGCGCCCTTCCCGCCGGCCTGCCCGGATCGTTCGACGGGAGCGTCGCCGCCATCGCCGATTGGCGCGATCCCCAGGCCGCCTTCGACGTGGTGCTGCATCACGGCGACCCGGCCCAGCGCGCCGAGCTCTGCCGCGAGGTCGCGCGGCGCGGCGGCCCCATCATCGGCGTCCACGCCTTCAACCACCACAGCGACCAGCTCCACCTCGAGCGGCTGCTCATCGAGCGCGTGGTGAGCGTGAACACGGCCGCGGCCGGCGGCAACGCGAGCCTCATGACGATCGGCTGACCCGGGGACGCACCCCGGGGACGCACCCCCGGGACG
>DASTGG010000451.1:0-5799 GCA_035719385.1 Usitatibacter sp.
CGCGGCGCCCTGCGTGGCCGCCCCGCCGCCGCCCGCGGCACCGCCCGCCGCAGCGCCTGCGCCCTCCAGCCGCTTCAGCCGCGAATCGATGTCCAGGTAGAAATCGCGCTGGCGCTTCTGCAGCTGCTGGTTGTCGTTCGACAGCACCTCGATCTGCCCGCGAAGGCGCGCGATCTCGGCGTTGAGCTGGTCCAACTGCTGCACGAGCTCCACCACGCCGATGTTGCGGATCTGCTCCTCGAGCTTCGCGATGCGCGCGGCGTTGTCGTCGCCCTGCTGGCGCAGCTCCTGGCGCAGGTTGTCGATGCGCCGGCGCGCCTCCTCGTCGTCGAAGAGGCCCGCCCGGGCCGGCAGCACCGCGCCGGCCGCGAGCGCGAGCGCCGCGAAGGCGAAGGCCCTATTCACCCGGGTACTTGATGTCGGCACGGCGGTTCTTCGCCCAGGAATCCTCGTCGTGGCCGTTGGCCACGGGCTTTTCCTCGCCGAAGCTCACGGTCTCGATGCGGCCGTCCTGCACGCCCAGCACCGTCATCACCTTCTTCACCGCCTCGGCGCGGCGCTGGCCGAGCGCGAGGTTGTACTCGCGGCTGCCGCGCTCGTCGCAGTTGCCCTCGATTCGGATGCGCGTGTCGCGATGGTCGTTCAGGTAGCGCGCGTGCGCCTGGATGAGGTTGCGGTATTCATCCTTGACCGCGTTGGAATCGAAGTCGAAGTAGATGCTGCGCTTCGAGAGGATGTTGTTCGGGTCCTTGAGCGGATTGCCCGAGAGCGATTCGGTCGCGCGCGGCGTCGTCTGGGACGTCGGCGGCGTCGTGGGCGCCTGTGGCGTGGTGGCGGTCGAGCGATCCGAGACGGGAGGCTCGGGCTTCTTCTCACTGCTGGCGCAGCCGGCCGCGAGTGCGGCGGCCACGAGGCAAATCGCGAGTCGCTTCATAGGGGTCTCCTTTTGTTTTCCTGGTAATCGAACCTGCGTGGCGGACCAGCTAGTTGGTAGGCATCGGTCCCCACGCGGGATCCTGGACGTCGCCCGCCGAGGAGGTGAGGCGCTGCCGTACGCGCCCGTCGCCCGAAACGGCCGCCAGCTGCCCGCGGCCACCCACCTGGGTTTCGTACAAAATCATTTTACCGTTCGGCGCGAAGCTCGGTGAATCGTCGAGCGTGCCGTCGGTGAGCACGCTCACCTGGCCGGTCCCGAGCTCGAGCGAGGCGATGCGGTAACGCCCGCCTTCGCGCTGCACGAACGCGATGGACTTGCCGTCGGGACTGAAGCGCGGCGTCGTGTTGTACGAGCCCTCGAACGTGAGGCGCTGCGCGGGGCCGCCGCCCGCCGGCATGCGGTAGATCTGCGGCGAGCCGCCGCGATCCGAGGTGAACGCGATCCACTGCCCGTCGGGCGAGAAGCTGGGGCTGGTATCGATGCCGGCCGATTCGGTGAGCCGCTGCGGCGTGCCGCCCGTGGCGGCGATGCGGTAGACCTGCGTGAGCCCGTCCTTCGTGAGCGCGACGGCGAGCGTGCGGCCGTCCGGCGACCACGACGGCGCGCTGTTGTTGCCGCGGAAGGCGGCGACCACGGTGGTCGTGCCGGCGGCGAGGTTCTGCACGACGACGATCGGCTTCTTCTGGTCGAACGAAACGTAGGCGATGCGGCTGCCGTCGGGCGACCACGCGGGCGACATGATGGGCTCACGCGAGGCGAGCACGCTTTGCGCATTGAAGCCGTCCGCGTCGGCCACCTGCAGCTCGTAGCGGGTGCCGCGTTTCACAACGTAGCAGATCTTCGTCGAGAACACGCCCTTGTCGCCGGTGAGCTTCTCGTAGATCACGTCGGCGATGCGGTGCGCGGTAGCGCGAAGCTGCGCGGGCGCCACCACGTACGAGTAGCTCGCGAGCTGCGCCGCCTTCTGCACGTCGAAGAGGCGGAAGCGCACTTCCACGCGCCCGTCGGTCGAGGGTTCCACCTTGCCGATGACGAGCGCTTCGGCATTGCGCCCGGTCCAGTCGGCGAAATTGACCTGCGAAGGCTCCGTCGGCACCGGCGAGATGCCCAGCGTATTCACGAGGCGGAAGAGGCCGGTGCGGGCCAGATCCGCGGCGACCACTTCGCTGATCACCTGCGGCTGCGAGGCCTCGCCGGCGAGCGGCATGATCGCGATCGGGATCTGCCGCCCGCCGCTGGTCGTGATGTCGATGGTGAGCTGCGCGTGCGCAGCGAGCGCGAGCACGGATGCCGCGAGGAAAAGAAAGGTTCGCTTCAGCATTGGGAGGTGCACGTCAAGCTATCGTTCGTGCCTGAAATCGAGGTTGAGTTCGCGGAATCGAGGAAAAAGTTCCGAATTCGCAGGAGGCACCGGCAAGGGGCTCGCGCTGCGGATCGCCCTTTCGATGGCCGCATCGTACGCGCGATTGCCGCTCGGCTTCACGAGCGTGATGTCGAGAACCTCGCCGCCGGGAAGCACGCGAATCCGAAAACTCGGCGTGGGATTGCCGGTGACCGTATCGGGAATATTGGCGCGACTGCGTATTTTACGCTGGATGTCGCTGATGTATTTGTCGATCTCGCGCTGCTGCGCCTGCGCCGCTTCCTGGCGCGCGCGCTGCTCGGCGATCTGGCGCTCGCGCTCCTCGCGCGCGCGCTCCTCTTCCTCCCTGCGCTTGCGGTCGGCCTCGTCCTGCTCGCGCTTCTTGCGCGCCTGCTCCTCTTTCTTCGCCTTCTCGGCCTTCTCCGCTTTCTCCTTCTTCTCGCGTTCGAGGCGCTCCTGCTTCTCCTTTTCCTTCTTCAGGCGCTCGGCCTTCTCGGCGATCGCGGGATCCGGCTTCGGCGGCTCGGGCTTCACCTCGGGCTTGGGCGGCGCCGGCTTCGGAGGCTCGGGCTTCGGCGGCTCGGGTTTCGGGGGCTCCGGCTTGGGCGGCTCGGGCTTGGGCGGCTGCGGCTTCGGCGGCGCGCTCGTCTTGGCCGGCGGCAGCTTGTCCCAAAGCTCGGCCTGCAGCGGCCCCGTCGGGCGGCTTTGCCACGTGATGCCGAACACGATCAGCGACAGGAACAGCGCATGCACGAGCACCGCGAGGAAGATCGCGCGCAGCCGCCCGGGCTGGGGACGCTTCTCGAGGGAGGGCGGCGGCGGGTGCGGCTCTTTCCTCACGGCGCCGGGCGCGCCAGCAGGCCCACGCGCTTGACCTGGCCGCGCTGCAACAGGTCGAGCACTTGCAGGATCTCCTCGTAGCGCACGTTGCGGTCGCCCGCGATGACCACCGCCTGGTCGGGATGCGTGCGCTGCGCGTCGCGCACGACCTGCAGCAGCGTCTGGCGGTCCATGCGGTCCTCGGTCGCGCCGCGGTTGCGGTCGACGAGCGCGAGGTCGCCGTTCTCGCGCACGCGCACCTCGAGCGGCGCCACGGCGGGATCGAGCTTCTGCGAGACCTGCGGCAGGTCGATCTGCCCCGGGTTGATGAGGGGCGCGGCGACCATGAAGATGATGAGCAGCACGAGCATCACGTCGATGTACGGCACGACGTTGATCTCGGCCATGGCACGGCGCGGGCGTCGCATGGCTAGCGGCTCCGCGGCCGCTGGACGACCGTGTCCGTGAAGTCGGGGATGTGCGCCTGCCGCTGCAGGATGTTGGACACCTCCTCCATGAAGCTCTCGAAACGGTTCGCGAGCCGGTCGATGTCGTGGCTGAAGCGGTTGTAGGCGATGACCGCGGGGATCGCCGCGAACAGGCCCATCGCCGTCGCGACGAGCGCCTCCGCGATGCCGGGCGCGACCTGCGCGAGCGTGGCCTGCGCCACGTTGGACAGGCCGCGGAAGGCGTTCATGATCCCCCAGACCGTGCCGAAGAGGCCGATGTACGGGCTCACCGAGCCCACCGTGGCGAGGAACGACAGGTGCGACTCGAGCACGTCCATCTCGCGCTGGTACGTGGCCTTCATCGCGCGGCGCGTGCCCTCGAGCAGGGCGGAGACGTCCGATCCCGAGCGGCCCTTGAGCTTCAGGAACTCCTTGAAGCCCGCCTCGAAGATGCGCTCCATGCCGGTGGCGACGTAACGGCCGCTCGCCGCGCGCTGGTAGAGCGCGACCAGGTCGCTGCCGCTCCAGAACTCGCGCTCGAACTCGTCGGCCTGGCGGCGCGCGCGGCCTATCGCGAAGATCTTCATGAAGATGTACGTCCAGGAGAACATGGACGCGAGCAGCAGGAGCGCCATGACGATCTTCACGACGATGCTCGCGTTGGCGATCATCGAGATGATGGTGAGGTCGTGCTGCACGATCATGTGGCGGCTTCCATCTTGCGTTTGAGCCCTGCGGGGATCTCCGCCGGCTTGAAGCTGTCGTTCACGAGGCACGCGACGGTGACCCGCGCCTTCACCAGCACCTCGTCCTCGCGACGGATCTCCTGCTCGAAGACGCAGCGCACGCGCCCCACCGACTCGAGCCGCACGCTCACGGCGAGGTTGTCGTCGAGCCGCGCGGGCTTGAGGAATTCGACGTTGATCGACGACACCACGAAGATGACGCGATGCTCGCGGGCGAGCGCCTGGTGGTCGTATCCCAGGTGGCGCAGCCATTCCGTGCGGGCGCGCTCCATGAACTTGAGGTACTCGCCGTGGTACACGACGCCGCCCGCATCCGTGTTCTCGAAATACACGCGCACGGGAAACGAATAGGTGAAGAGCTCGGGCTGCAGGCTCGGCTTCATCGCGATCCGGCTCACGAGAAGAGGTCTCCGTTGCCCGCGGCGTTCGCCGGCGCGAGGCCGAAATGCCGGTAGGCGAGCGCCGTGGCCACGCGGCCCCGCGGCGTGCACTGCAGGTAGCCCTGCTGGATGAGGAAGGGCTCGAGGACGTCCTCGATCGTGTCGCGCTCCTCGCCGATCGCGGCGGCGAGGTTCTCGACGCCGACGGGGCCGCCGCCGAACTTGCCGATCACCGCCTCCAGCAGCTTGCGGTCCATGAGGTCGAGCCCGATCGCATCGACGTCGAGCATGCGCAGCGCGGTGTCCGCGACTCCCTGCGTCACGAGGCCGGTGGACTTCACCTCCGCGTAATCGCGCACTCGGCGCAACAGGCGGTTGGCGATGCGCGGCGTGCCGCGCGAGCGGCGTGCGATCTCGAGCGCGCCGCCCTCGTCCACCGCGACCGCGAGCAGCTTCGCCGAGCGGTGCACGATGAGGACGAGCTCCTCGGGCGTGTAGAACTCGAGGCGCGCGACGATCCCGAAGCGGTCGCGCAGCGGGTTGGTGAGCATGCCCGCGCGCGTGGTGGCGCCGACGAGGGTGAAGGGCGGCAGGTCCAGCTTCACCGAACGCGCCGCCGGCCCCTCGCCGATCATGATGTCGATCTGGAAGTCTTCCAGCGCCGGATAGAGGATCTCCTCCACCACCGGCGACAGGCGGTGGATCTCGTCGATGAACAGCACGTCGTGGGGTTCGAGGTTGGTGAGGATGGCGGCGAGGTCGCCGGGGCGCTCGATGACCGGTCCTGATGTCGACTTGATGTTCACCCCCATCTCTGCGGCGATGATGTTTGCCAGAGTGGTCTTCCCGAGCCCCGGCGGGCCGTAGAGGAGGACATGGTCGAGGGCCTCGCCCCGCTTCCTGGCCGCGTCAATAAAGACCCGCAGGTTACCCTTGGCCTTTTCCTGCCCGACGTAGTCGGTAAGGCTTTTCGGCCGGAGGGTCGACTCAAAGAGAACATCGTCCTCGGTCGTGGCAGGGGTGATGAGTCGGGTCATGGTTCCTCGTGCGAACTTATTTCATCAGTAGTTTCAAGGCCTGTTTGAGGACCGTCTCCATGGCGGCG
>DASTGG010000452.1:0-3952 GCA_035719385.1 Usitatibacter sp.
CATCTCGGGCAACATGCGCCTCACGCTCGGCGTGGACGAGTTCGTGAAGGGCATCAGCTTCGTCGTGGCGGTGATGGGGCTCTTCGGCATCGGCGAGCTGCTGATCGCGACCGAGGAAGAGCTGCACGCCAAGGCGGCCTCCTCGAAGATCGAATGGCGCGAGGTGTTCCGCACGCTCGCCGGCATGCCGCGCCACGCGGCCGCGCTGCTGCGCAGCGCGGCGATCGGCTGCTGGATGGGCATCACGCCCGGCGGGCCGACCGCCGCATCGTTCATGAGCTACGGCGTGGCGAGCCGCGTGTCGCCGCGGCGCGAGAACTTCGGCAAGGGCGAGCCCGAGGGCATCGTCGCGCCGGAAACCGCCGACCACGCGGCCGGCACGAGCGCGCTGCTGCCGATGCTGGCGCTTGGCATTCCCGGTTCGGCCACCGCCGCCGTGATGATGGGCGGGCTCATGATCTGGGGCCTCAACCCCGGCCCGATGCTCTTCATCGAGCAGAAGGATTTCGTGTGGGGCCTCATCGCGTCGATGTACCTGGGCAACATCGTCGCGGTGATCCTCGTGCTCATCACCGTGCCGATCTTCGCGGCGCTCATGCGCGTGCCGTTCTTCGTGATCTCGCCGCTCATCATCATCGTGTGCGCGGTCGGCGCCTACGCGGTGTCGAACTCGTACCTCGACGTGGTGCTCATGATGGGCTTCGGCGTCGTGGGCTACCTCTTCAAGAAGCTCGACTACCCGATCTCGCCGCTCGTGCTCGCGATCGTCATCGGCGACAAGGCGGAGGAGGCCTTCCGCCAGGCGATGCTCGCCTCCAAGGGCTCGGTCGCGATCTTCTTCGCGACACCGCTCGTGGCGACCATCGCCGGCATCGGGATCCTGCTGCTCGCGATCCCGCTCGTCACACCGCTGTTGCGCGCGGCGCTCGGCAAACGCGAGGTCGCCCCGCGAGTATCCTAGGCGGCTCCAACAAGACCAACGCGAGGAGCCACCCATGGGCAAGACCACCGAGATCGCCGCTTCCGACGGCCACCGCCTGGACCTCTACGTCGCCGAGCCGTCCGGCAAGGCGCGCGGCGCGATCATCGTGATCCAGGAAATCTTCGGCGTGAACAGCCACATCCGCTCGGTGGCGGACGGCTATGCGAAGGACGGCTATCTCGCCGTCGCGCCGGCGATGTACGACCGCGTGCAGCGCCAGTACGAGACCGGGTACACGCAGCCGGAGATCCAGGCCGGGCTCGAGATCCGCAAGCAGATTCCCTGGGACAAGTCGATGCTCGACGTGGAGGCCGCGCGCGACCACGCAAAGGCGGCGGGCAAGGTGGGCATCGTCGGGTATTGCTGGGGCGGCTCGGTCGCGTGGGCCGCGAGCGCGCGCGTCTCAGGGCTCGCCGCGGCGGTGTGCTACTACGGCGGCTCCATTCCGGAGCTCATCGGCGAGAAGCCGCGCTGCCCCGTGATGCTGCACTTCGGCGAGAGCGACCAGTCCATTCCGCTGGACAAGGCGAAGCAGGTGGCGCAGGCGCACCCCGAGGCCACCACGCACTACTACAAGGCCGGGCACGGCTTCAACTGCGACCAGCGCGGCTCCCACGATGCGGCCGCGGCGCAGCAGGCGCGCAGCCGCACGCTGGAGTTCTTCCGCCGGCACGTCGGCTGAAGCGGCGCGTTCAGTGGCGCCAGCGCCAGTCGTGATCGCGCCAGTCGCGGTCGTGCCGGTGGTGGCCGCCGCGCCATTCGCCGTACCCCAGGGCCAGGCCCACGGAAGGCCCGCCGTAGTAGCCGGGATAGTCGTAGTAGGGGCTGCCGTAGTAGCCGTTGTCGTAGTAGCCGTAGGGATAATCGGCACAACCGGCGAGCAGAAGCGCGCCGGCCGCCGCCGCGAGCATCCATTTCCGCGGAGTCGCCATGTCTGCCTCCTGTCAATGGAGGTGAGGCCGCGGCGCACGGTAAACGGTTCCCACGCGCGGCCCCGCAGCGGCGTGGGACGACAGCGCGTTCCGCGTCTCCGACCGGGCGGCCGGACGCTTCCTACAGGCGCGCCAACCTAAGGCGCGGGCCTCGCCTGCGGGGTGGCGAAGATGCGGTGCGCGATGTGCGCGTCGGGTGTGTCGTCGTCGTAATCGACGGTGACGCGCGTGCCGTCGCGCTGCAGCGCCGGCAGCTCGCCCGCCTCGAGCGATGCGTCCATCGCCAGCATGAAGACGTGGCGGCGGTTCGCATCGTCGGAGAGCTCGAAGCGCTCGCCGCTCACGCCGGTGAGGATGCCCGTGATCGACTTGTCCATGACGCCTCCGCTTCCATGACGGTGTCAGCGTTCGACGCCGCGGAACCGGAAACGCTTCAGGGACGTCCCCCGGGGAAGGTCCCCGGGGACGCACCAGCGGCCGCCCACCCGGCCGCGCCCTTGGTCATGCACGCCGCGGGAATAAAGCAAGCCTGTACGGGGTCAAAGGGCTTGAGATGGATCAAAGACGGCTCCCCCCGGGCCCCCTTACTGTGTGCGCCATGACGACCGCCACCGAGAAGCTGCTGCAGCGCAGCGCCCCCTGCGACTTCACGGCCGCCGAGGAGCTGCCGACCCCGTCCTATACCGTTTACGGCTGGGTCCGTCGCGATGGACCGGAGTACGTCGCCGTGGTCACGGCCTTGGCGGACGCGCCCTACGCCGGCCGCGAGCGCTACGAGCGGCGATGGGATTCCAGGGACTCGGCCCTGGCCCAGCTCGACTGGATGGCGCGCGCGCTCGCCGACCGGGTGCGCCGGCGCGGCCACGAGCTGCTGGGCGTGGAATTCGTGCCCGAGCCGCCCGGCTGCATCGCCTGAGCGTCAGACGCCCAGGTAGCGCTGCAGCACCTCGGGCCGCGCCTTGATCTCCAGCGCGGCGCCCTCGTGGACGATGTGCCCGTTGTTGAGGATGTACACGCGGTGCGCGAGCGCCAGCGTGGCCGCGAGGTTCTGCTCGACCAGCACGATGGTCTGCCCGGCTTCGGCGAGCGTGCGGCACGCGGCGACGAGGTCGTGGACGATGACCGGCGCGAGCCCCTCGAACGGCTCGTCGAGCAGGATGATCTCCGGGTCCCGCACCAGGGCGCGCGCGATGGCGAGCATCTGCTGCTCGCCGCCGGACAGGTCGGTGCCGCGGCTGCGGCGCCGTTCCCTGAGCCGCGGGAACATCTCGTAGACGCGCTCGAGGGGCCAGCGTTTCTTCGCCGTGAGGCCCGCCAGCACGAGGTTTTCCTCCACGTCGAGGCTGCCGAAGATGCGCCGCTCCTCGTGCACGAGCTGCATGCCGGCCTGCGCGATGGCGTGGCTCTTCCTTCCCGCCATCTCGATGCCGTTCAACCGCACGGAGCCCGTGCGCGGCGTGACCACGCCCATGAGGCTCTTCAGCGTCGTGCTCTTGCCGGCGCCGTTGCGCCCGAGGAGGGCCACGACCTGGTTGCGTTCCACCTCGAGCGCCACGTCGAAGAGGATGTGCGAATCCCCGTAATAGCTGTTGAGCCCGTGGACTTGCAGCAGGCTCATGCGGCGAGCGCTCCGTTCACGCCGCCCAGGTAGGCCTCCTGCACGCGGGCGTTGCCCTTGATCTCCCCGGGCGTGCCCTCGACCAGCACGCGCCCCTCCTGCAGCACGGTGATGCGGCCCGCCAGCTCGAAGAGCGCGTCCATGTCGTGGTCGATCACGATCATGGTGCGGCCCTTGGCGATCGCCTTGAGCAGGCCCACCGTCTCCACGCGCTCGCGCGGGCTCATGCCGGCGAGCGGCTCGTCGAGCAGCAGCAGCGAGGGCGAGGAGGCGAGGGCGAGCGCGATCTCGAGGCGGCGCTTCTCGCCGTATGCGAGCTGCGACACCGGCGTGTCGCGACGCGCGACGAGGTTCACGAGCTGCAGCGTGTGCTCCACCTGCTCGTCGAGGCCGTGGATCTTCGACAGCCGGCCGAACAGG
>DASTGG010000453.1:0-8364 GCA_035719385.1 Usitatibacter sp.
GAAGACGTGGCAGTAAACCTCTCCCGGCGGCGACGTCGCCTCGATCGCGTTCAGCTGCAGGTTGATGAGGACCTGGCGCACGAGCGTCGAGGGCAGCGGCAGCGGCTCGACGATGTCGTTCTCCCAGGTGAAGCGCAGGCCCTCGCGGTCGGCGGCGGCCAGGGCGAGCGTGTGCGTGTCCTGGATGTCCTGCGGCGTGAGGCTGCGGTTCTCGATGCGCGCCTCGACGAGCAGCGCCGCGACGGTCTCCTTGATCTGCAGCAGCCCGCGCTCGAGCAGCGAGATCGTGCGCGCGGCCACCGCGGCGGAATCCTCGCCGTGCCTGCGGAACGTGCTGATGGCGTTGAGCATGCCGCCGAGCGGATTGTTGATCTCGTGCGCGATGCCCGCCGAAAGCCGCCCGATCGCCGCGAGCCGCTCGGAGACGAGCACCTCCTTCTCCAGCGCCTCCTTCTCGCGCAGCTCCCCGACCATTCGGCGGAAAGCGGCGCCAGTGCGGCCGATCTCGTCGCGCGATTCATATCTGAAGCCCGGCTCGATGTCGGCGGCCGGCTGCGTGCCGATCTTGGCCATGTCGTCGGCGAGCTCGACGAGCGGCGCGGCCATCCGCCGTCCCCAATACCAGCTCACGGGCAGCGTCACCGCGAGCACGAGCAGCGTCACGATGGCGCCGCGAACGGCGATCGCGTAGAGGCGCGGCAGGAACATGGCGGTGTCGTAGCCCATGACGAGCGTGCCGAGCAGGGCGCCGTCCGAGAGGATCGGGGCGACGACATAGATGCGTCGCGAGCCCGGAAGCTCCACCGGCCCGGGCTCCGAGCTCGAGTAGCGGGCGACCGCGTCCTGGAGCGCCCCGAACTCGGGATCGCTGGCCCCCGGGTCGGACAACACGGGGTAATCGCGCGGACGGGTCGAGACGTAGACCTGGCGCTTCGGATCCATGACCAGCACGAGCTCGCCCGCGTGCGCCGCAGCCTGTGCATCGGGCTGGAACGGCGCGTTGATGATCTCGAACGCGCGCCACACGTCGTCGTGCAGGATCGGACCGGCCAATGTCGTCGCGAGCAGCCGCGCGACGCTGCCCGCATGCACCAGCAGGTCCTTGCGCGCTTCCTCGTATTCGCGCGCGATCAGCGAGGCGGTGAGCAGCAGGCTCGCGCCCACCAGCATCACGCTCGCCCGCAGCGGGATCTTGTAGACGAAGCTGAGGTCCCGCAGGCGCTGCAGCATCAGCCGCCGTCCACTTCCCGCGCCATGCGCGCGATGCCCGCGAACAGCGCCGGCTCCCCGGGGATGAAGCCGTCGAGGTTGAGCCGCGCGAGCAGCCGCGCCCCGGCCGCGTCTTCCGCCATGCCGACCAGCACGGCGCGCATCGTTTCGAATTCCGCGGCCGGAACGTCCCGGTGCGCGACGAAGGGCGGGAAGCCGAAGTCGGGCGATTGCGCCACGACGCGCGTGCCGCGCGCGATCTCGGGGTGGAGCTTCGCGAGCGTGTCCCAGACGTAGCCGTCCACGGTGCCGCCATGCGCGAGTCGGCTGCGCACCGCCTCGACGACGTTGCGATGCGTCCACGTGAAGAAGGTGCGTCCGAAAAAGGCTTTCGGCCGCTCGTGCAGCGCGAGCAGGGCGCTTTGCACGTACAGGTAGCCCGAATTGGATTCCGGATCGGAATAGGCGAACACGCGGCCCCGCAGGTCGAGCAGCGAGCGCGTCGCGCCATCGTCGGACGGCACGATGAGGTACGAGCGATAGAGCGGCCGGCCCTGGTACACCGGAACGGCGAGCAGCTTCATGAACGCTGCGTGGCGCACGTACGGCGCCCCGCATACCCAGGCGAAGTCGATCTTCCCGTCCCGCAGCAGGTCGTTGATGCCGCGATAGCTGCCGCGCTGCACGAAGCGCACTTCGCGCCCGAGCTTGCGGCCGAGGTACTGGCGCCACTCCTCGAGGAAGCTCACCTGGTCGTCGAGGATGACGGCGGTGACGCCGATGCGCAACGGCTCGCGGGCGAGCGCGATCCGCGGCGCCGCGAGCGCCACCGCGAATGCCGAACACCATCGCCTGCGCGCGCGATCCATAAGTTCCTCCTCCGTGCCCGGCCATTACCGGCCGGTGACGTGCGCCTCGGGCGGGCCCGATCTGCGTTACGGAACGGTAACGCTCGCACCCCCGGTTTTCTTGATCCTGCTCAAAGCAAGGGCCGGCGGCCCCGTTCTTCCGGCGTGGCCATGCAATCGCCGCGCCCGTGGCTCGGTTGTTGCAGTAACGCCGCAGCGCTGCCCTACGGGCCGCCGCGATACCAAGGAGGAAACGCATGGCCGAGTTGCGAACCGCAGACATCGAGACGAGGGGCAAGCCGGGCTTGAAGCGCTACGCGATGGTCATCGACCTGCGCCGCTGCATCGGCTGCGACGCGTGCATGGTCGCGTGCAAGGCCGAGTTCGACGTGCCGCTCGGCGTCTTCCGTACCTGGGTGCCCTACAAGGTGGTCGGCACCTATCCGAACGTGAAAAAGCAGTTCCTGCCGCGGCTGTGCAACCACTGCGACGACCCGCCGTGCGTGCGCGCCTGTCCCGTGGGCGCCACCTACAAGGTCGCCGACGGCGGCTTCGTGCTGCAGAACTACGAGCGCTGCATCGGGTGCAAGGCGTGCATGGCCTCGTGCCCGTACAACGCCCGCTTCATGCTGCCGAAGCAGCGCACCTACACCGGCATCACGAGCGTGGTCGACAAGTGCACGTTCTGCTACCACCGCGTGACGCAGGGCCTCGCGCCCGCGTGCGTGCAGACGTGCATCGGCCGCGCGCGCATCTTCGGCGACCTGAACGACCCGAAGAGCGAGGTCTCGTACCTGGTCGCGAACATGCCGACGCAGGTCCTGCGGCCGGAGGAGGGAACGAAGCCCAACGTGTTCTACATCGGCGCGGACCGCAATCTCACCGAGCACGGGCGCGGGATCTACGACAAGCGCGAGATCCTCGAGAGCGACCGCAACGCCTTCTACACACGGACCTGAGGGGACGACCATGGGTGACTACAACGTCGTGCACGTGATGCCCTGGGGCGGAGCGTACGCGTTCTATTTCTTCACGATCGGCATCTCCGCGGCACTGTTCTTCCTGTCGTCCATGTCGTGGTTCCGCGCGGAGTACGCACCCCTGCGGCGCGGTACCGCGTACGTCTCGTTCGTGCTGCTGCTGCTGAGCGCGGCGCTGCTCATCGGCGACCTCGCGCAGCCCGCTCGCTTCTTCTACATCCTGTTGGTCCATAACCTGAACTTCGGCTCTCCGCTCGCCTGGGGCACGTTGAACCTCGTGCTGTTCGCATTCGTGTCGGTCGCCTACATCGTGGCCGTCCACAAGAATCACGAGGCCGGCGGCAAGGCGCTCGCCATCGTCGGGTCGCTGCTCGCCGTGAGCCTGCCGATCTATACGGGCTACGACCTCACGGTGCACCAGAACCGGCCGGTGTGGAACACCCCGCTGATTCCGGTTCTCTTCGTGGCGTTGTCGTTCGTGTCCGGCGCCGCGGTCGCGTACCTGCTCGTTCGCGGCGACGCGGTGCTGTCGAAGGTGCTGCGCTCGATGATGCTGTGGGGCACCGGCGGAATCGCCGCGATGCTCGTCTCGATGATGGGCACCACGTGGTACGGCGGCGTCGGGTCCGAGCTCACCTTCATGCTGATGACCGAGGGCGGCCTGGGATTCGTCTTCGTCGGCCTGGGCATGGTGATCGGCACGTTGCTCCCGATCGCCCTCATGCTGCTGCCCCAACACCGGCCGCAGATGGTCGCGGCCGCGGCCGTGCTCCTGCTCGTCGGAGGATTCGCCTTGCGCTACTCGATCCTCATCGGCGGCCAGATAGTCCAGACCTACTTCTAAGCCGGAGGAACCGACATGCTCAAGATGAACCGCAGGACCTTCCTCAAGGCGAGCGCCGGCACCAGCGCCGCCGCGGCCGCGGCCCCCTCGCTGCTGCAAGGCATGGAAGTGGAGCTGGGCGGCAAGGACCTGAGCCCGCAGAGCGGGCAACCGCGCCAGGCGATCCCCATCACCTGCCACTTCTGCAACATCCAGGACGGGGCCATCGCGTACGTCGAGAACGGCCGCGTCGTGAAGCTCGAGGGAAACCCCGAGCACGTGTCCACGCGCGGGCGCCTGTGCGCCAAGGGCAACTCGGGCATGTGGTACTCGTACGACCCGGATCGCATCCTCTACCCGTTGAAACGCGTGGGGGCGCGCGGCGAGGGCAAGTGGAAGCGCATTTCCTGGGATGAGGCGCTGGGCGAGATCGCCAAGCGGCTGGACGCGGCGATCAAGGAAGATCCCAACACGGTGATGCTGAAGTACGGGCGGAACCGCACCGGCGGCGCGATCGACCGGTTCATGCAGACGCTCGGCTCCGCGACGGTCCTCAACCACACGTCGGTGTGCGAATCGTCGAAGAAGATCGGCATGGAGCCCACGTGGGGGCCGGACATCGAGACGCCGGACTTCGCCAACGCGAAGTACATCCTCAACTTCGGCTCCAACATCATGGAGGCCGCGTACTTCCACAATCCGTATTCGCAGCGCCTGGCCGAAGGCCTCGCCGAGAACAAGGCGAAACTGGTCACGTTCGACGTACGCCTGTCGAATACCGCGGGGCGCTCGGACGAGTGGATCCCCGTCTTCCCGGGCACCGACGGGGCCGTCGCCCTCGCCATGGGCCACGTGATCCTTCGCGATGACCTCCAGGACACGGACTTCATCGAGACGTGGACCAACGTGCCGGTCGCGGAGCTGAAGGAGCACTACAAGCAGTTCACGCCCGAATGGGCCTCGAAGCTCTCGGGCGTGCCGGCGGAGACGATCGAGCGCATCGCGCGCGAGTTCGCGCAGACCAAGCCCGCGACGACCTACACGTATCGCGGCCCGGCCAAGCACCTCTACGGCTCCTACAACGAGAAGGCCTGCATGATGTTGCCGATCATGACGGGCAACATCGAGGTGCGCGGCGGCTATTGCCTGCCGCGCGGGATGGGCTGGCCGCAGCCCGATCCGAAGCCGCCGAAGCCCGCGAAGGCCTCGTACCTCTCGACACCGCCGGACTACCCGCTCGCGCACCACAAGGTGAGCCACCTGGTGCCGTTCTGGATCGCCGAGGGCAAGCAGAAGATCAACGTGTACTTCACCTACGTCGACAATCCGGTGTACACGAACCCCGGCTCCGACGCGGTGTGGGGCAAGCTCTTCCGCGACGAGAAGCTCATTCCGTTCTACGTCTCGATGAGCCCGTTCATGGGCGAGGAGACCGCGCTCGCGGACATCATCCTGCCCGATTGCCCGTACCTCGAGCGCTGGGAACCCGAGTCGATGCCGAACTCGCTCTGGCCGTGGCTCGGCATCCGCCAGCCCGTCATCAAGCCGCTCGGCGAGTCGCGCGAGAACCGCATCATCCTGCGCGACATCATCCTCAAGCTCGACCCCGACGGCTCCCGCGGCATGAAGAAGTATTGGGACTTCAAGGACGGCGAGGACTACATGCGCCGCCACTTCGACAACATCCCGGGCCTGAAGGAAGCGGGCGGCATGGATTTCCTCAAGAAGCACGGCGTCTGGCCCGTCTACGGCAAGCTCGACCCGCGCACCGGCAAGATCAGCGACAAGACCGGCCGCGAGATCGTGCCCGAGTACGGCCTGCACAGGAAGGAGATTCCCGCCGCCGACATGAAGGGCGCCACCGTCGCGAAGGACGGCACCATCACGAAGGACGGCAAGGCGATCGGCGTGCAGCGCAAGGGCCACAACTACGTGGGCTTCCCGACGGGCAACCGCCTCATCAACGTGCGCGTGGACGAGTGGGCGAAGTACGGGTTCAACCCGATGCCGACTTTCAAGCAGATCCCGTGGCACAAGACGATGAAGGACGACGAGCTCATCCTCACCACGTACAAGATCAACGTCCACAAGCAATCGCGCAGCGCCGCGGTGAAGTGGCTCGCCGAGATCATGCACAGCAATCCCGTGTGGATGAACACCGAAACGGGCAAGCGGCTCGGCGTGAAGACCGGCGACCTCGTGCGCATCGAGAGCAACGTGGGCTACATGGTCACCAAGGCATACGTGTTCGAAGGCATCCATCCCAAGGTGGTCGCCATTCCCACGGCGTTCGGGCACTGGTCCTACGGCCGGCTCGCGCAGCTCAAGACGCAGGAAAAGGGCGGCCAATGGGGCGCCACCGACGATCCGGACCTGCGCAACGTGTGGTGGGACGACAAGGGCGTGCATCCGAACGCGATCATTCCCGTGGTCGCCGATCCGATCGGCGGCTCGCAGGGCTGGTACGACACGGTGGTCAAGGTCACGAAGGCGGGCCCCAACGACAAGTACGGCGACGTGAAGGGCGACTACCAGAAGCACCTCGAGGCGTTCAAGGAAACCATGCGCTACGCCTACACCGGCGACCTGCACCGCCAGATGCATCCGGAGATGGCCGCCTGGGCCGGGCCGGCGTCGGCCAAGCCGCACGAAGGCCATTCGTAAGGAGCACGCATGGATACGATCCCCGATTGGGAGCGCGAGGACGCGGCCGAGTTGCTGGAGGAGTACTCGGCCCGCGCGAACCTGTGCCGCCTGTTCGCAGGAGCGTTCGCCGAGGAGCCCTCCGCGGCTTACGTTGCCGCCATCCGCGCTCCGGCGGCGCGTGCGGCGCTCGCCGCCATGGGCGCGCGGTTCGACGAGGACTTCGAGGCGCCCACGGACAGCGAGCTCGCCGAAGCGCTCGCGTGCGAGTGGACCACGCTCTTCGCGGCGCCAGGCGGCTGCACTCCGATCGAGTCGGTGCGCATGACCGGCCGGATGCAGCAGGAGCCGTTCCACGCCGTCCGTGAGGCGTACCGGCGCGCCGGCTTCAAGGTGTCGCCGGGACGCTTCAGCGTCGTCGACGACCAGCTCGGCGTCGAGCTGCTGTTCGCCGCGAGCCTGCTGGATCGCATGCGCGCGGCCGCCGAGCGCCACGACCTCCTGCTGCAGGACCGCACGTTGAAGGAGCTGCAGCGCTTCTGGGCCCTGCATCTCGGGCGGTGGGTGCGCGGATACGCCTCGCTCGTGGAGCGCGCCACCATGCATTCGTTCTTCCGGGAGCTCGCGCGCTTGTTGCGCGAATTCGCCGGCGAGGAGATCGAGGCGCTGCATGTGCGCGTGGACGACATCGATGGCGGCCGGTTGGAGGTGCCGAAATCCGAGGTCGCGATCGATGTCGATCCGGACGAGCCCGAATGCAATGCCTGCGTCGCGCGTTCCGCCAGCGCTTCGCCGGCGATAGCGCCGATCGTGCTGCACCGATGATGCCGGATTACCGCTGGGAGGAGCTGGCGCGGTTCTGGAGCGCGAACGACTTCGGCGCCGCGCACGACTGGCTGGGCGAGCGCTGGAACCGCCTGATCCAGGAGCGCGCCGACGGGCATGCGGACCCCGATGCGTGCTTCCTGCAGGGACTCGCGTTCGCGGCCCTGGCTTTCCACTTCACGCAATCGCACAACCAGGAAGGCGCGCGCCTCCTCGCCGACGATGCGCTGCGCGTGCTTCCCGGTTACGCCCCGCGCCATGCCGGCGTGGCGGTGGAGCCGGTCCTGGACGCGGTACGCGCGCTGCGTTCGCGGCTCGAAGGCCTCGACGACGAGGCGCCATGCCCGGTCGCGCCGCGGGATTTCAGCGCATTCACCTACGAGGTGGCCCAATGACCGCTTCACCGGCCGTGTTCGGTTGCTTGACGCGAGGCGACGGTTCTGCCGCGCCGCCGCGCTTCTTCGATACCCGCGACGGCGAGCCGTCCTACTGCGAAGGGCTGTGCGTGATCGTGGACGAGGCAGCGGCAGACACCGCGGCGAATCTGCTCGCCCACGGTGCCTCGATGGCCTTCATCGCCGGAGCGCCCGCACGGTTGGGCGAATGCGTGTCCCGGCTTGTGACACAGGCCGGAGCGCCGCGGGTGGGCGTGCTGCTCGACGCGGCGCCGATGGAAGTCCGCTGGTCGCTCGAGTGCGAATCGAATGCGGACTTCAAGACCATGGCGCCATCCATGCCCGAGCCATGCTGGGAAGTGATGGCGCCCGGGGGCATGCGCACGGGCATTCGCGTGGACCACTGCTTGCGCACGCTGTTCGCGAGGGGTGCCACCGCCGCCGTGGTGCAGGCGGACCTGTCGGCCGCACGCGACAGCGACCTCAACGTGTGCGCGGGCCTCGTGGAGGAATTCGGCACGCGCCTATGGCTCGCGCCGGGCGACGCCGCCCCGTGCGACCTGCAGCCGTGGATCGAATTCGGGCAGGCGCGGCGCTTCGTCCTCGCGCCGGAATGGCAACGCGACCTGCTGGCGCAGCGC
>DASTGG010000454.1:0-17510 GCA_035719385.1 Usitatibacter sp.
TCGCGGGCGATCACCTTGCCGAACTCGGCGGCGCTGGTGCTGGCGGGCTCCGCGCCCGCCTTGGTGAGGCGCTCGCGCACGGCCGCATCCTTCAGCGCGTCCGTCGCGGCCTTCTCGAGCTTCGCGAGCACGTCCTTCGGCGTGCCGGCGGGCGCGAGCAGCCCGTACCACGTATCGGAGACGTAGCCCGGGACGCCCGCTTCGTTCATCGTCGGGATGTCGGGCGCCACGGCGGAACGGTGGCCGCTCGTGAGCGCCATGGGCTTGAGCCGCCCCTGCTTGATCAGGTTCAGCACCGGCAGCAGGCCGTCCATGGCGAGCTGCACCTGCCCGCCGACCACGTCCTGGCGCGCCTGCGTGCTGCCTTTGTAGGGGACGTGCACGATGTTCACGCCGGCCATCGACTTGAAGAGCTCCATGTTGAGGTGCGTGGCCGAGCCCGTGCCGGCGGAGCCGTAGTTGAGCTCTCCCGGATGCTTCTTCGCGTACTCGATGAGCCCCTTCAGGTCGTTGAACGGCACCGACGGATGCGCGACCAGGATCTGGTGCGTATAGGCCATGAGCGTGATGGGCTCGAAGCTCTTCACCGGGTCGTAGCCCGCCTTCGAGTAGAGCGTCGAATTGATCACGTGCGCCGGGCTCACCGCCAGCAGCGTGTAGCCGTCTGCCGGCGAAGTCGCGACGAACTGCGTGCCCACGAGGCCGCCGGCGCCCGGACGGTTCTCGATCACGACGGGCTGCCCGAGCTCCTTGGCCATGCCCTCGCCCACGGCGCGCGCCAGCGTGTCGCCGGTGCCGGCGGCGGCGAGCGGCACGATGATCTTGATGGGCTTGTCGGGGAATTCCGCGAAGGCGGAGGCGCCGAGCAGCAGCAGCGGCGCGACGAGCGCGGCGGCGAATCGGTTCATTGCGGGATTCCTCGCACGAAAGAAAACGGGGACCGAGGTCCCCATTTTCTCATGCGTCGCCGCGGGCAGGGTGACGTCAATGCACCGGCAGCGGCAGTCCCGGCACGTTCACGCGCTGGTCGAGGCAGGCGATCTTTCCCTTCGGCTGGCCGGGCCCGCCGATCTCGCCCGCGGTGTTCGGGAAGTTGTCGCGGCGATTGCCGTCGGAGTTGGCGGTGCACAGCTTGTGGCCGAAGAGGATGGGACTCGTCGGCGTCTCGAGCGGCCCCTCGTTGCGCAGCTTCGTGGTCGCGCTGGCGGGGTTGCGGAAGACCTCCACCACGCCCTTGTCGTGCCCCACGAAGATCACCGCGTTGCGCTCGTTCGCATCGACCCAGGCGCTGCCGTTCTCGTCGAACACGAAGCCGTCGGCGCCCTCGAGCAGCGGATGCTGCACGGCGATGTGGTCCATGCAAAGCGTGTTGGCGGTGAAGGTCGAATCGCAGCCCGTATGCGCGCTCACGCTGCTGTCCTCGTTCACGCGCACGCGCCACAGCGCGCCGCGCGCGGTATCCGCGATCACCAGCCGGTGATTGAAGAACTGCAAGCCGTTGGCCACCAGGCCCTGGGAGCCCAGCGCATTGGTCGCGTTGCGCGCCGCGTTCACCGTCGCGGGCGGCACGGTGCGCACGTCGCGGCCGACGCCGACCGAGCCGTTCACGCTCACGTCGTTGGTCATGGGCGGGATGCGGAACACCTCGGTGGCCACGCCCTGCGGGGAGATGCGCCAGACGCGCCCCACGTTCGTGGTGCCGTCGCCGGTCCAGAGGTTGCCGTTCCAGTCGAAGGCGATGCCGTTCGTGCCGGGAATGCCCGTGGCGAACACCGTGGCGGTCGGCGGGTTCGCGGCGTCGGGCACGAGGCGGTAGATGCGGTCCGTCTGCGTCACGTAGAGCTGGCCGTCGGGCCCGAACTGCAGGCCGCTGGGATTGCAGGCCGCCGTTGCGCCGGGCGGGATGAGCCCGACGATGGTGACCGATGGATTGTCGATCGGGATGCGGTACACCGGGCACGTATCCGTCGCGGCCAGCGCCCGGCCGGTCGTGTAGAGATTGCCCTGGCTGTCGTTGGTGAGGCCCTCGATCGACAGCGGCGTGGTGATGAGCGTCGAGAACGACGCGTGCATCGGATCGTTGTCGTCGGCGAACGCCGCGCCCGAAAGCGCGAGCGACAGGAGCAGCGCGAAGCACTTCCCGTTCATCTTCCCCTCCTCGGTTGTTGGGTCCCCCGCGTCTCGAAACACGGCGGCGGCGGACTTTATTCCGATTTGGAGACGACGGTAAGCTGGGGCGGCTGCGGAGCCGGCTCCGCGCCCGGCAGCTCGGCGCGCTCGATGGCGGCGAACTTGTCGCTGATCTTGCGGCTCGTGATCGCGACGTCGTTCGCGTCCTCGTGGGCCTGCCGGATGTGGTCGGCCAGCCGCTTCATGCGCTCGTCGAAGCGGCCGAACTCCTTGCCGAGCTTGCCGAGCTCGTCCTTGATGATGTGGATCTGGCGGCGCGTCTCGACATCCTTGAGCACCGCGCGCGCCGTGTTGAGCACCGCCATCAGCGTCGTGGGCGAGGTGATCCACACGCAGCGCTGCTGCGCGTACTCGACGATGTCGCGGTGGTGGGCATGGATCTCCGCGAAGACCGACTCGGCGGGGCAGAACATGACCGCGCCATTGGTCGTGACGCCCGGGATGATGTACTTCGAGGCGATGGCATCGACATGGCGCTTCACGTCGCCCTTGAAGACGCCCGGCGTCACGCGGTCGGGCCCGTCGGAGATCATGCGCTCGTAGTTCTCGAGGGGGAACTTCGAGTCGATCGCGATGAGGCCCGTCGGCTCGGGCAGCTTCAGCACGCAGTCGGCGCGCGCGCCGGTCGCGAAGGTGTACTGGAACTCGAAGACGCTGTCGGGCAGCGCGTTGCGCACGATGTCCTCGAGCTGGCGCTCGCCCAGCGCGCCGCGCGAGCTCTTGCTGCCGAGCAGGTTCTGCAGGCTCACCACGTTGGTCGCGAGCGCGTCGATCTTCTTCTGCGCCTCGTCGATCGTCTGCAGCCGCGTCATCACGCTGAGGAAGGTCTCGTTGGTCTTCTTGAAGCCGTCCTCGAGGCGCTCGTTGACCTTGCCGCTGATCTCGTTCAACCGCTCGTCCACGCGCTGCTGCAGCGTGCGCTCGAAGGCCTGCAGCGAGTGGCGGTTGCGCTCCAGCTCCTCGCTCACGGCGCGCCGCAGGCGGTCGCCCTCCTCGCTCTGGCGCGAGGCGATGCGGTCGGCCGAGTTGTCGAGGCCCTCGCGCAGGTCGTTCAGCATCGCGCGGTGCCGCGAGTCCTGCCCGGAGCGCACCGTCATGGCCAGCCAGGCGACGGTGGCGACGAGCAGCACCACCATGACGAAAAGGACCAGCAACAGCGCCTGCGTTTCCATGGCCGTCATTGTGGCACGTAAGATGGCGCCCATGCCGGAATTGCCCGACGTCACCGTCTATGCCGAGGGCCTCGAGCGCCACGTCGCGGGCCGGCCGCTCGAGCGCGTGCGCCTGCTGAGCCCGTTCCTGCTGCGCTCGGTGGATCCTCCGCTCGACGCCGTCATCGGCAAGGAGGTGCGCGGCGTGCGCCGCATCGGCAAGCGCCTCGTGCTCGCCTTCGACGAGGCGCTCTTCCTCGTCATGCACCTCATGATCGCGGGGAGGCTGCGCTGGCGCGGCCCGGCGCAGAAGCCCGGGGTCGCGGGCAAGTCGCTGCTCGCCTCCTTCCACTTTCCCAACGGCACGCTCTTCTTCACGGAAGCGGGCACGCGCAAGCGCGCATCGCTCATGGTCGTGCGCGGCGAGGCGGCGCTCGCGGCGCTGGACCCCGGCGGCCTCGAGCCCCTCGCCGCGACGCCGCAGCAGTTCCGCGAAGCGCTCACGCGCGAGAACCACACCGTCAAGCGCGCGCTCACGGACCCGCACCTTTTCAGCGGCATCGGCAACGCCTATTCGGACGAGATCCTGCACGCCGCGCGCCTGTCGCCGCTCAAGCTCACGCGGTCGCTGGGCGACGAGGAGATCGCGCGCCTGCACGAGGCCACGCGCGTGACGCTCAACTCGTGGACCGACATCCTGCGAGCCGCGGTGGGCGACGGCTTCCCGGAGGAGGTCACCGCCTTCCGCGACGGCATGGCGGTTCACGGCCGCTACGGCAAGCCGTGCCCCGTGTGCCAGGCGCCGGTGCAACGCATCGTGTACGCGGAAAACGAATGCAACTACTGCGCGCGATGCCAGACGGGCGGCAAGCTCCTGGCGGACCGCTCGCTTTCGCGCCTGCTCAAGGACGACTGGCCACGGTCCATCGACGACCTGTGACGCCGCTCCATTCCGGCGCAGCGCAACGCGCCGGAACGGAGCGACCGTGACACCGGCTCACGGCGCCCGCCAGGTGACGCCTTCGGCGGCGAAGATCGATCGCAGCGTGCCGGCCTCGGCGAGGGCGCGCACCGCCTCGTCGAGGGCCGCCGCGAGCTCGGCGTTCTCGGCCGTGACCGCCATGCCGAGCGGCCACGAGAGCCCCTTCAGCAGGGGCACGGGCGGCGCCTCGATCGCGATCGCGTCCACGCCATGCAGCACCGCCTCGAGCTCGCTGCGCCGCGCGAGGCCCGCGGCCGTGCGCCCCGCCTTCACGTCGAGCGCCACGTCGTGGCCCGAAGCCACGTGCACGACGTTGCCGTTCAGCGCGCCCTGCCCGTAGCCCAGGAGCACGATGGATGCGAGCCCGCCCGTCTCCGCGCCGACCTTCACGCCGCGCAACGCGTCGAGGGAGTCGAGCGTGGGCAGCCGCTCGGTGCGGCGCGCGATCGCGAGGCCGTCGCGGAAATAGGCGCCGAAGATGCGCACGCGCTTGTTCGCCGCCAGCTCCGGCGCCACCGGCACGTGCAGCATCACGTCGGCCGGCCCGTAGCCGAGGTAATGGCCCTTCCACACCATGTTGCGCAGGTCGTCCTCGACGCTCTCGTCGGAGGCCGGGAACGGCATGAGCGAGAGCTTCACGCCGAGGCGCGCGGCGAGCGCGCGCGCCACCTCGACGTCGATGCCGCGCTCGCCCTGGCTGAACGGCGCGAAATCGCTGTAGACCGCGACCCTCAGCACGCCGCGATGGCGGATCTCGTCGAGCGTGTACCCCCATGCGGCCGACGCGACCAGCCAGGCGGCGAGCGCCAGCGCGAGCGCGCTAGCGCGACGTCGTGAGCGACGCACGGCGCGATTCGAGGTAGGCCTTGATGGCCCACATCGCCTCCTGGTTGAGCACGGACTCGAAGGGCGGCATGTAGGTGACGCCGTTGCGCAGCTTGCCGCGGCGCACGCTCTGCAGGAAATACTCGTCCGTATCCGGATCGAGGTCGAGCTTGCGCAAGTCCGGCGCGATGCCGCCGGAGATGGCCTCCAGGCCGTGGCAGCGCGCGCAATTCTGGTTGTACGCCGAGGCGCCTACCTCGACCGCCGCGGCCTCGCCACGATACGGATTCGTCTCGCGCCAGCCCTCACCCAACGCCGCCAGGCGGCTCGTGTCCACCGCCTGCGGAGTCACGTCGCCGTGCGCGAGAGCGCCCCCGCTGCATGCGAGCAACACTGCGAACCACACATTCCGTTTCAGCTTCATGTTTCCCCCTCGTGTCGTGGAAGATTCCCCCCGCAGCGCCTTCGCAAGACACGTGCCTGCGCCTCGAAGGGCGGTCGGCGCGCGCGGGCACGGCAAATGCTCCCCTTGCCAGATTCGGGAATCCGGTTTGCGCCGGCGGGAAAAAGGCGGGCGCCAGGGGGAGGCGCCCGCGAAACGCCCCTGCGTGCGGGGCGGGGGAAATTTCAGAAGAAGAGGATCGCGCCCAGGGCGAGCGTGTTGACCTTCACGACCTTTTCGCCGTCGTTCTTGATGTCCTCGTGCACGAGCTCGCCGGTGAAGGTCACGTACTTGTTGAAGGCGTGGTACACGCCGAAGGTCGCCGCGGGGCTCTTGCGCTGGCAGCCGGCGCACAGCGGCGACTTGTCGTCACGGTTCTCGCCGTAGGACAGGCCCAGCTTCGTGGGGCCCGCCTGGAAGGTGCCCTGGGCGAAGTAGCCGCGCGACTTCTGGCGCTTGCCTTCGGCATCGACGACCTGGAAGAACTGCGCGCCCACCGTGGAGGCGCCGAGCCCGCGCCCCTCGAACCCGTAGAGCACCGCCTGGAACGGGCCGATGCCGACCTTGGCGCCGGCCTCCACGCCCTCGGCTCGCTGGCTGCCCGCCCCGCTCGTGTTCTGCGTCACCACGCTCGCCCAGAGCTTCGTCGGCGAGCCCAGCGCCTGCGTCGAGAACGAGCCCGTCGCCTGGAACTGCGGCTCGCGCGTCCCGGTGCCCGCGAAGGAGGACGGATGGAAGATGCCCGCCTCGAGCGACAACCCTCCGAGGTCCGGCGTCCTGTAGGTGATCTGCGGCTGGAAGCCCACGTACATGTAGCCGTGGCTGATCATGCCGAACGTCGTGTTGAACGGCACGGCCGCGTTCGCGGTGCCGCCGACGCCGAGCAGTGTCATGTCCGACAGGATGATGTCGCGCCCGAAGAGCCCGATGTCGCGGCCCACCGTCACCGTCCCGAATGCCGGCTTGCCGAGCGAGAAGAGCGCATTGCGCGTGTCGACCTGCGTGAAGGGCGAGAGCGCCGAGGCCGGGTCCGCGTTGTGCGGCAGCCCCACGATCTCGCTGCGGTCGTTGATGCCGGGCGCGAAGCCCAGGTGCGCCTTCACGTCCCAGCCGTCCACCTGCGTGGCGAGCTTGAAGTTGATCCAGGCGGGCAGCAGCCCGTTCTCCACCGCCGAGTTGCGCGTCGTGGTGAAGCTGCCGTCCGCGCCCTTCGCCTTCGCCTCGCGGTTCACGTAGAAGCCGTTCACCGTCCCGCTCACGCCGAGGTTCCATTCGCCCGCCTGCATTTCCCAGGCGTGTGCCGTCGGGGCCACCACGGCCGCGAGGACCAGGGACCACGCCGTGCGCCGCGCCGCCGTTCGTTTCGTCTTCATCGTTGCCTCCCAGGGATAGATGCCGGCGCCGCGCCGGCCGCGCTGGGTTGGCAACGGCCATGCCACGGCCGCCGCCCGGGGGACAACGTGTTGGCGGGACGAGGGAATTCGGCCGATCGGGGGCACGGCGCGGGCGTGCGCCGGCTGGCCCGGGATGGAACAGGAATTGCTCCGCCCCGGAACAGTGTCCCGCGAGGATGCGCAACGGGAGGGGAGAATGCTCAGGACGACCGACGAAACCGCCGATGGCATGCAACGTGCGCAGGCCGGGCCCGTGACCATCCGCAAATCCTGGGACCGGTGCCGCGAGCTCGGCCTCGACGAGCACGTTTCGCCGGACTTCGCCCCGCTCGACGGCGGCCGCCTGAGCGACGCGCTCGACGCGAACCGCAACCTCGCCGTCCACGCCCTCCCGGTCATGGAGACGCTCTACGAGCAGATCGTCAACACCGAGAGCATGGTGATCCTCACCGATGCGCGGGGGCTCGTGCTGCACTCGCTCGGCGACGACGACTTCCTGCAGCGCGCCGACAAGATCGCGCTGCGCCCCGGCGTGTCGTGGTCGGAGGAAACCAAGGGCACCAACGCCATCGGCACCGCGATCTTCGAGGAGGAGCCGGTGCTGGTCCACGGCCCGCAGCACTTCCTGTCGGCCAACCACTTCCTCACCTGCTCCGCCGCGCCGATCTTCGACCCGCGCGGGTCGGTCGCGGGCGTGCTCGACGTGACGGGCGACCAGCGTGGCTACCACCAGCACACGATGGCGCTCGTGCGCATGTCCGCGCGGATGATCGAGAACACCCTGTTCGCCCGCGCCTATCCCGACGCGCTCACCCTTCGCTTCCACACGCGCCCCGAGTTCATCGGCACGCTCGTCGAGGGCCTCGCCGTGTTCTCGCAGGACGGGCGCTTCCTCGCGGCGAACCGCAGCGCGCTCTTCCAGCTCGGGCTCGACCGCGCGAGCCTGCGCCACCGCACCGCGGACGCGCTCTTCGGCATGCCGATGGCGCGGCTGCTCGCCGCCGCGTCGAAAGGCGAGCTGGCCCAGGTCCTGAAGCTCGTGCTGCACACGGGCGTGACCGTGTATGCGAGGCCCGAAGCGGGACCGGGGCTGCGCGCCGGCATGCGCATCTTCGTCGAATCGGCCGGGCACGCGACAGGCACGCCGACGGTTTCCGCCGCGCGCCTGGCCGATGCCTCGCCCATGCGCGACATCACGCTGTCGGCCCTGGACATCGGCGATGCGCGCATCCAGCAGATGATCGCGCGCATCACGCGCGTGGTCGGCCGCGACATCTCGGTCCTCATCCAGGGCGAGACCGGCACCGGCAAGGAGCTCTTCGCGCGTGCGATCCACAACATGTCGCCGCGGTGCAACGGGCCCTTCGTCGCCGTCAACTGCGCCTCCATTCCGGACGGGCTCATCGAGTCCGAGCTCTTCGGCTACGAGGAAGGCGCGTTCACGGGCGCCAAGCGGCGCGGCACCCTCGGCAAGATCCAGCTCGCCAACGGCGGGACGCTCTTCCTCGACGAGATCGGCGACATGCCGGTGAACCTGCAGGCGCGGCTGCTGCGCGTGCTGCAGGAGCGCGTGGTGATGCCGCTGGGCAGCATCAAGGCGCAGCCGGTGGACGTGGCGATCATCTGCGCCACCAACTGCCGGCTCAAGGAGCGCATCCGCGCGGGCCAGTTCCGCGAGGACCTGTACTACCGGTTGAACGGCCTGCTGCTCACGCTGCCGCCGCTGCGAGAGCGCACGGACCTGCGGCCGCTCGTGCGGCACGTGCTCGACACGCAGATCGCGGGCGGCGCACGATACGCGGTGAGCGAAGACGTGATGGCGTTGTTCGAGCGCCATCCGTGGCCCGGCAACTGCCGCCAGCTGGCGAACCTGTTGCGGACGGCGACGGTGATGGCGGGCGAAAGCGCCACGATAGAAGGCGAGCACCTGCCCGAGGATTTCTTCGAGGACCTCGACGCGGGACCCGCGCCGCCCGATTCCCGCGTGGCGCCCACGGCGGCCGACGAGCCCGCCTCGCGCGCGCGCCTGCGGCAGATCGAGCTCGATGCGATTCGCGAGTGCGTCGCGCGTTGTGGCGGTAATATCTCCGTCGCTGCGCGAACGCTGGGCATCGCGCGCAACACGCTGTACCGCAAACTGCGGCGGTCGGGCTGAGGCGCTGGCACGGTGCTCGCTCCCGGCCCCATGTCGCCCGGGAGGAATAACCGTGAAGACCCGAATCGTCCTCTTCTGCGCTGTCCCCTTCGCCGCATCGCCCGCCGCCGCGCAGGTCGCGGCGAGCGACGCGCCGGTTTCCGGCGAGCCCATCGTCGTCACCGCCACGCGCGTCGAGCGGCCCGCCTCGGAAGTGCCCGCGTCGATCGACTCGATCGGCGCCGATCGCATCCGCGCCGGGCAGCTGCAGGTCAACCTGTCCGAGACGCTGCCCACCATCCCCGGCGTGGTCGCCAACAACCGCCAGAATTACGCGCAGGACCTGCAGATCTCCGTGCGCGGCTTCGGCGCGCGTTCCACGTTCGGCGTGCGGGGCGTGCGCATCATCGTGGACGGCATTCCCGCCACGCTGCCCGACGGCCAGGGGCAGGTCTCCCACATCGACCTCTCGTCGGCCGGGCGCATCGAGGTGCTGCGCGGGCCGTTCTCGGTGCTGCACGGCAACGCCTCGGGCGGCGTGATCAATGTCTTCACCGCCCTGCCGGACGAATCGTCGGTGCGGCTGGGCGGCGCGGCGGGCAGCTACCACACGCACCGCGCGGGCGTCACCGTGAACGCCGTCTCGGACGCGATCGCCTCCGTCATCTCCGCGGCACGGTTCCAGACGCAGGGCTACCGCGATCACAGCGCCGCCGAGCGCACCAACGGCAACGCGCTCGTGCGCTGGGATGCGAGCTCCGCCACCAGCGTCACCTTCGTCGCCAACGCGCTCGACATGCCGCAGACGCAGGACCCGCTGGGCCTCACGCGTGCGCAGCTCGAGCGCGACCCGCGCTCGGTCGATCCGACGGCGATCCAGTTCAACACGCGCAAGAGCGTGGACCAGGCGCAGGCCGGCCTCGTGCTGGAGCACGCGTTCAGCGATGCGCTTTCCGCGCGCGCCACGGCATACGGCGGCCGCCGCAACACCGAGCAGTTCCAGGCTATTCCCGTCGCCGCGCAAGGCAGCCCCCTGCATCCCGGCGGCGTGATCGACCTCGCGCGCGACTACAACGGCATCGACGTGCGCGCGAGCTGGCAGCGGCGGGGCTTCACCGTGGTCGCGGGCGCCAACGTGGACCAGCTCGACGAGGACCGCAAGGGCTTCCTCAACTTCGTGGGCTCGCAGCTCGGCGTGCAGGGCGCGCTGCGGCGCAACGAGAGCAACCGCGTGACCGAGACCGGCCAGTACGTGCAGGCCGAGTGGACCCCGCTCGAGCGCCTGAGCGTGCTCGCGGGCGTGCGCGCGAGCCGCGTCACGTTCAAGTCCGATGACCACTTCGTCACCGCGAGCAACCCGGACGACAGCGGCCGCCTGCGCTTCACGGCGACCACGCCCGTGGCGGGCGTCACCTGGCGCATGGCCGAGCGCCTGCACCTTTACGCGGCAGCCGGCCGCGGCTTCGAGACGCCGACGGCGAACGAGCTCGCTTACCGCTCGAGCGGCGGCACGGGCCTCAACACGGGGCTGAAGGCCGCGAAAAGCGACAGCTACGAGGTCGGCGCCAAGTGGCAATACGGCCAGGGCTGGCGCGCCACCGCCGCGCTCTTCCGCGTGAACACGAGCGACGAGATCGTCGTGGAGACGAACGTGGGCGGGCGCTCCACCTTCCGCAATGCGGGGCGCACGCGCCGCGAGGGCGTCGAGCTGCTGGCCGATCGCGACTGGGGGCCCGCGGGCCTCACGGTGTCGTTCACGCAGCTCAAGGCCACCTACGAGGACGGATTCGTCACCTGCGTCGTGACGCCGTGTGCCGTGCCGAACGTCGTCGTCGCCGCGGGCAACCGCATCCCCGGCATCCCGTACCGCACGGCCTACGCGGAAGCGCGGGTGCGTCCGCTCGCAGGCCTCGAAGCGGCGCTCGAGGCGCGCTACTCCGACAAGCTCTACGTGAACGACGTGAACAACGACGCGGCCGCCGCGTACACCGTGGCGTCCGCGCGAGTCACGTACACCTGGCGGCAGGGCAAGCTGGTGGCACGGCCCTTCCTGCGCGTGGACAACCTCTTCGACCGCCGCTACGTGGGCTCGGTCATCGTGAACGAGGGCAACTCGCGCTTCTTCGAGCCCGCGCCCGGGCGCACGGTGCTGGCCGGCATCTCGCTGCAGCACCTGTTCTAGCGCTGCTCCGTATCGGAGCAACCGCTCCGGTCCGGCGCAGCGATGGAGAAAGCGGAAACGCTTTTTCCCCGGCGCAGCGCAAACGCAGGCAGTGGCACGCGCCTTGCACCATGGCCCCGCACACCGTTCTCTGGGAGGGGATCCATGGGCAGCAAGCTTCTCGCAATCGGTTTCATCGCCGCGGCGGTGCTCGTGCAGGCCGCGGCCGCCGCGGTCACGGACAGCCAGCTCGCGAACGCGCGCCAGCAGACTTCCGGCGTGCTCACGTGGGGCGTGACGCTCGACGGGCAGCGCTACAGCCCGCTCGACGGCATCAACACGAGGAACGTCTCGCGCCTCGTGCCCGCGTGGTCGATGTCCTTCGGCGGCGAGAAGCAGCGCGGCCAGGAATCGCAGCCGCTCGTGCACAACGGGCGCATGTTCGTGACGGCGTCGTATTCGCGCATGTACGCGCTGGACTCGAAGACCGGCCGCAAGCTGTGGCAGTACGAGGCGCGCCTGCCGGAAGGCATCATGCCCTGCTGCGACGTCGTCAACCGCGGACCGGCGCTGTACGACGACCTCGTGATCTTCGGCACGCTCGACGCGCAGCTCGTGGCGCTGCGCCAGGACAACGGCGAGGTCGCCTGGCGCCAGCGCATCGGCGACTACAAGGCGGGCTACTCGTTCACCGCGGCGCCGATCGTCGTGAAGGGGCTCGTGATCACCGGCATCTCCGGCGGCGAGTTCGGCATCGTGGGGCGCGTCGATGCGCGCGACGCGAAGACCGGGAAGCTGCGCTGGACGCGCCCGACCGTCGAGGGACACATGGGTTACGCGTTCGACGACCAGGGAAACAAGACCGAGGCCGGCATCTCGGGCACCACCGGCAGCTCGTGGCCCGGCGACCTGTGGCAGACGGGCGGCGCCGCGACGTGGCTCGGCGGCACGTACGACCCGCAGACGAACCTCATCTACATCGGCACGGGCAATCCGGCGCCGTGGAACAGCCACCTGCGGCCGGGCGACAACCTCTTCTCGTGCTCGACGCTCGCCCTCGATCCCGAGACCGGCCGCATCGTGTGGTCCTACCAGAACACGCCGCACGACGGCTGGGACTTCGACGGCGTGAACGAATTCGTGACGTTCGATTACGTCACGAGCGACGGGCGCAAGGTGCGCGCCGGCGGCAAGGCGGACCGCAACGGCTTCTTCTACGTGAACGACGCGAGGACCGGCAAGCTGCTGAACGCCTTTCCCTTCGTGAAGAAGGTCACGTGGGCGAGCGGGATCGACCTCGCGAGCGGGCGGCCGATGTACGTCTCGGACAACCGGCCCCACGCGCCGGAGGTCGCGGACGGGCACAAGAAGGCGGCGGTGTTCGCGGCGCCGTCCTTCCTCGGCGGCAAGAACCAGCAGCCCATGGCCTACAGCCCCGACACCGGCTACTTCTACGTGCCCGCGAACGAATGGGGCATGGAGATCTGGAACGAGCCCATCGCGTACAAGAAGGGCGCGGCCTACCTCGGCGCCGGCTTCACGATCAAGCCGCTCAACGAGGACTACATCGGCGCCCTGCGCGCCATCGACCCGGCCACCGGCCGCATCGCCTGGGAGGCGAAGAACTATGCGCCGCTCTGGGGCGGCGTGCTCGCCACGAAGGGCGGGCTCGTCTTCACCGGCACGCCCGAGGGTTTCCTGAAAGCGTTCGACGCGCGCACCGGCAAGGAGCTCTGGAAGTTCCAGACCGGCTCCGGCGTGGTCGCGCCGCCCGTCACCTGGATGGAAGACGGCGTGCAGTACGTCGCGGTGGTCTCGGGCTGGGGCGGCGCCGTGCCGCTCTGGGGCGGCGAGGTCGCCAAGCGCGTGAGCTACCTCGACCAGGGCGGCATGGTCTGGGTGTTCAAGCTCTTCCAGGACCAATGAGCCCTTCTCCGCAACGCATTCGCTGACATACAGGAACAACCCGATGGATCTCACCGACATCAACAAGCTGGGCGTGCGCAACCCGTTCCGCGCGCGCTACGACAACTTCATCGGCGGCAAGTGGACGCCGCCCGTGGGCCGCCAGTACTTCGCGAACGTCTCGCCCGTGTTCGGCCGGCCGTTCACCGAAGTGGCGCGCTCGAGCGCCGAGGACGTGGAGCTCGCGCTGGACGCGGCGCACGCGGCGAAGGTGTCGTGGGCGCACACGTCCGCCGCCGAACGCGCGGCCATCCTCAACCGCATCGCCGACCGCATGGAGGCGAACCTCGAGACGCTCGCGATCGCCGAGACGATCGACAACGGCAAGCCCATCCGCGAGACGCGCGCGGCCGACATCCCGCTCGCCATCGATCACTTCCGCTATTTCGCCGGCTGCGTGCGCGCGCAGGAAGGACGCATCAGCGAGATCGACCGCGACACGATCGCCTACCATTTCCACGAGCCGCTGGGCGTCGTGGGGCAGATCATCCCGTGGAATTTCCCGATCCTGATGGCGGCGTGGAAGCTCGCGCCGGCGCTGGCGGCCGGCAACTGCGTCGTGATGAAGCCCGCCGAGCAGACGCCGGCCTCCATCCTGGTGCTGATGGACCTCATCCAGGACCTGCTGCCGCCCGGCGTGCTCAACGTCGTGGAGGGCTTCGGGCTCGAGGCCGGCAAGCCGCTCGCCACCAGCAAGCGCATCGCCAAGATCGCCTTCACCGGCGAGACCTCCACCGGCCGCCTCATCATGCAGTACGCGTCGCAGAACCTGATCCCGGTGACGCTCGAGCTGGGCGGAAAGTCGCCCAACGTCTTCTTCGAGGACGTCTGCGCGAAGGACGACGAGTTCCTCGACAAGGCGATCGAGGGCTTCGTGATGTTCGCGCTCAACCAGGGCGAGGTTTGCACCTGCCCCTCGCGCGCGCTGGTGCACGAGTCGATCTACGAGCGCTTCATGGAGCGGGCGCTCGACCGGGTGGCGCGCATCCGGCAAGGCAACCCGCTCGATGCGCAGACGATGGTGGGCGCCCAGGCCTCGAGCGAGCAGATGGAGAAGATCCTCGCGTACATCGACATCGGGCGCAAGGAAGGGGCGCAGCTGCTCGCCGGCGGCGAGCGCAACCGCCTCGCGGGCGACCTCGCCGACGGCTACTACGTGAAGCCCACGGTCTTCCGCGGCCACAACAAGATGCGCGTCTTCCAGGAGGAGATCTTCGGGCCGGTCGTGTCCGTGACGACGTTCCGCGACGAGGACGAGGCGCTCGCGATCGCCAACGACACCCTGTACGGCCTGGGCGCCGGCGTCTGGTCGCGGGATGCCGGCACGTGCTACCGCATGGGCCGCGGCATCCAGGCGGGGCGCGTGTGGACGAACTGCTACCACCTCTACCCGGCGCATGCGGCCTTCGGCGGGTACAAGCAGTCGGGCATCGGGCGGGAGACCCACGGGATGATGCTCGACCACTACCAGCAGACCAAGAACCTGCTGGTCTCGTACAGCCCGAAGGCCCTGGGATTCTTCTGATCCCGGGCAAACCGGCCATGCTGCGGGGGCGGCGAAATAGGGGTTGCGCTTCATAATTTCGAAGCGCAATCTTTTTGGACCCGCGACCCGAACGGAGACCCCCCAAAATGTTCCGCTCGCTTCACATCGACGCCACCAAGTGCACGGGCTGCCGCCAGTGCGAAATGGCGTGTTCCTTCGAGAATTACGGCGTCTTCGCCCCGGCGAAGTCGCGCATCCAGGTATTCGATTTCCACGAGACGGGCCGCAAGGTGCCGTACACCTGCACGCAGTGCGCGGAAGCGTGGTGCCTGCACGCCTGTCCCGTGGAAGCCATCGTGGTGGACGCGGCCACCGGCGCGAAGGTGGTGCTCGAGGACGTCTGCGTGGGCTGCAAGGTCTGCACCATCGCCTGCCCGTTCGGCACGGTGAACTACGTGCAGGCCACGGGCAAGGTCCAGAAGTGCGACCTCTGCGGCGGCAACCCGGCGTGCGCCGAGGCGTGCCCGACGGGCGCGATCACGTACATCGACGCGGACTGGACCGGCCTGGACCGCATGGCCGAATGGGCGAAGCGCCTGGGCACGCCGCAGTCGCCCGCGGCCGAGCCGAACATCGCCCAACCCATCGCGACACCCGCCTGAGGAGGACGCCATGACCTGGGCACGCAAGATCCTGCGAGTCGATCTCACCAAGGGCACCTGCACGCCGGAGCCGCTCAACATGGAGTGGGCGAAGCTCTACCTCGGGCAGCGCGGCCTCGCCACCAAGTACTTCACCGCGGAAGTGGATCCCAAGGTCGATCCGCTGTCGCCCGCCAACAAGATGATCTTCGCGACGGGGCCGCTCACCGGCACCATCGCCTCGACCGGCGCGCGTTATTCCGTCATCACCAAGGGGCCGCTCACCGGCGCCATCGCCTGCTCGAACTCCGGCGGGCACTTCGGCGCCGAGCTCAAGGCCGCCGGCTGGGACATGATCATCTTCGAGGGCAAGGCCCCGAAGCCGGTCTACCTGCACATCGAGAACGATTTCGCCGAGCTCTGCGACGCCTCCGACCTGTGGGGCAAGACCACGTGGGAGACCGAGCCCATCCTCAAGAACCGCCACCATGACCCGCTGATCCGCGTGAGCTCGATCGGGCGCGCGGGCGAGACCGGGTGCCTGTTCGGCTGCGTGATCAACGACCTGCACCGCGCGGCCGGCCGCTCCGGCGTGGGCGCCGTCATGGGCTCGAAGAACCTGAAGGCGGTGGCCGTGCGCGGCACGGAGGGCGTCGGCAACATCCGCGACCCGAAGGCGTTCGTCGAGGCCACGCGGGCGCAGAAGAAGGTGCTGGCCAACCACGGCGTCACGGGCCAGGGCCTGCCCAAGTACGGCACGCAGGTGCTGATGAACGTGATCAACGAGATCGGCGCGCTGCCCACGCGCAACCACCGCGACGTGCAGTTCGAGGGCGCGAAGGACATCTCGGCCGAGGCGATGGAAACGCCGCGCAAGAGCAACGGCAAGCCGAACCTCGTCACCAACCAGGCGTGCTTCGGCTGCACCATCGCGTGCGGCCGCATCTCGAAGCTCGACAAGGGCCACTTCACCGTGGTGAACAAGCCGCAATACTGGGGCGCCTCGGGCGGCCTCGAGTACGAGGCGGCCTGGGCGCTCGGCGCGGCCAACGGCGTGAACGACCTCGACGCCCTCACCTACGCCAACTTCATCTGCAACGAGGAGGGCATGGACCCGATCTCGTTCGGCGCGACCGTGGGCGCGGTGATGGAGCTCTACGAGATGGGCGTGCTCAAGAAGGAGCAGATCGGCATCGAGGCGCCCTTCGGCTCGGCCAAGGCGCTCACGTACCTCGCCGAGATCACCGGCAAGGGCGAAGGCTTCGGCAAGGAGATCGGCCTGGGCTCCAAGCGGCTCACGGCGAAATACGGCCATCCGGAGCTGTCGATGACCGTGAAGGGCCAGGAATTCCCGGCCTACGACTCGCGCGGCATCCAGGGGATGGGCCTCACGTATGCGACGTCCAATCGCGGCGCCTGCCACCTGCGCTCGTACACGGTGGCCTCGGAAGTGCTCGGCATCCCGGTGAAGACCGATCCGCTCACCACCGAAGGCAAGCCCGCGCTCGTGAAGGCGTTCCAGGACGCCACCGCCGTCTTCGATTCCTCCGGCCTGTGCGTCTTCACGTCGTTCGCGTGGAACCTCGAGAACGTCGCGCCGCAGCTGCAGGCGGCGTGCGAGGGCGACTGGTCGGTCGAGAACCTGAACGTCGTCGGCGAGCGCATCTGGAACCTCGAGAAGGAGTTCAACCTCGCCGCCGGCCTCACGAAGAAGGACGACGACCTGCCGCCGCGGCTCAAGAAGGAGCCCGCGAAGACCGGTCCCGCGAAGGGCCTCGTGAACGGCATCGACAAGATGCTTCCCGAGTACTACGCGCTGCGCGGCTGGGACGCCAACGGCGTGCCGACGAAGGAAACGAAGCAGCGCCTGGGTCTCGCGACGGCGAAATGAACCACGTCATCATCGGCAATGGCCCCGCCGGGGTCATTGCCGCGGAGACGCTGCGCCAGTCCGATCCGGCGGCGGACATCCGGCTGGTGGGCGACGAGCCCTCGCCGCCGTATTCGCGCATGGCCATCCCGTACCTGCTGATGGGCCGCATCGCCGAGGACGGCACGCACCTTCGCAAGGCGCGCGGCCACTTCGAGCAGGCGCGCATCGAGCTCGTGAACGCACGCGCCGCCGCGATCGACGCATCG
>DASTGG010000455.1:0-5558 GCA_035719385.1 Usitatibacter sp.
AAAAACAGATTAATGGGGTCAGACTCCTTTTTGCGGAATTCAGGTTCTATCGACCGGAACCGAACCTGAATTCCGAAAAAAGGAGTCTGACCCCATTAATTTCAGGCCGGCTGGAGATGCAGCTTCGCGAAAGCGCGCGGCAGCGAGGCCAGGTCCTCGAAGGTCGCTTCCTCCCACGCCGTGCGGTCGGCGAGGAGCTTGCGCACCAGCAGGTTGTTGAGCTCGTGCCCGGACTTGTGCCCGTAGAACGCGCCGATGAGCGGGTGGCCGGCGAGGTAGAGGTCGCCCACGGCGTCGAGCGCCTTGTGCTTCACGAACTCGTCTTCCATGCGCAGGCCGTCCACGTTCAGCACGCGGAAGTCGTCGATCACGACCGCGTTGTCGAGCGAGCCGCCGCGCGCGAGGCCGCGCGAGCGCAGGTACTCGACCTCCTGCGTGAAGCCGAAGGTGCGCGCGCGCGAGATCTCGCGCACGAAGGACACCTCGCCGAAGTCCACTTCCGCGGTGGATCGCGAGGCGTCGAAAACCGGGTGGCGGAACTCGATGGAGAAGCCGACCTTGAAGCCGTCGAAGGGCTCGAGGCGCACCTTCTTGTCGCCCTGCTCGACCTCGACCGTCTTCAGCACGCGCAGGTAGCGCTTGGTCGCGGCCTGCTCCTCGATGCCGGCGGTCTGGATGAGGAAGACGAACGTGCCCGCGCTGCCGTCCATGATCGGCACTTCCTCGGCCGATACGTCGATGAACGCGTTGTCGATGCCGAGCCCGAAGAGCGCGGCCATGAGGTGCTCGACCGTGGAGACGCGCACGCCGTCCTTCTCGAGCACGGTGGCCATCTGCGTGTTGCCCACGTTGGTGGCCACGGCGGGGATCGCGGGATTGCCGGGAAGGTCCGAACGGCAGAAGACGATGCCCGTGTCCGCCGGGGCGGGACGCAGCGCCATCGTCACCTTGAGGCCCGTGTGAAGGCCGACGCCGGTGGCGCGGACGCTGGTCTTCAGGGTTCTTTGTCGGATCATCGCGGCGGCCGCCCGGGCGGCGCAAACCTCGGAAAAGACTGCAATTCTACCATCGCACCCGATCGCGCGCCCCGTTTTCCGGAAAGCGCGCACGCCACCGCCGCCGGGGGGAGACGGCCCCGGCGGCGGCGGCGCTCACGGCCTCAGTCGGCCTGCTTGCGCAGGAAGGCCGGGATGTCGAGCATGTCCACGCCCGAGTGGCGCATCGCCTCGACGGTGACGTCGCGGCGGCGGCGCAGCGCCGTGGGCTGGTCGAGCTCCTCGTAGTTCACGGCGCCGGCGTTGGCCGCGGCGCTCGCGCGCGCGTCGTCCGTGCCGGTGCGCGGCACCACCTGCATCACCGGCTGGCGTTGCGCGGCGGCGCCGCCCAGGCCCGTGGCGACGATGGTCACGCGCAGCGCATCGCCGATCTCCTCGTCGATGACGCTGCCGTAGATCACGGTCGCGTCCTCCGCGGTGAACGAGCGGATCGTGTTCATCACCTCGTGCACTTCCTTCAGCTTCATCGAGTGGCTGGCGGTGATGTTCACGAGCACGCCGCGCGCGCCCGACAGGTGGATGTCCTCGAGCAGCGGCGAATGCACGGCCTGCTCGGCCGCCATCTGCGCGCGCTCCGGCCCCGAGGCCATCGCCGAGCCCATCATCGCCACGCCGTTCTCGCTCATCACGGTGCGCACGTCGGCGAAGTCCACGTTCACCATGCCGGGGCAGTTGATCACCTCGGCGATGCCGGCGACGGCGCCGTTGAGCACGTCGTTCGAGGCCTTGAACGCGTCCTCGTAGGTGACGTCCTCGCCGAGCACCTCCATGAGGCGGTCGTTGGGAATGATGATGAGCGAATCGACGTGCTGCTTGAGCGCGTCGATTCCCAGCGCGGCGACCTTCATGCGCTTGCCCTCGAAGCTGAAGGGCTTCGTGACCACGGCCACCGTGAGGACGCCCATCTGGCGCGCGATCTCGGCGACCACGGGCGCGGCGCCCGTGCCGGTGCCCCCGCCCATGCCGGCGGTGACGAACAGCATGTCGGCGCCGCTGAGGAGCTCCTGGATGCGCTCGCGGTCCTCCTCGGCGGCGAGCCGCCCGACTTCCGGGTTCGCGCCCGCGCCCAGGCCCTTCGTGATGCCCGCGCCCAGCTGCAGCGTGGTCTTCGCGAGGGTGCGCTTGAGCGCTTGCGCGTCGGTGTTCATGGAGATGAACTCCACGCCCTGCACGCCGTTGTTGATCATGTGGTCGACCGCGTTGCCCCCGCAGCCCCCCACGCCGACCACCTTGATCACCGCCTCAGGTGTCTGGCTCTCCAGCAGTTCGATCATTGCCATGTCTCCTTTGTCGTTGCCGCCTTCAGAAATTGCCCTTGAACCAGCTCTTCATCTTCTCGAAGAGCTCCTTGAATCCGGCGCCCTGCATGCGCGCGTGCCGGTCGCGCTTCATCTGCTCCAGCCCCGCCATCAGCAGCCCCATGCCGGTGGCGTAGCGCGGGCTGCGCACCACCTCCGAGAGCGCGCCGTCGTAGTGCGGCACGCCCACGCGCACGGGCATGTGGAAGATCTCCTCGCCCAGCTCGACCATCCCCTTCATGAGCGCCGAGCCGCCGGTGATCACGATCCCCGACGACAGCAGCTCCTCGAGGCCCGACGAGCGCAGCTCGCGCTGGATGAGCGAGTACAGCTCCTCCACGCGCGGCTCGATCACCTCGGCGAGCGTCTGGCGCGAGAGCTCGCGCGGGCCGCGGTCGCCCACGCCGGGCACCTCGATCATGTCGCTCGCGCTCGCGAGCTGGCGCAGCGCCGTGCCGTGCGTGATCTTCAGCTCCTCGGCGTCCTTGGTCGGCGTGCGCAGCGCCATGGCGATGTCGTTGGTGATCTGGTCGCCGGCGATCGGGATGACCGACGTGTGCTTGATCGCGCCGTCGGTGAACACCGCCATGTCGGTGGTGCCGCCGCCGATGTCCACGAGGCACACGCCCAGGTCGCGCTCGTCGTCGAGCAGGACGGCGTCGGCCGAGGCGAGCGGCTGGAGCATCAGGTCCTTCACCTCGAGCCCGCAGCGGCGCACGCACTTCATGATGTTCTGCGCGGCGGAGACCGCGCCCGTCACGATGTGCACCTTCACCTCGAGGCGCATGCCGCTCATGCCGAGGGGCTGGCGCACGCCGCCCTGCCCGTCGATGATGAATTCCTGCTCGAGGATGTGGAGCACCTGCTGCTCCATCGGGATGTTCACCGCGCGCGCGGTCTCGATCACGCGGTCGATGTCGTACTGCGACACCTCCTTGTCCTTGATCGCGACCATGCCGTGCGAGTTGAAGCTCTTGATGTGCGAGCCGGCGATGCCGGTGATCACTTCCTTGATCTTCGCGTCGGCCATGAGCTCGGCTTCCTCGAGCGAGCGCTGGATCGCGTTCACCGTGGACTCGATGTTCACGACCACGCCCTTCTTGAGGCCCCTGGACGGGTGGCTGCCCATGCCGATGAGGTTGAGCGTGTCCTCGGGCGTGACCTCGGCGACGAGCGTGACGATCTTCGAGGTGCCGATGTCGAGGGCGACGAGGAGGTTGCGCGCGTCGCGCGGGCGGGTCGAGATCATTTCTTGTTCTTCGGGGCGGTCACTTGCGCGGCTTGCCGGAGGGCAAACCCGTTGGGATAGCGAAGGTCGGCGTAGCGCGTCTCGACGCCGCGCGCGACCACCTGCGGCCATGCCTGGGCGAAGCGCTGCGCCCGGGCGACCATGTCCTCGCGCCCCAGCACGATGCGCAGGCCCGAGGCGAGCACGACTTCCCACGCACCGCGCGCCGACACGTGCAGCTCGGCCACGGGGCTGCCGACCGGCGCGAGGCTCTCGACCAGGCGGGGCCAGGCGGTGACCATCGCGAGCGCGAAACCCTCGGGCCCGCGAAACAGCGGCAGGGCCGTATCGCGCGGCGCGCTGAAGATCTCGCCCTGCACGCTCACCAGGTCCTTGTCGTTCCAGCGCGCGAGCGGCCGGTACGCCTCGAACCGGACCTCGATGGTGTCGGGGAAGTCGCGCCGCGCCGACGCGTCGCGCACCCACGGGATGCGCTTCGCGTTCTCGCGCACGGACACGAGCGAGGTGCCGACCGGGCGCTTCTGCAGCTCGCGGGAGAATTCCTCGAGGACGTCGCGCGGCAGGCGATCCACGTCGCCCGTGAACACGACGTGGCGCACCGGGCGGTTGGCGACCGCGGAATATCCGTACCAGCCGACGCCCGCCAGCAACGCCACCACGCCCGTCGCCGCGGCGGCGGGAATGACGCGCTGGCGAATCGCCGCGGGCATCTTCATGCGGCGTTCCCCGAATCGAGCGTGGCCATCTCGAGGATGCGCACGCACAAATCCGCGTAGCTCATGCCCGCCTGCCTCGCGGCTATGGGCACGAGGCTGTGGCCCGTCATGCCCGGCGAGGTGTTCATCTCGATGAACGAGTACCGTCCTTCGGGCGCGAGGATCAGGTCGGCGCGCCCCCAGCCGCGGCAGCCCAGCACGCGGAAGCACTTGAGGGTGAGGGCGCGGATCTCCTCCTCGAGGTCCGGCTCCACGCCCGACGGGCAGTAGTACTTCGTGACGTCGGTGAAGTACTTGTTCTGGTAGTCGTACTTGCCCTCCGGCGCCTCGATGCGGATGAGCGGCAGGGCGGTGTCGCCCAGGACGGACGCGGTGAGCTCGTGCCCCTTCACGAATTCCTCGGCGATCACCAGCTCGTCGAGCTTCGCCGCGAGCTGGTACGCGGGCATGACGTCCGCGGCGGTCATCACCTTCGTGACGCCGATGCTCGATCCTTCCCTCGCCGGCTTGATGATGAGGGGCAGGCCGAGCGCCTCGACCACCTTCTCCCAGTTCGTGCCCGGCCCGACCATCGCGAAGCGCGGCGTCGGAATGCCCGAGGCGTCCCAGACGAGCTTGGTGCGCCACTTGTCCATGGCGAGCGCGGACGCCATCACGCCGCTGCCGGTATACGGAATGCGCATCACCTCGAGGGCGCCCTGCACCGTGCCGTCCTCGCCGAAGCGCCCGTGCAGCGCGATGAAGGCGCGCGCGAAGCCCTCCCGCTTCAGGTCGAAGAGCTCGCGCTCCTTCGGATCGAAAGCGTGCGCGTCCACGCCCTTGCTGTGCAGAGCCTCGAGCACCGCCTTGCCGGAGATGAGCGAGATCTCCCGCTCGGCCGACGGGCCGCCCATGAGCACCGCCACCTTCCCGAACCGGCTCATGCGCGATCTCCCACGATGCGGACCTCGCGCACGAGAGCGACACCGGTCTTCGCGCGCACCTCGGCCTCGACCCGGTCGATGAGGCCCTCGATGTCCGCGGCGGTGGCATTGCCGAGGTTCACGATGAAGTTGGAATGCTTGGTGGACACCTGCGCGCCGCCGAGCGTGAGCCCCTTCAGGCCGCACGACTCGATGAGCCGCGCCGCATGGTCTCCCGGCGGATTGCGGAACACGCTGCCGGCGTTCGGCTGGTTGAGCGGCTGCGAGGCCACGCGCCGGGCGAGCAGCTCGCGGATGCGCAGCATCGCGGCGCGCTC
>DASTGG010000456.1:0-25345 GCA_035719385.1 Usitatibacter sp.
CCATGGTGAGGGCTTCGCGCCGGGACAGGCCGCCTCGCGAGGGCAGCATTCGCAGCGTCGTGTCCCTGAACAGCTCCGCCGTCACGCCGCCGCTGCCGAGGAGGATCGCCGTGCCCATGGCATCGCGATGCATGCCGAGGATGAGCTCCGTGCCCGCGACCACCGTTTCCTGCACGACGTAGCGCTGCGGCCGCACGCCCGTGGCCGCCTGCACGTCCCGCGCCATCGCTGCCATGCGTTCGCCGATCGTCTCGGCCGTGACGCCGATCGCCACGCCGCCGGCATCGGTCTTGTGCGCAACCTCTCGCGAGAGGATTTTCAGCACGACTCGCCCGCCGAGCAGTCGCGCCGCGTCCTCCGCCTGTGCGGGCGTGTCGACGATGACCTCGCGCACGCCCGGCACGCCGAATCGCGCGAAGAGCGCCTTCGCTTCCGCTTCATCGAGCGCGCCGGCAGGAAGATCGTCGATGCAAACCGCGGCCGCGACCGGGGACGGTTCTTCGAGTGCGCTCGCGTCCCCCGTACGCAGCAGCCCCGTGAGCGCGGCCGCGCAGCTCTCCGCCGCGGCGAACGCCGGCACGCCGCGCGACGTGAGCAGGGCCGCCACCTCGGGCGCGTGCGGGCTTACGTAAGCGATGACGGGCTTGCCGGAGGAGGGCAGGCAGTCCTGGATCGCGCTCGCCATCAGCTCGGGCATCGCGAGCGCCGACGAGCCGACGATGATCGCCAGCGCGTCGTAGGCCGGGCTCGCGAGCAGCGCGTCGATCGCGCCGCGCAGGACCTGGGGCTTGAGGCCCGCAAGCGTCACGTCGATGGGGTTGCGGTCGAGCACCGCCTCGGGGCCCGATTCGAGCGCGCGCAGCGCCATCGACGTCGCGGCATCGGGCGCGGGCGTCTCGAATCCGGCCACGCCGAGGCAGTCCGCGACGAGCGTGCCGGCGCCCCCGGTGGAGGTGAGGATGGCGACGTGCTTGCCGCGCAGCCTGCGGCCCGTCGCGAGGGCGGCCGTGATGTCGAGCAGCTCGTCGAAGGCCTGCGCGCGCACGATGCCGAGCTGCCGGAAGAGCGCGTCGTACATGCGATCGCTGCCCGCGAGCGCGCCCGTGTGCGACACCGCGGCGCGCGCGCCGGCTTCCGAGCGGCCGACCTTGAACGCCACGACGGGCTTTCCCGCGCGCCGCGCCTTCAGGACCGCGTCGCGAAACCTCGCGGGGTTGCGCACCGCCTCGATGTAGAGCGCCATGACGCGCGTCGCCTCGTCGCCGGCCAGATGGTCGATGAAATCGGCGAGCTCGAGGTCCGCCTCGTTGCTCGTTGCCACCAGCTTGGAAAGCCCGATGCCGCGCGCGGCCGCGCGCGACAGCAGCGAGCCCAGGATGCCGCCGCTTTGCGACACCACGCCGATCGCGCCGACGGGGAAACGGTCCATCTCCAGCGCGCCCGTGGCCGACAGCACGATGTTGTCCGTGAGGTTCACGAGGCCGATGGTGTTCGGCCCCAGGATGCGCATGGAGCCGGCCGCGCGCACGAGCTCCTCCTGGCGCCGCGCACCGGCCTCGCCCGTCTCGCCGTAGCCGCTCGCGAGCACGATCGCCGCGGCGGTGCCGCGCGCGGCGAGCTCGCCCACCGCCTGCTGCGCGCGCTCCGCGCCCAGCAGCACGATGCCCACGTCCGGCACCGCGGGAAGCGAGGCGATGTCCGCGTAGCAGGGCAGCGGCCCGATGCGGCTCGCGCGGGGGTTGACCGGATAGATGTCGCCGGCGAATCCGTGCTTCAGCAGGTACGACACCGGCCGCCCCGAGGTCTTCGCCGGATCCGCCGACGCGCCCACGACGGCGACGCTGCGCGGGCGCAGCAGCTTCGCTATCGCATCCACGAGCTCAATCCTTCGCGGCGCGCCGGGCGAGGAATGCCATCACCGACTCGCGATGCTCCGTGCTGGTGTAGCAGATGCCGACCGCCTGGCTGCCCTGCATGAACACCTGCTCGGCCGACGACTCGAAGCACTGGTTGACGATCGTCTTGCCGAGCGCGAGCGCCGTGGCCGAGCCGCGGCACAGCTCGCGCGCCCACGCCTTCGCGTCGGCCACGAGCGATTCGGCCTGCGTGCCGCGATCGGCGATGCCGAGCGCGAGCGCTTCGTCGGCGCCGACCGTGCGGCCGGTGAAGATCAGCTCCTTCGCCTTCGGCAACCCGATGCGTCGCGGCAGGAAGTACATGCCGCCGCCGTCGGGGATGAGGCCGCGCGCGATGTACGACCACGCGAAGCTCGCCGCAGGCGCCTCGATGATGAAGTCGCATGCGAGCGCCACGTCCGCGCCGAGGCCCGAGGCCGCGCCGTTCACCGCCGCGATCGTCGGCTTCGGCATCGTGTGCAGCAGCGCCTGCGCATGATGCACGCGCTGCTGCCGCCGCCAGCCGTTGATCCCGATCTCGCCGGCCGGCGCCTGCATGCGCCGCTCCATGCCCGCGACGTCGCCGCCGGCGCAGAACGCCTTGCCCGCGCCCGTGAGCACCATGGCGCGGATCGCGGCGTCGGCGTTGACGGTCTCGAGCGCCTCGATCAACGCGTTTCGCAGCTCGTCGCTCATGGCGTTGCGCTTGTCGGGGCGGTTGAGGGTGACGGTCGCGATGCCGGCATCCACCTCGAGCAGGACCAGGTCGTTCATCGTCTCTTCCTCAATCGGCGCGGATGTGGTTTTCCCTCACGATGCCGCGCCAGCGCGCTTCCTCGCCGCGCACGAACTGGTCGAGCTCGGCCGGGGAGCCCGCGCTGATCACGATGCCCTCGGATTCGACCCGCTTGCGGAACTCGTCGGTCCTGGCGACCTTCGCGATGGCGGCGTTCAGCTTCGCGACGATGTCGGGCGGCGTGCCCGCCGGGACGTAGATGCCATACCAGCTCTCCACACGATAGCCCGGCACCGTCTCGCTGATGGCGGGCACGTCGCGAAGCGCGGGCGAGCGCTCCGCCGAGGTCACGCCGAGCGCGCGCACCTTGCCGTTCGCGACGAAGCCCGCGACACCCGCGGCGGTGCCGAAGATCATGTCCACCTGCCCGCCGAGCACGTCGGTGATGGCGGCGCCGAAGCCCTTGTACGGCACGTGCGTCATCGCGATCTTCGCGAGGTTGGTGAACATCTCGCCCGCCAGGTGCGCCGACGTGCCGTTGCCGAACGACGCGTAGGTGAGCTTGCCGGGGTTCGCCTTCGCGGCATCGATCACGTCCTTCACGCTCCTGTACGGGCTGTCGGCGCGCACCACGAGCACGTTGGGGCCGCGGCCGATGAGGATCACCGGCGCGAAGTCCTTGTCCCACGCATAGGGCAGCGAGGAGTGCAGGCTCGGGTTCACGGCGTGCGCGAACGTCGCCACGAGCAGCGTGTAGCCGTCGGGCGCGGCCTTCGCCACGGCGTCGGAGCCGATGATGGTGCCGCCGCCGGGCTTGTTCTCGACGACGACCGGCTGGCCGAGGTCCTTCGACAGGCCATTGCCCAGCGTGCGCGCGACGATGTCCGTTCCGCCGCCGGGCGTGAAGGGCACGACGACCTTGATCGGCTTCTCCGGCCACGCCGCGATCGCCGCGGCACCGGACATTGCGACCGCCGCTCCCAGGACGAGCGCGCCCGCGATCCGCGCGAAGTGTCTTGTCATACCCGCGAGCTTAGCGTGCCGCCCCTGCGTTGGGAAACGCCGACGTTGCCGCGAGCGGAAATGCGCCATACTGGAACCAGCCAGCGGGAGCCATGACGTGAGCGCCATGCCGTATTTCCTTCGCACGCGCCGCCTGGGCTTGCGCCACTGGCGCGACGACGACATCGCGCTCGCCCAGGGGCTGTGGGGCGATCCGCTGGTCACGCGCCTCATCGATGCGCGCGGTCCGCTCAGCGCCGAGCAGGTGCGCGAGCGGCTCGATCGCGAGATCGCGAACCAGAAGTTCTACGCAATCCAGTACTGGCCCGTCTTCCTGGTCGAGGACGGCACGCACGTGGGCTGCTGCGGACTTCGCCCGCGCGCCAGGCGCACGTACGAGCTGGGCTTCCACATCCGGTCTGCCCTCTGGGGACGGGGCTTCGCTTTCGAGGCGGCGCAGGCCGTGGTGGGCTATGCGTTCGACGCGCTGGGCGCGCGCGAGCTCGTGGCCGGCCACAATCCCGAAAACGTCGCGTCGCGGCGCGTGCTCGAGAAGCTCGGGTTCACGCACACGGGCGACGAGTACTACCCGCCCACCGGGCTGCAGCATCCGTCATACGTGCTGCGCGGCGATTCCTGAGGCGCCCTCGCCGCTACCGCGCCGGTACCTCCATCGTGCGATAGGGCGGCGGGCCGGACGGCGGGGCCGACACGTTCACGATGACCAGCTCGACGTCGGGCACGGTCCGCGCCAGCCGCTCGAGCTGCGCCTGCTCGCGCCTGGATGCGACGCAGCCCTCGACCCAGACCCAGCGGCGCTGCACCGTGACCCACAGGCTCGCGTCGCGAAAGCGCCTGTCGGACGCGAAACGCGAGCGCAGCGCGGCGGCGATGTCCGGATCGTAGAGGTACGAGCTCGGTTTCGAGCACTTCTTCTCCAGCCAGCATCGCGTCCCGCGTTCGGAGCGGTAATGCGCCTCGTGGCGCATCTCGTCCTCGGTCGCGAAGGGGCCTCGCGGCACGGGGCACCCGCGCACGCCCGAGCGCACCTGGAAGTACGGGTCATCGAACCAGTTGCGCAGCACGTCCGCGGCGCGGCCCGTGAGCGGTGACAGCGCCAGGATCGCGATGAGCGCTTTGATGTGGGCAGTCACAGCGGCGCGCGGGCCGCCCATTGTGCGGCGGCATCGCCCGCTTCGCGCACGAAGGCCTGGCGCTGCTCGTCGGAGATCCGGTCCTCGCTGTACTGGGCGAGCCAGAGCTTGTGCACGCGCGGCGAGAGAAGGCCCGCGAACCCGCGCATGAACACGCGCTTGTTCGGCTCGAACATGAAGAGCTTGTTGTAGGCCCACGGCGAGCCGTAGGTCGTGATGACACCCAGGTGCGTGATGAAGCGCAGCAGCGGATGCGGGCGCTTCTTCACGAGGTCGAACGCCACGCCGGGCCGCCAGACGCGATCGAAGTAGCCCTTGAGCATCGCCGGCATGCCGTAGTTCCACGTCGGGAAGAGAAACAGCAACGCCTGGGCGGCGCGCAGGCGTTGCACGTGGCCCGCGATGTCGGGGGGGATCTTCTCCTCGCCATAGGCGCGGAAATCCGCGTCGCTCATCACCGGCTCGAACCTCTCCGCGTGCAGGTCGCAACTGTCGACCTCGTGCCGCCCGCGCAGGCGCTCGATCACCGCGCGGTGCAGGTCCGCGTTGAAGCTGCCGTCGCTGGGGTGGGCATGGATCGCGAGAATTCGCATACGAATGCTTCGAGCCGCGCCGCCCGCGCGAGTTTCCGGGGCCGAAGCGGGTACGATATGGGTATGTCCCGGCCGCGCGCCGCGGACACGCTCGCCTGCCATGCCCCTTCCCTACCTCAAAATCCCCAGCATTCCGCGGGTCTCATGGCGTGATCTCGCCATGACCCTGGGCCCTTTCCTGCTGCTGGTCGCGCTCGCCTTCTGGTTCACCTACCGCTTCGTGCGTCCTGCGCCGCCCGAGACCCTCGTGCTTTCGAGCGGCCGCGCCGGCAGCATCTTCCAGGCGACCGCGGAACGCTATCGCACGCTGCTCGCGCGCAACGGCATCAGGCTGCGCATCGAGCCGTCGGAGGGCTCGCTCGACAACCTGAAGCGCATCGGCGACCCGCAATCGAAGGTGGACGTGGGGTTCGTGCAGGGCGGCCTGGTGCAGGGCGGCCTCGCGAAGCCGGAAGAGGCCGACAAGGTCGTCTCCCTCGGCAGCATCTTCTACGCGCCCGTGGCCGTGTTCTATCGCGCGAAGAAGCCGATCGCGCGGCTGTCGCAGCTCGATGGAAAGAGCATCGCGATCGGGCGCGAAGGCAGCGGCACGCGCGCGATCGCGGCGACGCTGCTGAAGGCGAACGGCATCCAGGCGGGCGGCAAGACGACGCTCGTGGACCTCGAGGGCGACGACGCGGCGAACGCGCTCGTGCGCGGCAGCGTCGATGCGGCGATCCTCACCGGCGATTCGGCGTCCGGCGCGAACATGGTGCGGCTCATCCACACGCCGGGCGTCGAGCTCTTCGACGTCACGCAGGCCGACGCGTACGTGCGCCGCTTCCCGTACCTCAGCAAGATCGAGTTGCCGCCCGGATCGCTCGACCTCGGCAAGAACGAGCCCGAGAAACCGCTGCACCTGGTCGCGACGACGGTGGAGCTCGTGGCGAAACCGGACCTGCACCCGGCGCTCTCGGACCTGCTCATCGAGGCGGCGAGGCAGGTGCACGGCCGGCCGAGCCTGCTGCAGAAGGCGGGCGAATTTCCCGCGCCGCTGGAGCACGAATACCGGCTGAGCGACGATGCGCAGCGCTACTACCAGTCGGGCAAGAGCTTCTGGTACCGCCACTTGCCCTTCTGGCTCGCGAGCCTGCTGGACCGCGCCGCGATCCTGCTCATCCCGCTCGCGCTGCTGCTGCCGGGCCTGAAGCTCGTGCCCACGCTCTACATCTGGCGCGTGCGCCAGCGCATTTACGGGCGCTACGGCGAGCTCATGACGATCGAGCGCGAGGCTTTCGAGGAGCCCACCCCCGAGCGCCGCGCCGAGCACATGAAGCACCTCGACGACTTCGAGGCGCGCGTGGTGCGCATGCGCATGCCGGGATGGTGGGCCGACGAGCTCTACGTGCTCAAGAACCACATCGCCTTCGTTCGCAGGCGGCTGGAGACGCCGGCCGCGCCCAGGTAGCGGGCCGCCCTATGCGTACCGCGACGCGAGCAGCCGCTCGACCGTGCGCGCACCAGCGTGCGTGCGCGCGAGCAGCAGCGGGCTCGAGCCGCCAAGCTCGGGTTGCGGCGACTTGAGCCAGCGTGCGGCGGCCGGTGGATCTTCGAGCACGTGCAGGGCGAGCGCGAACAGCCGCGCGCAGCGTACCAGGCGGCGTCGCGCGAAAAGGGCGGCCCCGTGGCCGTCGCCCATCAGTGCGGCATCGGTTTCGAGCAGCGTGTCCAGCTCCTCGCGCGTCAGCATGAGCGCGTCCTTGAACGCGAATCGCGAGCCGGGCGGCAGGCCGAGCCGGAACGCGCGCGCGGACTCCCACGGGCTTGCGCTCCCGGGCGCCTCGAAAAGCGACAGCATGAAGAGCGCCTTGCCGGCGCAGGGCCTGAGGACGGTGGCATACATGGACTTCTCCGCGGAGTGGGGGACACGGCCACTTTCCGCCCGCGGCACGGCGAAGTCCTGAACGCGGGTTTAAACGTTCTGAATCGTGCGCGCTATTTCGGCCGTGGCCTCTCCAGATTCGCATCGGGCCGCGACAGGCGGCCGGCCCGCAGGTCCGCCACGGCCGCGGCCACGGCGCGCGCGACGTTGCGCACCTCTTCCTGCACCGCCGTATCGCGATCGAGCTCCTCGTGGCTCGTGGCGTACGGCCGGTAGTAGCCGATGAAGCGGTCGAGGCGCGACAGGGAGCCCGCGTCCACGAGCCCCATCCAGTCGAGCCAGTCCGTGAGCGCGTAGCGCGTCTCCTCGATGCCGGCCACGTCGCCGTGCACGACGATTCCGTACACACGCCCGGCCAGGTGCTTCGGGTAGTCCCAGCCCGCGAGCTCGACCGCCTTGGCTTGCTCGACGTCCTTGCCATGCGTGAGCGTCGGATCCGGGTTGCCGCCGTCGGCGCACACCAGCCGGTCGATCATGAGCTTCATGCTGCTGCTCGCGTGGTACCAGTTCACCGGCGTGAGCAGGACGATCCCGTGCGCCGACACCCAGCGCTCGTAGATCTCGGCCATCCAGTCGTTCACCTGGTTGAACGCGTGGTTCGGGTAGCACGAGCAGGGCCAGTGGCAAAGCGGCTGCGCCGTCGAGACGCAACCCTTGCAGGGATGGATGCGCAGCGAATACCCGGACGTGAGGCGGCTCAGGTCGAGCAGGTCGACCTCGATGCCCGCGCTTTCGAGCGCCTCGCTCGCGATCCTCGACAACCGGTACGTCTTCGACATCTCGCCCGGACAGCTGCCGTCGTTTCGCGAGGAGCCGCAGATCACGAGGACGCGCGATCCCGTCGAGGGATCCTTCTGCCGCTTCCCGGCGGCGGCGAGCCTGTCGCGCGTCTCGCGCCATTCCGTCGACAGCTCGTACTCCGGGTCGTGGAAGCCGGGTCCGGCCTTCGCGGTGCGCGGCGCCTTGCGATCCTTCTCGTAGCCTTCCCACGCGATGGCCTCGAGCCGCGCGATCGCGTCCGCTTCCTTCCCGAATGCGGGATCGAAGAAATTGTTGCGGAAGCGGCGGCCGAACTCCTCGCGGGTGAGGGGCGGCGGCGCCTGGCCTTTGCGGACGTTCGTCATGGCGCAAGCCCAAAGGGGGACGCGGGTTCGACCTGCGCCGCCACGGCGGGTTCTTGCGCGCGGATGCGCGCGAACCGCGGGCGCCTGCGCCCTTTAGCGAACTTTTAAGCTTTCGTGAAGGAACATGTAGCAACGCGCCCAGGGGGCGGTTCCTACACTGCGCTCCTCGACATCGACGACAAAGGAGCTGCCCCATGAAAGCACGACTGCATTCGATCGCCGCGCTCGCCCTCGCCGCCGGCACCCTCTCGCTCGCCTCGCAGGCGAATGCCGCGGGCGCGAAGGACGATGGCGCGTCCGTCGAGCGTGGCCGGTACATCGCGAAGATCGCCGGCTGCAACGACTGCCACACGCCGAACTATCCGGCCTCCGGCGGCAACGTCCCCGAGGGCGAGTGGCTCGTGGGCGTGCCCCTCGGATGGAAAGGGCCGTGGGGCACGACCTATCCCGCCAACCTGCGCCTCGTCATGGCGAAGATGTCCGAGGACGAATGGGTGAAGACGGCCCGCAACGCGCAATATCGCCCGCCGATGCCGTGGTTCGCGCTGCGCGACATGAGCGAGCACGACCTGCGCTCGCTCTACCGTTTCGTGCGCTCGCTCGGGGCCGCCGGCGAGCCCGCGCCCGCGTACGTGCCGCCCGGCGTCGCGCCCTCCGGGCCCGTGGTGAGCTTCCCCGAGCCGCCCAAGGCCGCGAAGCAGGCGGCCCGATGAAGCGCCACGACATCTACGGCCGCGCGCACAAGGCGCTGCGCGCGGCCATGGGCGACGTGATGGTCGTCCTCGGACGCACCGATCCCGCGGACGAATGCGAGGTCCTCGAGTCGCATGCGCGGCTCGAGGAGCTGCTCGCCCTGTGCGAGGAGCACGCCGCGCTGGAAAACGCGTTCATCCATCGCGCGATCGAGGAACGCCGTCCGGGCGCGGCCTGCGCGTTCGCCGCCGAGCACGAGGCGCAGGCGGACGAGGTCGAGCGGCTGCGCGCGGCCGCCGCGGCGCGCGCGCCCGACCTGCATCGCCGGCTGGCCGCGTTCGTCGCGCGCAATCTCCTGCACATGGAGGAGGAGGAGGCGCGTGGCAATGCGCTGTTGTGGGCGATCTTCGACGATGCCGAGCTCGCCGCCATCGAGCATCGCCTCGTCGCATCGAAGCCGCCGGGGCGCGCGATGCAGGCCCTGCGATGGATGATTCCCGCGATGAGCCATGCCGAGCGCGTGGCGACGTTCGCGGCGCTGGCCGCGGCTCCGGCGGCGGCGCGGGAGGCGGCGCTCGCCCTCGCGCAGACGCACCTGCGCCCCGGCGACATGGGCAAGCTCGCCGCGGCGCTCGCTCAGCGCGATCCGGCCACGCTCGAGAGCTGAAGCGGGCGCGAGACGGCGAGCCGGAACTGTCCGCGACCCGTCTTCTCGATGCGCACCGCGGAGCCGCGCTCCTCGAGGCGCTTCTGCAGCAGGATGAGGCGCGCTTCCAGGTTGTCCGAGAGGTCGGGCAGCCGGATGCGCGGATCGAGCCGCAGCTCGCGGTTGGTGAAGCGCGTGCGGCCGTCGCGGGCGAAGTCGCTCGCGAGCGCCCAGAAGATGGCGCCCGCGACGCCCTTGATGAGGTAGTCCTCGCCGAGGAAGATGCTGTCGTTCTCCTCGAAGTGGCGCACGAGCAGCGGCGGTCCGGCACTTTCGGCTTCGCGCGGCTGCGTTTCCGTGGCGGGCTCCGCGTTCTCGGCCGCCTGCTGCAGCACGTGCATCGCGGTGCCCAGCTGGCCCGCGACGGCGACCAGCGCGTCCTCCTCGTCGTAGCCGAAGTCCAGGTCGCGCTCGCTGTCGGCGAAGAGCACGCCCGCGAGCTGCCCGAACGCCTCGATGGGCACGGCGACCTGGCTGCGCGACTGCGCCAGTCCCGGCAACGGGATCTGCGTCTCGAGCACGAGGCCCCCGGCGAGCGCGGATTCCCGCATCGCGCGGCCGTAGCCGTACTCGGAGGTCGCGTGCCCGATGCGGATCGGCGTGCGCTCGCGCGCGGCCACGCCGATGACGCCGTGGCCGAGCGGGATCTCGGAGCCCACGCCGGAGTCCGCGTAACCCATGCTCGCGACGGTGTAGAGCCGGCTCCCGCGCGCATCGTGCATGAGGATGGAAGCGTGCTCGATGCCGAAGCTCGCACGCAGCGCTTCGAGCGCGGTATCGAAAAGAGCCGACAGGTCGGTGGCCGCCGCGATGCGCTGCGTGCACGCGCGCACCGCCGAAAGCAGGTTGCGCCGCGGCGGCGGCGGCGGCAACGCCTCGCCCGGCAGGCGCTCGATCGATTCCACCTCGTACACGTCCGAGCCTTGCAGGCGGAAGACGCCGGACATGCCGGAGTGCGAGGCGATGCCGGCGAGCTTCGCCTTCATGCGCTCGAAGAGCGGGCCGGTCGTCTCCGTGCGGCGGTAGCGGATGCGCAGCCGGTAGCGCGCGACGGTTTCCGGGTCGATCACGATGATGCAGGCGACCGGGTTGGCGAGCACGTTCTTGCGCGTCGTGTTGAAGAACTGGAAGGAGAGGGCGAGATGCGAGGGGTCCACGTACTCGACCTGCGAGAGCGTGGCCACGTTGGGCACGCCCTCGGCCGAGCAGGTGGCGATGGTCGCCGGCACGGCGCCTTCGCAGCAGATGCGGATCATGTCCAGCGTGAGCGCGCTCATCGGGCGAGCGGCGAGCCGGCGGCGGGTCCCGGCGTCTGCACGAAGGCCGCGGTGATCGTGAAGCCCACGGCGACCACGTCGCCACGGGCCGCGGCGAGCAGCCGCTCGGCCAGCTCGGCCCGGTAGCCGCCGCGCGCGAGGTCCTGCACGAACGCTTCGCGGAAGCGCGCGATGCGCACATGGTCGCCGTCCTGCAGCGGCTCGACGGCGGCGTCCTCGCCCTTGAGCTGGAACGTGCGATGGGTGCTCGGCTTGCTCACCACCACGGCGATGCGGCCGTTGGCGCGATAGTCCGCGAGCATTTCGCCCGCGTGCGAGGCGGGCAGGAACACCGTGAGCCGCGTGCGATCCGCCGACAGGCGAGCGCCGATGCATCGCGCGAGGCTCGGCACGAGCGCCGCGTTGCACGAGGCGGCGGACATCGACACGCCTTCCTCGAGGAAGGCCGCGAGGTCCGGGTCGAGGGCGATGGGCGCGGGCGGCATGGGCCGGCATTCTGCCATGAGCCTCTCGCGGGCACGAGGCGAGCGCATGGCCGTTTACACTTCCCATAACGTCCACCTCACACCTCACGACCATGAGCCCCCTGCGTTGCCTGATCGTCGCCTCGGTCCTCGCCCTGCCGGCCGCGTCCCACGCGCAATCCGCGGTACAGACGAGCGGCGCCACCATCGTCGTGCCGGCGTATGGCGAGGTGACGCGAGCCAACGACGAGGCGCACGCGACCTTCGCCATCGAGGAGCAGGACAAGGACAAGTCGGCCGCCGCCTCGCGCGTCAACCTGAAGATGAAGCAGGGCATGGAGATCCTGCGGCGCGGCGATCCGCAGGCGAAGCTGCAGACGCGCGGCTACTACACGTATCCCGTCTACGCGGACGAGACGCCCGCGCGGCCGCTGCCGAAGCCGCAACGCCAGCTCATCGGCTGGCGTGTCGGGCAGTACGTCGATCTTACGACGTCCAATCTCGCCGGGCTGCCGGGCACGGTGGCCGCGGCCCAGCGGGTGCTCACGCTCAATGGCCTCCACTTCGGCTTGAGCCGCCAGGCGCAGCGCGAGCTCGACCGCGAGCGCATCGAGGCGGCGTATCGCAATCTCAACGACCGCGTGGGCTTCATCCTCGCGGCCATGGGCCGGAATCCCTCCGACGCATCCATCGACACGGTGGACTTCGAGGGCACCGGCAACTACGCGCCCAACGCGCCGCAGGCGATGCGCGCGGCCGCGATGCCGGCTGCCGCGCCCGCCTCCGTCGAGGAGCCGAGCTTCGAGCCCGGGGAAACCACGCTCACGATGCGCGTCGTGGGCCGCGTGAAGCTTCGCTAGCGATCGCGCCAGCGCGAGTGCTGGAAGTCGCATGCGGCGAGCCCGCGTGCGCTGAAGAACTCCTCGGCGCCCTCGTCGCGGCGATTGGACGCGGCGACGTGCTCGCCCAGCGCCGCCCCACCGCACGCGTAGTAGCCGATGGCGCCGCCGCCTATCGCCACGCCGCCCAGCGCGCCGCCGCCGACGGCGATCGCGCCCATCGCCAGCCCGCCGGCGGCCACGAGTGCGCCGATCGACCAGCCGCCCATGGTCACGACACCCACCGCGAGCCCCCCGAGCGCGACGACGCCGCGCGCCACGCCGCCGAGCGCGATCACGCCGGTGGCCACGTCGCCGATCGCGACGATGCCGCGCGCATGGCCGCGCACCTCGCCGTGGCCGATGTCGGGCCCGAAGGCGATCTCGTAAAGCGGAAGGTTGGCTATCTCGAAGTCCGCGCGGAGGCGGACCCCTCGTGCGCCGTACTTCCGGACATGCTCGAGCTGCTTCTCCAGCTCGGCGATGCGGTCCTCAAGCTGCTCGCGCGTGGGCACGGCGCCGCTTCCTCTGGCCGGGACGGGCTACTCTACACCGCGCGCGTTCGAGTTGCGCCGGCGTGGCGTCCGTGCCATGCGATCATGATGTCCTCCTGCGAGCAGGAACACGCCATGTCGAAGCTGGTCACGCCTCGCGACACCCGACATGCCGGCCGAGCGGGGGCCGGCGAAGACCTTCCGCGTTGCCCCTGGCCCGGCAACGATCCCCTCTATGTCGCCTACCACGACCGGGAATGGGGCGTGCCGCAGCATGACGACCGCGCCCTTTTCGAGATGCTCATCCTCGAGGGCTTCCAGGCGGGGCTTTCGTGGATCACGATCCTGCGAAAGCGCGAGAACTTCCGCCGCGCCTTCGACGGATTCGACGCGGCGAAGATGGCGCGCTACACGCCGCGCCGCGTGGACCGGCTGCTGCGCGACGAAGGAATCATCCGCCATCGCGGCAAGATCGAGTCGTCGATCCTGTCGGCGCGCGCGTGGCTCGAGGTGATGGAGAGCGGCCCGGGCTTCTCGAAGCTGCTGTGGGGATTCGTCGACGGCCGGCCGATCGTCAACGAGCCACGCAAAAGCGGCGACGTGCCCGCGCAGACGCCGCTTTCGGCGCAGGTCTCGAAGGAGCTGGCGCGCCGCGGGTTCCGCTTCTGCGGACCGACGACGGTCTACGCGTTCATGCAGGCCGTGGGCATCGTCAACGACCATCTGGTCACGTGCCATCGCCACCCGCGCGCGATGGCTGCGCGGTCGAACGCCGCCTCAAAGTGAAAGCGGCCGGCCCGAAGGCCGGCCGCCCTCCGCGCACTGCCCGGTTACTTCGTCGAGTTGGTCGACGAGCTGCTGCTGGTGCTGCCTTGCTGCGGCGACGACGTGCTGCCGCTGGTGCCCGGTGACGACGAGCTGCTGCTGGTGCTCGGCGACGAGCTGCTGCTCGAGCTGCCGGTGTTGCCCTGCGGCGAAGAGTTCTGCGACGTGCTCGGCGAGGACTCCGTGCTCATGCTGCTGCTGCTGGGCGAGGAGGAGCTGCTCGTGCTGCCGGGCGAGGAGGAGCTGCTCGTGCTGCTGCTGGGCGAGGAGCTGCTGCCCATCGAGCTGCCGCTCATGTTGCCCGAGGAGCTGCTCGTGGCACCGCCGCCTTGCACGCCGAGAGCCGCGAGGGTCTGCTGGTCGAGCTGGCCGGATGCGCTGATGTTCTGCGATTGCTGGAACTGTTTCAACGCGGCTTTGGTCTTCGGGCCGAGCTGGCCGTCGATCGGACCGGGGTTGAAGCCCTTGTCGTTCAGCGCCTGCTGCGCTTCGCGCACATCCGAGCCGCCCTCCTGCTGCGAGGAAGAAGACGACAGCTGGGACGAGCCCTGCTGCGAGGAAGAAGACGCCTGGTCGGACGACGACGAAGAGGAAGCCGACGGCTGCGACGCGCCTTGCTGGCTGTAGCTGCTGTCCGACTGCTTCTGTGTCGATTGCGCCGACGATTTGTCGTTGGCGAGCGCGGCCGTCGACGAGACGGCGAGCGCTGCGATGACGAGGTGATGAAGCTTCATTTGCAATTCCTTTCCAGTGATGGGTAGCGCCGGCGGCAAGATGTACACGGCCCCTTGGTGTTCGATCGATCCTGAGCGGATCGTGCCGCCGGTTTGACACCACGCTGCAAGTGGCGTGCCCCGCGGCGCTGCATAATCGCGCCTTGTCGCCGATCGGAGTCAGGTCCACATGAAATCGCCGCTCGCCCCGATGCTGGTCGTGGTCGCGTTGCTGCCCGCATGCGGCAGCGGCGGCGGCGTGCGTACGGCGGCCATCGCGCCCGTCTTCACGCACGGCGTGGCGAGCGGCGACATGCGCGCCGATAGCGCCGTGCTGTGGACGCGCACGAATGGCGACGCGCGCCTCGTGCCGGAGATATCCCGCACACCGGGCTTCGAGAGCGCCGCGGCCCTCGCGCCCGTCGAGGCGAGGAGCGAGTCGGACTTCACCGTGAAGACGATCGCCGCGGGCCTGCAGCCCGGCATGCGCTATTACTACCGCTTCCGCGCCGGCGATGCGGTGAGCCCCGCCGGAACCTTTCGCACGCCTTACGGCGCCGGCGACCACGCGGCCGTGCGCATGGGCTTTTCGGGCGATGCCGACTGGAAGTGGAAGCCGTACCCGCTGGCGGCGTCGCTCGCCGCCGAGAACCTCGATTTCTTCTTCTTCCTCGGCGACGTGATCTACGAGTCCGCCGACCTCAAGGGCAAGACCTCGGTCGAGGACCTCGCCGGCTACCGGTCCAAGTACCGCGAGAACCGCGAGCCGCGCGCGAATTCCGCTAGCGGCATGGTGCCGCTGCGCGAGCTCTACGAGGCGTTCGGCCAGTACTCGGTCTTCGACAACCACGAGATCGGCGAATCGAAGGACCGCGCGGCGCCGCCATACACGCAGGGCGGCGCGCTTTCCGGCGGCCAGCGGGTCAATCGCAGCGAAGGCTTCCGCGCGCGCATCCAGGCGTATTCCGAATACCAGCCGGTGCGCACCGAATGGCAGCGCGCGACGGGCGATGCGCGCACCGACGACACCGTGCGCTTCTACGACGCGATCCCGTGGGGCGCGAACGTGGAGCTCATCGTGCTCGACGACCGCAGCTATCGCGATGCGCGCATCCCGAAGGCGGACTCGCCCGCCGCCGACCAGTGCGACCGCACGATGCTGGGACCGGTGCAGCTGCAGTGGTTCGAGCGCTCGCTCCTCGCGGCCAAGCGGCGCGGTGCCGTATGGAAGGTCGTCGTCATCTCCTCGCCGATCCAGGAGCTGGGCCGCGCTTCGCAGGTCGGCATGGACATGGACAGCTTCAAGGGTTGGGCCGGCAACTACCGCTGCGAGCGCAGCCGCGTCCTCAAGTTCATCGACGACAACGCGATCGACAACGTCGTGTTCCTGACCACGGACTACCACATCACGGTCGTGAACAATCTCTGGTACGACACGCAGCCGGGCCATCCGGGCTCGGCGCGCCGGCGCGCGCGCAACGCCTTCGAGATCATCACCGGCCCGATCGGCGCGGCCACCGGCTGGCCGCTGCGCAATGTCGTGTCGACCAAGGGGCTGTCGCCCGCGGAGGCCGACGCGAAGGTGCTCGGCACCCTCAACGCCGCGCTCGAGCGCGCCGGCCTCGATCCCGTCGGGCTGGAGCCGGATTTTCCCGGCCTCGAGGTGGACAGCATCCGCGCCGCGGGCCGCCCCGCCGGCGTGGCCGATCCGCTCGCCTTCGTGTCGTTCGGCTCCTACACCTATGCCGTGCTCACCTTCGACCAATCGCACCTGCACGTGCAGGTGAAGGCCATGCCCTACGTCGCGGATCCGGCCACGCTGCTCGATGCGGCCGCGGAGAAGGAATACGAGGGGCGGCGCGCGAAGGAAGCGTTCAGCTTCGCGATTCGCGCCGCCCGCTAGGAGTCACGCGCGCGTCAGGCGGCTTTCCTCTGGCCGGCGCCGCCTTCGAGCTGCGCCCACAACGCGTCGTTGAACGCGGGGATGTCGTCGGGCTTGCGGCTGGTCACCAGGCGCCCGTCCACGACGCACTTCTCGTCGCTCCACTGCGCGCCCGCGTTGCGCAGGTCGGCCTGCAGCGTGGGCCAGCTCGTCATGCGCTTGCCTTTGGCCACGCCGGCGTCGATGAGCGTCCACGGCCCGTGGCAGATCGCCGCGATGGGCTTGCCCTGCGCCGCGAAATCGCGGATGAAGCCGATCGCTTCCTCGCTGAGCCGCAACTGGTCCGGGTTCGCGACGCCGCCCGGGAGCACGAGCGCGTCGAAGTCGTCGGGCCGCGCCTCCTTCACGTCCATGTCGACGCGAAACCTGTCGCCGGGCGTGAAATGGTTGAACCCCTGGACCTCCTTGCCCTTGCCCTTGGGCGAGATCACCGTGACCTTCGCGCCGTGCTGCTCGAGGAATTCACGCGGCCGGGTGTATTCGACCTGCTCGACGCCGTCGGTCATGAGGACGGCGACGCGATGCTGCTTCGTGGCCATGGATCACCTCCTTCGCAAGACAGGAAGGTGTGTCCACGTCCACGCGCGCGAGTTCCTCGGCAGCTGCGTCACCCGCGCGCGCGTGGCGCGGCCGGTCTGCCCGAACCGCCTCAGCGCAGCAGGAGCAGCGTCCCCGAGACGATCGCGAAGGCGAGCACGAGCGTGCGCAGCAGGCGGCCGCCCACGCGCCGGTGCACCGCGCGGCTCACGAGCGCGCCCGCCACCAGCGCCGGGAGCAGCAGCAACGCGCCCGTGAATTCAGGCGCTTGCGCCTTTCCCGCGACGGCCAGGAACACGAGCGAGACGATCTCCCCCACGAGGAAGCAGAAGGCGATCGTCGAGCGCAGCGCCGGCGCAGGGTGATGCTGGTACACGAGCGCGAGCGGCGGTCCGCCGATGCCGGTCGCGGTCTCGGAGATGCCGGTGACCAGCCCCGCGGCGACGTAGGTGCGGCGGCTGGCGCGAAACGAGGGCGCCGCCAATGTCGCCGCCGACGCGGCGATGGTCGCCACGCCCACGAGCACGGCGAGGTGGTGCGCGGACAGCACGACGAGCAGCCACAGGCCGCCGAACGTGCCGACGATGCGCCCGGCCGTGATCCAGCCCGCGCTCGCGAGATCGAGCGCGCCGCGCTCACGCCACGCGACGTACGCATTCAGCGGCAGCATCAGCGCGAGCAGCGTCACGGGCAACAGTTGCGGCGCGACCAGCGCCATGACGGGCGCCGTGATGAGCGCGAAGCCCACGCCGATCGAGCCCTGCACGAGCGCAGCCGCCGCCACGGCGACGAGCAGCCAGGCGTTCATGGCGCGCATCGTGCCATAAAGGGCGCCATGCACCGTGCATGGCGCGGCGCCCCCGGGCGCGCTAGAGCATCGCCTGGAACTCCGCGCTGATGTCGTCGGCCGTGCGTTCCACGGCGGCCTGGGCGGCCGCGGGGGCGGGCGCGGCCGCCTGCGGGATCGGCACGACGACGGTCCCCTTCGGGACCACCTGCAGCGCGATGAGCGTCATCGCGGCGGCCATGAAGCCGTTGAAGAGCATGATCGTGCGGTCGTGGGCGGCGGCCCGGATGGCGTTGGTTTGCATGGTCCCTGTCTCCTGGATGGCGTCGACCCTTCGTCGACGGGCCCACTTTCCGGCGGCGGTGCCCGCCGGGTCCTTTGGCCGTCCTGAAACGTTCTTAAAATTCGCCGATCCCACCGGGGCGGGTAGGTCCGCTACCGGGCTGCGCCGCGCAAGCTGGGCCTCCCCCAACCCGCGGAGGCTCGAATCGACATGGAGATCGCCACGGCAACCCGGTCCACACGCAAGCGCGCGCCCGCGACGACGGGCGCCACCAATCAGGTCTCGGTCTGGATGGACGATCCCGACTCGGGCCTCGGCCTCGTCGAGCGTCCCGTTCCCGTGTTGTCGAAGGCGCCGCTGCGGTTCCGCATCAAGACCAAGGCCGCCGCGCCCAAGCCGGGCATCTACCCGAAAGGCACGCCGGCGTTCCGCTATTGGGCGGCGGCCGAGCCGCTGCGCCGCGGCGGCGATTTCTGGGCGCAGCTCGGCATCGCCCGGTGGCAGCCGGGCGCCGTGCTGCCGGTGAGCCTGGACAAGGGGGTGGACCTGAACGCCTATTACGACCGCACCGAGCTCGCGTTCTTCCACCAGAAGGTCGGCGGAGTCACGTACTACTCGGGCGAAAGCCCCGACGTGGTCTGCCACGAGATGGGCCATGCCACGCTGGATGCGCACCGCCCCGAGCTGTGGGATGCGCCCTTCATCGAGGCCGGCGCGTTCCACGAGTCGTTCGGGGACATGAGCGCCATCCTGTCGGCGTTGCAGCTGAAGGAGGTGCGCGCGCACGTGGTCGCGAGCGTCGCGGCCTACCGGTCGAACGACCTGTCGCGTTGCGCCGAGCAGCTCGGCGCGGCGCTGCGCCAGGTGGAACCGGACGCGGTGGACAAGAAGGCCCTGCGCGACGCCTACAACTCGTTCAAGTACACGGACCCGCAGGCGCTGCCCGATTCGGCGCCCGCCACGTCCCTCTCCGCGGAGGTGCATTCGTTCTCACGCGTCTTCACCGGCGCGTTCTACGAGATCCTCTCGGGCATGCTGAAGTCGCGCGGGAAGAAGCCGAAGGAAAGCGATCTCGCGGCCGTGGCGACCGACCTTGGCCAGTTGCTGCTGGATGCGACCAACGCGGCGCCCGTGCAGCCGGACTACTACGCGCAGGTCGCAGCGCACATGGTCGACGCCGACGCGGCGCGCTTCGCGGGCCGCTATCGCGACGTGCTCACGCACGTCTTCGTGGGCCGCCTGATGCTGCCCAGGACGGCGGTGCAGCCGCTGGAAGGGTCCAGGCGTGCCGCCTCGCGCGCGGTCGCGGCCACGATGTCGGCGGAGCGGCCCGAGGCGCAGACGCGCAAGTGCATCCTGCCGGCGGAGCAGTTCGGCCTCGGCCGCAGGAACCTCGTCGTCGTGGCGCCCGTCGAGCGCAATCCGTTCCGCAGCGCGGCCGCCGGGCTCGCGCATCGCTACGAGATCCCGGTCGACGAAGCCGCGCGCCGCTTCCTGCAGATGCTGTTCGCGCACGACCGCGTGGACACGCAATCCCGGCAGAAACGCATGGCCGTGAGCCCCGAGACGCCCCGCGAGCACCTGAAGAAGACGCACGTGCTCACGGAGACGAGCGAGGGGCTGCGGCTTTCGCGCCGCCTGTTCCACTGCGGCTGCGGGCTGCCCTGCGGCCATTGAGCCGCGAGGGCTAGAATGGCCGCAGGACATGGCCACCCGCAAATCATCCGCTGCGAAGCGGCGCGCGCCCAAGGCGAGCGTCGCTTCGCGCCTTTCCAAGCCCACGCCGGCGCAGGTCGAGGCGGCCCGCTGCAAGTTCGAGCAGGGCGTGCTCGCACGCGGCGAGGCGGTGCCCGAGGGCGCGCCGCTCCCGCGCGGCGCTACCCACACGATCGCCGGCAAGGACGCCAAGGGCAAGCCGGTCCTCAAGCGCAAGCGCTTCTCGACGTTCTAGGCGAACGGATACTCGAGCGGCGTGTCGTTCACCACGGCCTCGGGCTGGTGGTCCACCGGCACGTCGACCGTTCCGCCCGACACCGCGTGCAGGATCAGCGACGCGAGCGCCGCGGCCAGCAATCCGTTGAGCACCGTGTCCTTCGCGTTGGGCCGCGTCCAGCGTCCTTGATCTTTCGCATCCATGATGGCTCTCCTTCCATGCATCGACGAAACCGTCGATGGAGCCACTTTCCGCCTTTGCATCCGCGAAATCTTTTAGCGGGCTGAAACGTTCTGAATCGCCGGCGCGTATGCTGGCGCGATGAATTCCCACGAGACCTGGCCGCCGCTGCCGCTCGAGGCCTGGCGCGACACCTGCACGACGCTGCACATGTGGACCCAGGTGATAGGCAAGGTCGCGCTCGCGCTCACGCCGCTCACCAATCACCATTGGAACGTGGCGTTCCACTTCACGCCGCGCGGCCTCGCCACGCTGCCCATGCAGGCCGGCGAACGCATGCTCACGGCCACCTTCGATTTCGTGGACCACCGGCTGGTGCTGCACGCCTCGGACGGCGCCGTCGAGAGCATCGCGCTCGTGCCGCGCACCGTGGCCGATTTCCATGCCGCGGTGATGGGGGCGCTGGAGCGCCTGCACGTGAAGGTGCGCATCCGGACCATGCCGGTCGAGGTGGCCGACCCGATTCCCTTCGAGCGGGACACCAGGCACCGCGCCTACGACGCGGCATGGGCGCAGGCCTTCTGGCGCGCGCTCGTCTCGATGCGGCCCGTGTTCGAGGCGTTCCGCTGCGGCTTCGTCGGCAAGTGCAGCCCGTTGCATTTCTTCTGGGGCAGCTTCGACCTCGCGCTCACGCGGTTCTCGGGACGGCGCGCGCCGCCGCGTCCCGACGCGGACCCGGTGACTCGCGAAGCGTATTCGCACGAAGTGATCAGCCATGGATTCTGGCCGGGCGGCGCCGGCGTGGACGAGCCGGCGTTCTATGCGTACGCCGCCCCGGAGCCGGAGGGTTTCGATCGCGCCGCGGTGAAGCCCGCCGCCGCGCGCTACGAGCCCTCGCTGCGCGAATTCATCCTGCCGTACGAGGCGGTGCGCACCGCGGCCGCGCCGGAACGCGATCTCATGGATTTCCTGCAGGGCACGTACGAGGCGGGCGCGAGCCTCGGCCGCTGGGACCGCGCCGCGCTCGAGCGCTGAGGCGCTCAGCCGCGCCAGGCGAGCATCGCCTCGACGAAGCGGCGCAGCACCGGGCGCACCTGGTCCGCGCGCTCCGGCAGGTAATCGTAGGGCGGCGACTCGCGCATGTAGGTGCGCTGCGCGAGCTCCAGCTGCACCGCGTGCACGCCGTGCGCCGGGTCGCCGTAATGGCGCGTGATGTAGCCCCCCTTGAAGCGGCCGTTCACGGCGAGGCGGTATCGCGGCGCCTCGCCCAGCACCGCGGCCAGCCGTTCGGCGAGCGACGCATCGGCGCTGCGGCCGTCGGCCGTGCCCAGGTTGAAATCCGGCAGCGCGCCTTCGAAGAGCCGCGGGATCTCGCCGGCAATGGAATGGGCATCGAAGAGGATCGCGTAGCCGTGCCGCGCGCGCAGGCGCGAAAGCTCCGCGGCGATGCGCCGGTGATACGGCTGCCAGATCTCTTCGAGGAAGCCATCGCATTCCTCGCGCGTCGGCGCGCGCCCGTCGCGAAACGCCGGCCGGCCGTCGAAGAGGATATCGGGATGCAGTCCCGTGGTTGCCGTGGCGTAGAGGGGCGCGTCGTCGGGCGGGCGGTTGAGGTCCACCGCGAAGCGCGTGTAGCGCGCGACGATCGTCGACGCGCCGAGCCCTGGCGCGAAGTCGTAGAGGCGCGGGAGGTGCCAGTCGGTATCGCCGAGTGGCTCGCACGCGGCGCTGAGGCGGCCCCGCAGGCAGGCGGGCAGCTGCGTGCCCGCGTGCGGCATGCTGACCAGCAGCGGCGCGATGCCCTCGCGGAAATCGAACGGCGCGTGGTCGACGAGGCGCGCGCTCATGGCTCGAGGAGCGCCGCCTGCGCCGCGCGGAAGCGATCCGCCGCCTCGTCTTCCATCGCATGGTGGCCGTCGCGAACGCGCCACACGCCGCCGACCATCACGTCGCGCACGCAGCGCGAGTCGCCGGTGAAGATCCACGCGTCGAGCGCCTGCTGCGGGGCCTTGTTCCAGAACGCCGGGTGCCGCGCGTCGAGCGCCACCAGGTCCGCGCGGCAGCCGCTCGCGATGCATCCCGCGGGAAGGCCGACGGCCTGCGCGCCGCCGGCCGCGGCTTCGACGTAGAGGCGCTCGCCGGGCGAGGCGTGCGCTTCGCTCGCGAGCGCCGAGCGCCGTCGCAGCGCGAGGCGCTGCGAGTACTCGAGCAGGCGCAGCTCCCCGGCGACGCTCACGCTCACGTGGCTGTCGCTGCCGATGCCGAAGCGCCCCGGCATGGGGCCGGCAAGATAATCGCTGGCGGGGAAGATGCCGTCCCCCAGGTTCGCCTCGGTCGTGGGACACAGCCCCGCCACCGCGCCGCTCGCGGCGAGCCGCACGAGCTCGCGCGCATCGGCGTGCGTCGCGTGCACGAGGCACCAGCGCCGGTCCACCGCCGCGTTGTCGAGCAGCCATTCGACGGGGCGGCGCCCGCTCCAGGCGATGCAATCGGCCACCTCCTTCGCCTGCTCCGCGACGTGGATGTGGATCGGCGCGGCGCCGTCCAGATCCTCCAGCATGGCGAGCGTCGCGCGCACCGCCGGCGGATCCACCGCGCGCAGCGAATGGAACGCGGCGCCGACGCGCACGCCCTGCGTCGTTGCGTAGCGGGCGTGCAGCGACCGCACGAGCGCGCCGAAGTCGTCCGCGGTCTGCACGAAGCGGTCCTGCGCCACCTCCGCGGGTTTCGAGCCGAAGCCGCCGTAAAGGTAGAGCACCGGCAGGTGGGTCGTGGCGATGCCCGCGTCGCGCGCCGCGGCGATGAGGCGATGCGCCATCTCGCCGCGCTCGGCGTAGGGGCGGCCGCGCGCATCGCGGTGCACGTAGTTGAACTCGGCCACCGACGTGAATCCCGCCTTGAGCATCTCGATGTAGAGCCAGGCGGCGACGTCGTGCATCTGCTCCGGCGTGATGCGTGCGGCGAACTCGTACATCGCCGCGCGCCACGTCCAGAAGCTGTCCGTCGGATGCGTGCGCGCTTCGGTGAACCCGGCCATGGCGCGCTGGAACGCATGGGAATGCACGTTCGGCATGCCGGGAACGACGAATCCGTCGACGCGCACCGCATCGCCCAGCGGCGGCGCGTCCGCCATCACCGAGGCGATCATGCCGTCCGGGCCGACGTGGATGGCTACTTCGCGCGCCCAACCCGTGGGCAGCAGCGCATGCTCCGCGATGAGGTTCATGGCGCGACCTCGCGGCCTGCGCGGAAGATGGCCGCCGGACGGTGCGCGCCGAAACCGCACGCGAGCTGCGCCGGGTCCTCGATGTTCCACAGCAGCGCGTCCGCCGCCTTGCCCGCGGCGAGCGTGCCGTGCGTGGCCTGCATGCCGAGAGCGCGCGCGGCGTTGCGCGTAACACCGGCGAACGCTTCCTCGGGCCACAGGCGGAACTGCGTGCACGCCATGTCGAGCATGAGCAGCAACGACGCGTACGGCGACGTGCCCGGATTGTGGTCCGTCGCGACCGCCATGGCGACGCGGTGCTTGCGCAGCAGCTCCACGGGCGGCAACTGCTTCTCGCGCAGGTGGAAGAACGCACCGGGCAGGAGGACGGCTACCGTTCCCGCGCGGGCCAGGGCGGCGACGCCCAGCTCGTCGACGTATTCGAGATGGTCCGCCGACAGCGCCTGGCAGCGCGCCGCGAGCTCCGCGCCGCCCTGGTTGGAAAGCTGCTCGGCATGCAGCTTGACCGGCAGGCCACGCTCGCGCGCCGCGCGCAGGACCCGCTCGACCTGCGCCGGCGTGAACGCGATGCGCTCGCAGAACGCGTCCACCGCATCGGCGAGGCCCGCGGTCGCGACCGCGGGGAGCGTCTCGCGGCACACGTAGTCCACGTAGTCGTCCGCACGGCCCTCGAATTCCTTCGGCAACGCATGCAGCGCGAGCAGCGTCGTGCGCACCGTGACCGGCGCCACGGTCGCGAGCGCCCTCGCGGCGCGCAGCATCTTCATCTCGTTGGCGGTATCGAGGCCGTAACCCGATTTCACCTCGACCACCGTCACGCCTTCGGCCGCGAGCGCCTTCAGGCGTGGGAGCGCCAGCGCCACCAGCCGGTCTTCGGATGCGGCCCGCGTCGCGCGCACCGTGGCGTGGATGCCGCCGCCCGAGCGCGCGATCTCCTCGTAGGTCGCGCCGGCGAGGCGCATCTGCAGCTCGTTCGCGCGGTGGCCCGCATGCACGAGGTGCGTGTGGCAGTCGATGAGCCCCGGCGTCATCCAGCGGCCCTCGCCATCGACGCGGCGATCCGCGTGCGGCGCGTCGCGCCGGTCGCCGATCCACGCGATGCGCCCCTGGTGGAATGCGATCGCGTTGCCGCGCCCGGCCCCGTACGGCTCGCCGCCCGGCTCCATGGTGGCGAGGCGCACGTCGGTGATCACGCAGTCCATGCGGGGACCATACTATAGGTCGATGGGTAATTGGATCCCGGCCCATTGTCGCGTTGCGACGGCCGGGATGACAGGCGACATTGCTGCGTTGCGACGGCCGGGAAGACAGGCGACGTTGTCGCGTTGCGGCAGCCGGGATGACAGGCGATGAACGACCGAACCGATTGGACGCGGCATGCCGAGCGCGTGGTGAGGGCGCCGCGCGGCACGCAGCTCGCGTGCCGGAGCTGGCTCACCGAAGCCGCGTACCGCATGATCCAGAATAACCTCGATCCCGAGGTGGCCGAGCACCCGCAGGACCTCGTGGTGTACGGCGGCATCGGGCGCGCGGCGCGCAACTGGGAATGCTTCGACCGCATCCTCGAGGTGCTCAAGCGCCTCGAGGGCGACGAGACGCTGCTCGTCCAGTCGGGCAAGCCCGTCGGCGTCTTCCGGACGCATGCCGATGCGCCGCGCGTGCTCATCGCGAACTCGAACCTCGTGCCCCACTGGGCCACGTGGGAGCATTTCCACGAGCTCGACCGCAAGGGCCTCATGATGTTCGGGCAGATGACCGCGGGCTCGTGGATCTACATCGGCTCGCAGGGCATCGTCCAGGGCACGTACGAGACCTTCTTCGCGATGGCGGACCGCCATTTCGCGGGCGATCCGAAGGGACGCTGGATCCTCACCGGGGGGCTCGGCGGCATGGGCGGCGCGCAGCCGCTCGCGGCGACGCTCGCGGGCGCGTCGCTGCTCGCGATCGAATGCCAGTCGTCGCGCATCGACATGCGGCTCAAG
>DASTGG010000457.1:0-10107 GCA_035719385.1 Usitatibacter sp.
GAGCCGCACTCGAGGTCCACCGTGCCGTTGGCGATGAGCGGGATGCGGTTGGCGGACGTCACGAGCTGGTAGGCCACCTTGAGGTTGGGCATCTTCAGCTCTTTCTTCACGTCCTCCACGATCTGGTGGCAGATGTCCATCGCGTAGCCGATGGGCTTCTGGTTCTCGTCGTAGTACGAGAACGGGATGGATGCGTCGCGGTGGCCGATGGTGATCGTGCCGGTGTCCTTGAGCTTCTTGATCGTGCCTTCCTGCGCCAGCACGGGCGCGGCGGCGAGCGTGATCGAGGCAAGGGCGCCGGTAATGAGCAAACGGGCCGCGAGCACGGCCTTCTTCTGACGGGGCATGGTGGAAACCTCCTGGGTTGAGAGATCGTTCGCGGCTCTGGGATCGCAGGGCGCGGCCGCTTACGGCGGCTAGAATACCCGGCGACGCTTTGGAGGACAATAACGCTTTCAAGGGAGGCGACATGAACTTCCCCGACGAGGAACAGAAGCAGGCGTTGCTCGAGCAGGCGCTCCAGCTCGCCGCACGCAGGCTGGACCCCACGAAGGCCCGGCAGACGCGTGAATTCCTCGCCTCGTACTATCGCCAGGTGGATGCCGAGGACCTCGCGGCGCGCGCCCCGGAGGACGTGCTGGGCGCCGCGCTCGCGCACCTCGCCTTCGGGCAGCGCTTCGAAAGCGGCACGCCGAAGCTGCGCGTCTACAACCCGCGCCCCGAGGAGCACGGCTGGTCCAGCTCCCACACCGTGATCGAGATCATCAACGATGACATGCCCTTTCTCGTTGACTCGGTCACGATGGAGGTGAACCGGCAGGGCTACACCATCCACCTGTTCAACCACCCGGTATATGCCACGCAACGCGGCGCCGATGGCGAGCTGCGATCGCTGGCGGCGGGGGGCCACGACGGGCGACCCGAATCGTGGATCCACGTCGAGGTCGACCGCGAGGTCGATCCGGCGCACCTGGATGCGTTGGGCGGCGGCATCCTGGCCGCGCTCGCCGACGTGCGCGCCGCGGTGCACGACTGGAAGCCGATGCGCGAGCGCATGGCCGGGATCGTGGCCGAGCTGGAACGCGCGCCGCACGGCATCGACCCCGCGGAGACGGCCGAGATCCGCGCGTTCCTCGCCTGGGTCGCGGAAAACCACTTCACGTTCCTCGGCTATCGCGATTACGAGCTGGTCACCGAGAAGGGCGAGGACCAGCTGCGCATCGTCCCGCACTCGGGCCTGGGCGTGCTGCGCGAGCCGGCGCAGGGCGGCTATTCGCAGGGCTTCATCCGCCTGCCGCCGGAGCTGCGCGCGCTGGCGCGCGAGCCGCGGCTGCTCGTGCTCACCAAGGCGAACACGCGCGCCACGGTGCATCGGCCCGGCTACCTCGACTACATCGGCGTGAAGCGCTTCGATGCCGGCGGCAAGGTGCTGGGCGAGCGGCGCTTCGTGGGCCTGTACACGTCCTCGGCGTACCACGCCGACCCGCGCGAGGTTCCGCTGCTTCGCCGCAAGGTGGCGCACGTCGTCGAGCGCGCCGGCTTCCGGCCCGACGGCCACATGCACAAGAACCTCATCTCGATCCTGCAGGCCTATCCGCGCGACGAGCTCTTCCAGGTCGACGAGGACAAGCTGCTCGAGATCGCGCTCGGCATCCTGCGCCTGGGCGACCGGCGCAAGACCCGCGTCTTCATCCGCCGCGACCTCTTCGGGCGCTTCTACTCGTGCCTCGTGTACCTGCCGCGCGAGAACTTCAACACGGAGGTGCGGCAGCGCATCGAGGCCATCCTCAAGCGCCACCTCGGCGGCTCGAGCGTGGAGTTCACGGTGCACCTCTCGGATGCCGTGCTCGCGCGCATCCATTTCCTCGTGCGCAGCGAGCCGGTCACGGCGCCGCATTACGACATCCAGGCCATCGAGTCGGACATCGTGCAGGCCACGCGCCGCTGGGACGAGGACCTGCGGGCGGCCCTCATCGAGGCGCTGGGCGAGGAGAAGGCCATCGGCACGGCGCGGCGCTATTCGGCCGCCTTCCCGTTGAGCTATCGCGACACCGTCCCGGCGCGCGAGGCGGTGCGCGACATCGGCTTCCTCGAGCGCCTGAACGTCGACCGGCCCTTCACGGTGAGCCTCTACCGGCCCGAAGGCGCGGACGAGCGCTCGCTGCGGCTTCGCGTGCTGCGGCTGGGCGAGCCGGTGCCGCTGTCGGCGAGCCTGCCGGTGCTGGAGAACATGGGCCTCGAGGTGCTCGACGAGGTTTCCCACGAGCTCCAGCCGCCGGACAAGCCGCACGTGTTCCTGCACGACTTCGGCCTTCGCAGCTATCGCCCGATCCCGGACGTGGCCGCGATCAAGGGCATCACCGAGGAGGCGATCACGCGCATCGCGCGGCGCGAGATCGAGAACGACGGCTTCAACCGCCTCACGCCCGGCGCTCGCATCGCCGCCGACGACGTCGTGCTGCTGCGCGCCTACGCGAAGTACCTCAAGCAGGCGGGGTTCACCTACAGCCAGGCGTACATCGAGCAGACGCTCGCGGCGCACCCGGCGATCGCCGCGCAGCTCGTGCGCCTCTTCCACGTGCGCTTCGATCCCACGCTCGCCGAGGGCCGCGAGGCGGCGCAGAAGCAGCTGAACGACGAGATCTGGGCGGCGTTCAACGGCGTCACCATGGCGGACGAGGACCGCATCCTGCGCCGCTACCTGTACCTCATCCGCGCGACGCTGCGCACCAATTTCTGGGTCCGCGACGCCGAGGGCGCGCGCAAGCCGTACCTCTCGCTCAAGCTGCAATCGGCCAGCGTCCCGGAGCTGCCGGAGCCGCGGCCGCTGTTCGAGGTGTGGGTGTATTCGACGCGCTTCGAGGCGATCCACCTGCGCGGCGGCAAGGTCGCCCGCGGCGGGCTGCGCTGGTCGGACCGCCCGGAGGACTTCCGCACCGAGGTGCTGGGGCTCATGAAGGCGCAGATGGTGAAGAACGCGGTCATCGTCCCGGTGGGCTCGAAGGGCGGCTTCATCCTGAAGAGCGCGCCCCCGCCGAGCGAGCGCGAGGCGTTCATGAAGGAAGGCATCGCGTGCTATCGGGATTTCCTGCGCGGCCTGCTGGACGTCACCGACAACCTCGTGGCCGGCAGCGTCGTGCCGCCGCGCGACGTCGTGCGCCACGACCCGGACGATCCCTACCTCGTGGTCGCCGCCGACAAGGGCACGGCGACCTTCTCCGACATCGCCAACGGCATCTCGGCCGAGTACGGCTTCTGGCTGGGGGACGCCTTCGCCTCCGGCGGCAGCGCGGGCTACGACCACAAGAAGATGGGCATCACGGCGAAGGGCGCGTGGGAGAGCGTCAAGCGCCACTTCCGCGAGCTCGGCGTCGATACGCAGGCGCAGGACTTCACCGTGGTCGGCATCGGCGACATGTCGGGCGACGTCTTCGGCAACGGCATGCTGCTGTCGCGCCACATCAGGCTGGTGGCGGCCTTCGACCATCGGCACATCTTCATCGACCCGGCGCCGGACACGCAGGCGGCGTTCGACGAGCGCGCGCGGCTCTTCGCGATGCCGCGCTCCTCGTGGGACGACTACGACAGGCGCCTCATCTCGAAGGGCGGCGGCGTGTACCCGCGCAGCGCCAAGACCATCGCGCTCTCGCCCGAGGCGCAGAGGGTCCTCGGCGTCGAGATGGCCGAGGGAGCGCCGCAGGACGTGCTCAAGGCGATCCTCGAGGCGCCCGTGGACCTGCTCTACAACGGCGGCATCGGCACCTACGTGAAGGCCACGCGCCAGAGCAACACCGAGGCGGGCGACCGCGCCAACGATGCCATCCGCGTGAACGGCAGGGACCTGCGCTGCAAGGTCGTGGCCGAGGGCGGCAACCTGGGCTTCACGCAGCTCGGCCGCATCGAGTTCGCGCTCGAGGGCGGGCGCATCAACACCGATGCGATCGACAACTCTGCCGGCGTGGACTGCTCCGACCACGAGGTGAACATCAAGATCCTCCTCGGGCTGATCAAGGCCGACGGGACGATCGACGAGCCGCAGCGCATCGCGCTGCTCTCGGACATGACCGAGGACGTGGGCGGGCTCGTCCTCGCCGACAACTACTACCAGACGCAGTCGCTGTCGGTGTCGGGCGTGCGCGGGCGCAAGATGCTCGATGCGCAGGCGGCGTTCATGCGCTTCCTGGAGAAGGCGGGACGGCTCAATCGCGCCGTCGAGTTCCTGCCCTCGGAGGACGAGGTCGCCGAGCGCCGGCTCGGCAAGGACGGCCTCACGGCGCCCGAGCGCGCGGTGCTGCTCGCCTATTCGAAGATGTGGCTCTTCGACGAGCTGACGGGCTCGGACCTGGTAGCGGACGAATACGTGGCGCGCACGCTGGTGGGCTACTTCCCGCCGCTGCTGCGCAGCCGCTATGCCGCGCAGATGGCGCGCCATCCGCTCAGGCGCGAGATCATCGCCACCGTCGTCGCCAACACGATGATCAACCGCACGGGCTCGGTCTTCGTCCATCGCATGATGGAGGAGTCCGGCGCCACGCCCGCCGAGGTCACGCGCGCCTATGTCCTGGTGCGCGACATCTACGGCCTGGAGGCGTTGTGGCACGAGATCGACGCCCTCGACAACCGCGTGGCCGCCGAGGTCCAGTACGGGATGCTCATCGAGGTGGGACGGCTGGTCCTGCGCGCGACGCTGTGGTTCCTGCGCCGCCGGCGCGAGAAGCTGCCGATCGCGCAGGTGCTCGATTTCTTCCAGCCGACGCTCGCGGAGCTGAGGGCGCACATCCCCGACCTGCTCTCGGCGGGCGATCGCAACGCGTGGAACGAGGCCGTGGCGGCGCTCGAGGAGAAGGGCGTGCCGCAGGCCATCGCGCGCAGCGTCGCGAGCCTGGGCGCGCTCTACGCGGCGCTGGACGTGACCGAGGTGGCGATCGAGCAGAAGAAGCGGCCGGAAGCCGTCGCCGCGCTCTACTTCGCCCTCGTGGGCGAGCTCGAGCTGCGCTGGTTCGCGGACCGCATCACCGACCTTCCCACGGACACGCAGTGGCAGGCGCTGGCGCGCAACGCGCTGCGCGACGACCTCGCGAGCCAGCAACGCGCGCTCACGACGTCGGTCGCGAGGATGTCCGATGCGCAGGATCCCGCGGCGCTGCTGGCGGCGTGGAAGGAGCGCTACGCGACCGGGATCGCGCGGCTGAGGACGATGACCGAGGAGCTCAAGCGCACCGGGCCGCTCGACCTCGCGGTGCTGTCGGTGCTGCTGAGGGAGCTGCGCGGGCTGGCGTGAACCGGGCGGGTCATCCCTCTCCCATGTGCGTCACGATCATGAGCGGCACCGCGGCGGCCGCCGAGATCGCGATCAGCACGAGGAAGGTCCAGCCGAGGACGTTCACGGCGCGGCTGTTCACGTGCTCGCCCATGAGCCTGCGGTCGCCCGCCACGCGCAGGATCGGGTAATACGTGAAAGGCAGCACGACGACCGCGAAGATCACGGAGTACTCGACGATGTCCACCGCGTTCACGCCGGTGCTGGCGATCGCGAGGCCGGCGAGCATCATCGCGATCCAGCAGGCGTGGTAGATGCGCGCCTCCTCGAGCTTCTTGTCCTTGCCCCAGGGCAGGCGGAAGAACTGGGCGATGCTGTAGGCCGACGCGAGCGCGGTCTCGGTCGCCGCGCCCGCGATCGCCGACAGCATGCCGAGCAGCGCGACGAGCAGCCCCTTCAGGCCGAACGCCATGGCCGCCGGCACCGCCACGGTCCCGATGAGGTGCGGGTCGATGCCCTGGCCGAAGAACGCCTGGGCGCCCGAGACGATGAGGGCGACCGTGAGCACGCCGCCGAGGGCGAAGCCGACGACGGCGTTCGCGAAATTCGCCGGCAGGTCCTTCGGCTTCCATTTCTCCTCGATGGCGCCCGAGGAGTAGAAGTGCACCTCGTAGGGCATGAGGATCGCGCTGAAGAGCCCGACCACGTAGTACGCGTACACGGCGAGCCCCGGCATGTCCTCCGACGGCCGCAGCGGCACGAAACCCCAGGCCACCTTCGACCAGTCGGGCTGCAGGGAGAAGGCGACGCCCACGTACACCAGCAGCGCCAGCCCGAGCAGGCCGAACACGCGATCGAGCCATTCGAACTTGAGGAAGAAGACCGCGAGCAACAGCACGCCGGCGCCCAGGACCATCATCGCGTGGTAGTTGCCGCCGAAGAGGAACTGCAGGATGGCGGCGATCGCGGCGACCTGCGCCGTGCACGTGAGCACGTTGACGCCGCTGGAGGCGATGAGCACCACGAGCCCCATGCGGTCGCCGGCGCGCTCGCGGATGAGCTCGAACGCGGGGCGCTTCAGCACGACGGCGACGCGGCCGGACATTTCCGCGAACGCCATGATGGCCGCCGTGCCCAGGACGACCGTCCAGAGCAGCGCATAGCCGAACTTCGCCCCGCCGGCGATCGTGAACACGAGCTGGCCCATGTCCACGTTGCCGCCGATGGCGGACATGATGCCGAGGAAGAGGTCGAGGATCTTCACGGCCGCGCCAGCTGCTCCAGCTCGGCGGCGATGCGGCCGTGCTCGCCGGCGAGCGCCGTCATGGCGGCCCGGTCGGTGGTCTTCGAGGGCGCGTCGGCCAGCAGCTCGTCCATCCGCGCGACGAGCGCTTCCATTCGCTTCACGTCGCCGGCCCGCCCCTGGGGCGGCGGCTCGTCCAGCTTCTTGCGCGCCTCGCCGAGGTCCTCGGCCAGCTTTTCGTGCTGTGCCTTGGCGTAGTGCTCGTTCACCTGGCCGGTGGCGACCAGCCCGGCCAGGCGCTGCGATTCCCGGGCATCGCTGGCGAGCTGGAGGGCGATGCGGTTGAGCTCCGCGAGCTCCATGGGCTCCGGCACCATGGAGGCGCGATGATAGAGGAACGAGACCGCGCCGAGCCCGACCACGATCGCCGCCGCCAGGCCGGCGATGCGCGGTCCATTCATTCGAGGATCAGGGCGGCGATCACGTTGCGTCCCTCGCCGAGCAGGATGTTGTAGGTGCGGCAGGCCGCCGGCGTGTCCATGACTTCCACGCCGATCCCGGCCTTGTAGAGCGGGGCGAGCAGGGCCGGGCTGGGAAAGTCCAGCCGCGCCCCGGTGCCGAGGAGCACGATCTCCGGGCGCAGCTCGACGATGGCGGCCAGGTGGTCCGCGTGCAGGCCCTGGACGGAGCGGACCGGCCAATCGGTGATCAGCCGGTCGGCACCCACCACGAGGCTTTCCTGGTGCCGCGCCCCGTTCACCGCGACGTAGCCTTCGCCGTACCCGGTGAAGGCGTTCCTGCCCGCCATTTGGTCAAGATGGAATTTCAAGGACTTAAGCCCCTCCCGGCCTGCTAGAATTTGCACTTTTGCAGCGCAGCATCGTACCGGGTATGAACCTCAACGACACTTCCAAGCCCGTGGTCCCCGAATTCACGCGCATCAAGCGCCTGCCGCCCTACGTCTTCAACATCACCAACGAGCTGAAGATGGCGGCTCGCCGCGCGGGCGAGGACATCATCGACCTGTCCATGGGCAACCCCGACGGGCCCACGCCACGGCACATCGTGGACAAGCTGGTCGAGGTCGCGCAACGCGAAGATACCCATGGCTACTCCGTCTCCAAGGGGATTCCCAAGCTGCGGCGCGCGATCTGCCAGTGGTACAAGCGCCGCTGGGACGTGGACCTCGACATGGACCGCGAGGCGATCGTCACCATCGGCTCGAAGGAGGGGCTCGCGCACCTCATGCTCGCAACTCTGGACCGCGGCGACACGGTGCTGGTTCCGAACCCGAGCTACCCGATCCACATCTACGGGGCGATCATCGCCGGCGCCGACATCCGTTCGGTGCGCATGACGCCGGGCGTGGACTTCTTCGAGGAGGCCGAGCGCGCCATCCGCGAGCTCATCCCGAAGCCGAAGATGATGATCATCGGGTTCCCCTCGAACCCGACGGCGAAGTGCGTCGAGCTCGACTTCTTCGAGAAGGTCATCGCGCTCGCCAAGCAGCACAACATCCTGGTCGTGCACGATCTCGCCTACGCCGACATCACCTTCGACGGCTGGAAGGCGCCCTCGATCATGCAGGTGCCGGGCGCGCGCGACGTGGCGGTCGAGTTCTTCACCATGTCGAAGAGCTACAACATGGCGGGATGGCGCATCGGCTTCATGGTGGGCAACTCCGAGCTGGTGAACGCGCTCGCGCGCATCAAGAGCTACCACGATTACGGCACGTACACGCCGCTGCAGGTCGCCTCCGTGGCGGCGCTCGAGGGACCGCAGGAGTGCGTCGAGGAGATCCGCCTCAAGTACCAGAAGCGCCGCGACGTCATGGTGAAGGGGCTGCACGAGGCCGGCTGGATGGTCGAGAAGCCGAAGGCGACGATGTACGTCTGGGCGAAGATCCCGGAGCCGTACCTCGCGATGGGCTCGATCGAGTTCTCGAAGAAGCTGCTCAGGGAAGCGAAGGTGGCCGTGTCGCCCGGCATCGGGTTCGGCGACTACGGCGACGACCACGTGCGCATCGCGCTCATCGAGAACGAGAGCCGCTCGCGGCAGGCGATCCGCGGGATCAAGGACATGTTCCGCAAGGACGGCCTCAAATAGAGCGAAAGCGGAAACGCAGGGTCGCGGAGTCGAAGGCCGGATTTCGCTGTCGTCGGCCTGTCGCCATGCGCGCGCGAATGACCGCCCTGCGTTCCAGCTTTTGCGTTGGCGATACAAAGTGAATTCAATCAAGCCAATCACGGTAGGGCTGCTGGGCCTGGGAACGGTCGGCAGCGGCACCATCGAGGTCCTGCGCCGCAACCGCGAGGAGATCTCGCGCCGCGCGGGCCGCGACATCGTCGTCAAGGTCGCGAGCGCGCGCGACCTGAAGAAGGAGCGCAAGGTCTCGCTCGAAGGCATCGAGCTGGTGGCCTCGGCGGCCACGATCGTCGAACGTCCCGACATCGACATCGTCGTCGAGCTCATCGGCGGCGACACGGTGGCGAAGGACCTCGTCCTCAAGGCGATCGCGAGCGGCAAGCACGTCGTCACCGCCAACAAGGCGCTGCTCGCCAGGCACGGCACGGAGATCTTCGCGCGCGCGCTGGAGAAGGGCGTGATGGTGGCGTTCGAGGCGTCCGTCGCCGGCGGCATCCCGATCATCAAGGCCATCCGCGAGGGCCTCACCGCCAACCGCATCGAGTGGATCGCCGGCATCATCAACGGCACCTGCAACTACATCCTCTCGGAGATGCGGGACAAGGGGCTGCCCTTCGACATGGTGCTCGCCGAGGCGCAGCGCCTGGGATATGCCGAGGCCGATCCCACGTTCGACGTCGAGGGCATCGACGCGGCGCACAAGCTCACGATCCTCGCCGCCATCGCCTTCGGCATCCCGATGCAGTTCGACAAGGCGTACACCGAGGGCATCAGCCAGCTCACGGCGGTCGACCTCAAGTACGCCGAGGGCCTGGGCTATCGCATCAAGCTGCTCGGCATCACGCGGCGCACGCCCAAGGGCATCGAGCTGCGCGTGCATCCGACGCTCATCCCGGCGCGGCGCCTGATCGCCAACGTCGAGGGCGTCATGAACGCGGTGCTGGTGAACGGCGATGCGGTGGGCCCCACGCTCTACTACGGCCGCGGTGCTGGCGCGGAAGCCACGGCGAGCGCGGTCGTGGCGGACCTCGTGGACGTGACGCGCATGGCGACCTCCGACCCCGAGCATCGCGTGCCGCACCTCGCGTTCCAGCCGGACCGCCTCTCGAGCGAGCCGATCCTGCCCATGGACGAGGTGGAGACCGGCTACTACCTGCGCCTGCGCGCGCTGGACCGGCCGGGCGTGCTGGCGGACGTGACCCGCATCTGCGCGGACCTCGACATCTCCATCGACGCCATCTTCCAGAAGGAAGCGGCCGAGGGGGAGGAGCAGACCGACGTGGTCATCCTCACGCACCGCACGCTCGAGAAGAACATCAATGCCGCCATCCGCCGCATCCAGGCGTTGCCGACGATACCCGCGCCCGTGGTGAGGATCCGGCTGGAAGAGCTCCTTTGAGGGGACGCACCCCGGGGACGCACCCCGTTCACGGCAACCGGCCGGTTGCCGGCGTCGGGG
>DASTGG010000458.1:0-10144 GCA_035719385.1 Usitatibacter sp.
CGAGCGGCCGCTGGGCGTCGTGTTGACGTGCAGCTCGAGGCCGACCTCGCCCGGCTTGTTGATGTCGCTGGTGTAGACCTGGATCTCGTCGGGCAGCGCGGCTGCCGCGACGGTGGCAAGGGACGAGACGATCGCGGCCAGCAGGGCCGCGCTAGTCGAGCGATTCATAACTCTCCTGCGTGAAACGGGGCGTGCAAATGCAATAGAAAACCAGGTCGGCGTCGCCGGTGTTCGCGATTCGCTGCGTGATGCCCGCGGGGATGATGACGACGTCGCCCGGAGCCACCTCCTGCTCGATCGCCTCGCCCACGCGCACGCGGCCCGTCCCACGCAGCACCACGTAGCGCTCGACCACGCCGCGCAAGCGGTGCAGCTTCGTCGCGATGCCGGGCGCGACGCGTGCACGGGCGATGGACACTGCGGGGTCGACCGGGTCGTTCCACGACTCGAGGATGCGGCACAGCTCGGGCGTGGCGTACTCGGCGGACTCCGGGGGCTTCACGACGCGGGGGATCAACGGCAGGCTCCGGAAGGCTGGAGCGCGCGATTTTCGCACACTGTCCCAAAACGGCCGATGCACGCTAGAATGAAGCCTGCCCAACCCATCGAAAGGAGGTGATCCGTGAGATCTAAAACCCTGAAGATTGCCGTTGCAGCCGGGGCGGTTCTCGCTGGACTGACCACGATGGTTTACGCCGCTTGCCCCCTCTGCCTGTAACTGCATAAGGGTTTTGCGTCAACGAAAAGGCCGGCTCTCGAGCCGGCCTTTTCCTTTGGGCCGGCCGGCCGGCGCGTGCGCCTGCGCTTCGCCGGTTAGAATCCCCGATCCACCCACGAACGGAATGCCATGCGTCGCCTGCTCGCCGCGGTCGCCACGATCGCCACCCTTTTCCTGCCTGCACATGCGGTCACCTTCGCGACCGATGCGAGCGACCTCTGGTTCAAGTCGGACGAATCCGGCTGGGGCGTCAACGTGATCCAGCAGGCGGACGTGCTCTTCGCGACGTTCTTCGTGTACGACACGGCCGGCAAGCCGACGTGGTACGTGGGGTCCGAGGTGACGTACGCCACGACGACCTCCGACGGGCTCGTCTATACCGGCAAGCTGTACCAGACCAATGGCCCCTGGTTCGGCGGCCCCTTCAACGCTTCGGCCAACGTGCGCGAGGCCGGCACCGTGACCTTCACGCTCAACACGCTCACTACGGCGACGATCACGTACGTGGCCGACGGCGTGAGCGTGACCAAGGCGATCACGCGGCAGACCTGGCGCGGCAACAATCTCGCCGGCCGCTACCTCGGCGCGATGCTCGGCGAGTGGAGCGGCTGCCCGGGCGGCAACGGCTACGTCGAGGAGCCCTCCACGATCACCGTGACGCAAGGCTCGAACATCACGATCGTCGCGGTGCAGCCGAGCACGACGTGCACGTTCACCGGCAACTATTCGCAGGCGGGCAGGCTCGGCGCGATCGACGGCACCGTGAATTGCACCGCCAATGCGATCACCGGCATTGCGGCGGCGAGCGGCACGTTCTCCGCGCGGGAAATCGAGGGCAGCGTCGTCGCGTTCTCGGGGCGCGCCGGCCTGCAGCTCGGCGCTTGCCAGTGGCGCGGTCGCATCGGCGGGCTTCGACGCGACTCGTGACCTACGCGGGCAGGATGATGCCGCGCACGAGGCCCCGCACCGCGATCACCGCGGCGATCACGATCACCGCGTCGAGCGCATGCCATTCGGGGCGCAGCGGTGATGGAGCGCGCGCCGGCCTCCCGCGCCACGCCCCGATCGCGGCGACGACCCACACCAGGCTTTCGCTCAGCCGCGCGTAGGTGAACCCGTCCGGAATCGGCTGCGCCATGAGCGTGGCGATGCCGGTGCCGACCAGCGCGGGCGCGGCGATGAAGATCGCGATGCCGCCCGCCCGCGAAACGTCCGCCGGAAACCAGGCACGCAGCTCGCGCCCCGCGACGAAGAGCGCCGCGACCAGCCCGGCGAACCCGGCGGCGAGCATCACCTGCCGTGCCATCGACGGCATGTCGAGCGCGTCTTCCATGCGCGCGAAATCGCCCACGGGCGACATCATGTTCCCGAAGAGCACGAGCGCCGCGATCGCCGCGAGGTAGAGGAGCATGAGCTGGCCCGGGCGCCCGGCGCCGTGCCGATAGGCGGCCGCGCAGATCATCGCGAACGCACCGCTCACGACGGGCCCCGCCGCGGCGATCACGGCGTGCTCCCACGGCGCGGCGTCCTCGTCCCGGATGTCGACGCGGTACTGGAAGAGCACGGCGGGGACAGCGAGCGCGATGGCGGCGATGGCGTGCGAGGCCTCGTGCAGCACCCCATTGAGCAGGTACGCCGCAGCGAAGAGAATGGTCGGGCGTGCCGCCCAGGCACGAAGCTTCACCGCGGGCTCGAGTCCAGTCATCGACACCGCAGCCGCGCGGCGAGCGCGGTCAGTAGCCGCCCGGGTTGTATTCGATCGCGAATCCGCAGGTCTCGACGCCGAACGCGCACGCCGTGTACGTCCACCGAGCGTTCACGTAGTAAGGCCCCTGGTCCCCGGCCCAGCACAATCCGCGCTGATTCGCGCTGGCCGCATCGACGATGGGGCCCGAAGGCCTGAACAGCCACTGGATCGCGTTGTAGTTGCCGTTGGTGCTCTTCAGGTTGCAGAAATTGCTGTAGTCGGTGTCGATGACCGCCGGACAGCGGCTGATGCTGATCTCCAGCGTCACGGGCTGCGGCGTGTAAGCGCCGCCCGCGGATTCGCCGAAAGCGATCTGGCCGCTCGCCCCCGACGGGATCGCCGGCAGGTCCATGAGCAGGACCTGTCCCGACTTCTGCCGCTGCAGCAGCGGCGTGCCCATGCCCGCGAGCCGGGCGGGGACGACGTCGTTCGCAGGCGCGGGACAGCCGGGGACCACGGGCACCACCGTGATCGACATGACGCGAAGGCTGCCGATGACGCTGGAAGGGACGAGCCACACCGTGCAGGTGCCGCGCGCGCGCAGCGGCACGGAGATCGTCTTGCTCGTATCGCCGCCGCCGAAGGTGATCGGCCCGGCGGTGAACGAGCCGTTGCATCCCTCGCCGTCGATCGTGTAGTACACGTCGTAGCTGCCGCTCGTGCTGCCGCTGCGCACGATCGAGACATCGACGCTCGAGTTGGGCGCGCCGGTCGCGGCCGCGGCCGCGAAGGAAATCGTCGTCGTGGAGAACGTGGCCATCTGCACCGTGCCGATGTTCTGGATGCCGCCCGGCATCGTCGAGCCGCCGAACACGTAGAACGCATTCCCGTTGATCGCGCCGCTCGCGCCCTGCACCGGCGTGGGCAGTGACGAGAGATCCTGCCAGGACGTGTCGCCGGCCGCGATCGCCTCGACGATTCCGGAGACGCCCGAGCCGTTCTGCACGACCTCGCCTCCCGCCACGACGAGCATCGTGTCGCTCGCCGCGGCTGCCGATCCGGCGCGGGGCACGCGCATCGGGGGCCCCGCACGCCACGTCTCGCTCGCGGGATCGAAGATGGAGACGCGCGCGGTCTCGCCCGTGCCGCGTCCGCCGATCATCCACAGCTCGCCCGCGAAGGCCACGACCTGCGAGTGATCGCGCGGCGCGCGGTTGTCGCCCGGAATGACGCGCGTGGCGCGCGTGCGCGGGTTGAACTGCGTGAGCGAGCCGTCGGACGAGCCGAACCAGCCATAGCCGCCGAGCACCGCCGCGCCGGATGCGACCGGCGACGGCAGCTGGGGCACGGCCTCCCAACGGTTCTCGCCGACGATGTAACGCCAGCCGCTCGTGGACTGGTCGCCGCCACCGTTCGCGTTGCCGCCGGCCACGTACACGCTGCCGTCGATCGCCGTCGACACCGGGTGGTCCCGCCCGCCGGGCAGGTCGGGCAGCGGCGTCCAGCTGTTGGTGGCCGCATCGAAGCGCTGGAAGCTGCGCGGCTCGGTGAATCCGCCGGCGATGAACGACTGCGAGCCGACGATCGCCCTCGCCGCTTCCGATTGCGCTCGCGGCATGCTGGCCGCCGCGCCCCACGTCACCGAGTTGGGCACCGAGGGCGTGCCGTCGATGCATACCGCGCCTGCCGGTATCGAGAGGCGCGTGGGGCGAAGCGAGCCGCTGCCGAAATCGCTTTGCGTCGATTCCCAGCGCGCGCTGCCCAGCAAGCAGCTATCGAGCTGCAGCTCGAGCCGCCCCCAGTTCTGGAGGGTTATCTGGCTGGAGCTGAAGGCGCTGCCGAAGTGGGTGCCGACCGGGCGCAGGTTCTGCGCGACCGTCATGCTGGTGCCCGAAGTGTCGGAAACGCCGATGGTCCACGCCTGCTCGCCGCGCGCGTCGTACGTGAACCAGTACACCTGCGTGCGTCCGTCCGGCAGCTCCTCGACCTGCCAGCCCTCGCCGTTATGGGCGGGGTCGAACCAGCTGCCGCTGCGGCTGCGCAGGCCGTCGATGCTGCGCGCGCCCGTCGTGGAAAGGCGACGCTTGCCGGCGCACTCGAGCTCGGAGAGCGCGGTGAGCCGCGTCAACCCGTATCCGCCCGAGCCCCACGCCGCCGGCCCGGAATAGCTGAACTGTCCGCTATTGCACCCGGTGAAGCGCAATTCGATCGTTCCCCAGGGAATGAGCTGCACCGCCGACGGATCGAACTGCGCGCCGAAGCGCGGGCCGCGCGTGGTGTACGCGTTCTGGAAGCGGATGGTGTCGCCGTCGACGATGCCGTCGGAAGCGTAGATCCACGCCTGTTGCGCAGGGGACCCCGCCGGCGGATACGTGTACCACAGCGCGAGCGCCGTGCCGTTGTCGAGCACCTGCAGCGTGAAGCCCTCGCCATTGTGGGCCGGGTCGTACCACGAGCCCGAGAAGGCGGGGCCGATCACGAGCGCGGCGAGGAGGACGGAGAGCATGCTTCAACGGACAAGAAAGATGGTCCATGATTCCCCGACTGCGTCTCGGGGATCACCTCCCGCGTCAAGGGATGTCCAGGAAATGATCAGGCAGTGCGCCGATGCCGACGTGCCGGCGATCGAGGCGATCGTGAACGAAGCGGCCGAGGCCTATCGCGGCATCATTCCGGCGGATCGCTGGCACGAGCCGTACATGCCGCGCGCCGAGCTCGAAGGCGAGATCGCCGCGGGCGTCGATTTCTGGGGGTTCGAGGAATCGGGCCGGCTGGTCGGCGTGATGGGGCTGCAGGCCGTGCGCGACGTCACGCTCATCCGGCATGCATATGTGCTCCCCGGCCGCCAGGGCGAAGGCATCGGCAGCGCGCTCATCGACCACCTCTTGGCGCGGACGGAAACGCGCTTGCTCGTGGGCACATGGGCCGCCGCGCAATGGGCCATCCGCTTCTATGAGCGGCACGGCTTCCGGCTCGTGTCCGCGGCGGAAAAGGATCGGCTGCTCGACGCGTATTGGACGATCCCGGATCGGCAGCGCGAGACGTCTGTCGTGCTGGCCAGGTCGTAGGGAATGAAGTCGTCGCGGATTCGATGGATGCGGTAATTGGCGGAGAGGGGGGGATTCGAACCCCCGTTGGGCTGTTAACCCAAACACGCTTTCCAGGCGTGCGACTTAAACCACTCATCCACCTCTCCGTGGATCCCTGACTTGCACCGACAGCAGTTTCCGGCATTGCACCGGAACCCGAAATTATACCGTGCCGATGCCGCTACGAGCGAGCGTCGGCGCGCCCGAGCGCGTGCCAGCGAAAGCCGTAGAGCTGCCTCCAGAACATGATCGCGAGGATGGCGATCATCGCGGCGTGCACGGGCCACAGGCCCACCCAGGGGGAGATCTTTCCTTGCGCCGTCCACGCCTGGAAGATCGACAGCAGGTTGTTGTAGAGCGCGTAGACGAGCACCGCGAACACGAGGTTCCAGGAGCGCCCGGAGCGCGGGTTCACGAAGGAAAGCGGCACCGCGAAGAGACCCATGATGAGCACCGCGATCGGCAGCGCGATGCGCCAGTGCAGCTCCGCGACCTGCTCGGGCCGGTGCTCGATCAGCAGCGCGGGCGTCGTCATCGCCTTGCTCGGCGGCGCCTGGCGCTTGAGCTCGCGCGGCTCGATGCGCACGGCGTAGCGGTCGAAGTCCACGGTGCGGTAATCGAGCGCGCCCGGCGTGCCCTCGTAGCGGCGGCCGTTGAGCAGCACCACGAAGCGGTCGCCGTTGGGCGCGGTCTCGATGTAGCCCTTCTTCGCCACCATCACGCCCATGCGGTTGTTCTGGATGGACTGCACGAAGATGTTGTTCACGACGTCGTCGCGCTCGGAGATCTTGTCCACGAAGAACACGCGGTCGGCGCTGCGCGACTCGGTGAACACGCCGGGTGTCACCATCGACACCTCGTCGCGGCTCTCGAGCAGGCGCTGGTATTCGATGCTCTGGTTCTGCGACCACGGCGCCACCACGAGCGAGAGCAGCGCGCACACCAGCGCCACGGGCAGCGCGAACTGCATGACCGGCCGGATCCATGCGGCGATGGACAGCCCCGACGTGAACCACACCGTCATCTCGCTGTCGCGGTAGCTGCGCGTGAGCGCCAGCAGCACCGCGATGAAGACCGCGATGCCGAGCAGCACGGGCAGGTAGGTGAGGATGCCGAAGGCGATGAGGCCCATCACGGCCTCGGGCGGCACGTCGCCGATGGCCGCCTTCCCGAGCAGCAGGATGAGCAGCCGCGTGAGGATGATCGCGAGGAGCACCGCGACCACGGCGATCGCGATGAGGCTGAACTCGCGGATGAGGCTGCGTTGGAAGATCACGGTGCGCTCGCTCGCCGCGGCTGGGGAGATATAATCCGCGGCAATCGCAACTCGTCCAGGCCGAGCGGAACGCATGGAATTTAGCATAAAGAGCGGCAGTCCCGAGAAGCAGCGTTCCGGGTGCGTGGTCGTCGGCGTGTTCGACGGCCGCAAGCTCTCCGGCCCTGCGCATGCCATCGACGTGGCGTCCCGCCAGTACCTGAGCGAGGTCCTCCGCAAGGGCGACCTCGAGGGGGCGCTCGGCAAGACCCTCCTCCTGCACAACGTGGCCCAGGTGGCCGCCGACCGGGTGCTCCTCGTGGGCCTGGGCAAGGAGCGCGAGTTCAACGAGGCGGCGTATCGCAAGGCGCTCAACGCGGCGGTCGCCGCGCTGAAGAACACCGGCGCCTCGGAAGCCACCGTGTTCCTCACCGAGCTGCCCGTGAAGAAGCGCGACGTGCCGTGGCGCATCGAGCAGGCGGTGGTGGCGATCATGGAAGGCGTCTACCGCTTCGACCGCATGAAGAGCAAGCCGCCCGAGCAGAAGCGCGTGCTCAGGAAGGTGGTGCTGCACGTGGAGAGCCGCACCGAGATCGCCGAGGGCGAGGCCGCGGTGCAGCGCGCGATGGCCATCGGCGAGGGCGTCTCGCTCGCGCGCGACCTGGGCAACCTGCCCGGCAACTACTGCACGCCGGCCTATCTCGCCGAGCAGGCGGTGTCCCTCGCCAAGGCGAGCGGCATCAAGGTGCAGGTGCTCGAGCAGAAGGACATCGAGGCGCTCAACATGGGCGCGTTCCTCGCCGTGGCGCAGGGCAGCCGCCAGCCGCCGAAATTCATCGTGATGGAGTACCACGGCGCGGCGAAGCACGACGAGCCTCCGGTCGCGCTCGTGGGCAAGGGCATCACCTTCGACACGGGGGGCATCTCGATCAAGCCGTCCGCGGAGATGGACGAGATGAAGTTCGACATGTGCGGCGCGGCGAGCGTGCTGGGCACGATGAAGGCCGTCGCCAGCATGCAGCTGCCGATCAACGTGGTCGGCGTCATCCCCGCCACGGAGAACATGCCGGGCGGCAACGCGATCAAGCCGGGCGACATCGTGACCACGATGTCCGGCCAGACCGTCGAGATCCTGAACACCGACGCCGAGGGGCGGCTCATCCTCTGCGATGCCCTCACGTACGTCGAGCGCTACAAGCCCGCCGCGGTGATCGACATCGCCACCCTCACCGGCGCCATGGTGATCGCGCTGGGCCACGTCGCCACCGGGCTCTTCTCCAACAACGATTCGCTCGCCCGCGAGGTGCTCCAGGCCGGCGAGGCCGCGTGGGACCGCGCGTGGCACCTGCCCCTCTGGGACGACTACCAGGAGCAGCTCAAGTCCAACTTCGCCGACTTCCCGAACATCGGCACGCGCGCCGGCGGCTCCATCACCGCCGCCTGCTTCCTGTCGCGGTTCGCGAAGGAGTACCCCTGGGCGCACCTGGACATCGCCGGCACCGCGTGGAAGTCGGGCGCCGAGAAGGGCGCGACGGGCCGCCCGGTGGCGCTGCTGTCGCAATTCCTCGTCCGGCGCTCGGCGGCGTGACGCGGATCGACTTCTACCACTACGCCGAGGACAAGCTGCGCTTCGCCTGCCGGCTCGCCACGAAGGCCTACGAGAGCGAGAGCCGGCTGGTCGTCTACTGCCGCGACCGGCGCACGCTGGAGGCGCTGGACAAGGCGCTGTGGACGTTCCAGGCCACGCGCTTCGTTCCGCACTGCTTCGCCGGCGCGCCGGTCGCCGGGGAGACCCCGATCATCCTGGCGCAGTCGGATGAACACCTGCCGCACCACGATGTCCTGCTCAACATGGACGACGAGTGGCCGCCCTTCTTCTCCACGTTCGAGCGCATGCTCGAGATCGTGGCCACCGACGACGAGGACAAGCAGCGCGCGCGCGCCCGCTACGCGTTCTACAGGAAGCGCGGCTACGACATCCGCGTGAACGCGATCGAAGGCGAGCGGCGGCAAGGAGAGTGACGGTGGCGGACGACAAGGACGTGCTGGGCAAGGCCGACGCGCTGCTGCGCCGGCACAGCGTGGCGCCGCCGCGGGACGGCTCCGAGACCGGCGGCGTGCCGGTCCTGACGGACCTGGTCGAGGCGCCCCCGGAGCCGGGCGCCGGCCCCATCGACGACCCCCTCACCCGCGAAGTGGTCGACCGCGTCATGGCCGAGGTGGAGCGGCGGCTCGGGAGGAGCCTCGAGCGCCGGCTGCTGGAGCATCTCGCTGCGGAGGTCCACGCCGCCGTGGCGAGCGCCATCGGCGAGCTGCACGGGGAGCTCGCCAACATGATCGGCGATGCGATCGCCGAGGCTCGGGAGCGCGGTCGCGTAAAATAACGGGTTCCTATGGAACTCGCCAAAGCCTTCGATCCCCACGGCATCGAGTCGCGCTGGTATCCCGTCTGGGAGTCGCGCGGCTACTTCAAGGCGGGCTTCGACGAATCGAAGCCGTCCTTCTCCACCCAGCTTCCGCCGCCCAACGTCACCGGCACGCTGCACATGGGGCACGCGTACCAGCAGACGTTGATGGACATCCTCACGCGCTACCACCGCATGCGCGGCTACAACGTCCTGTGGCAGCCGGGCACGGACCACGCGGGCATCGCCACGCAGATGGTGGTCGAGCGCCAGCTCGAGCTCGAGGGCACCTCGCGCCGCGCCCTGGGCCGCGAGGCGTTCGTGAAGCGCGTCTGGGAATGGAAGGAGCAGTCGGGCTCCACAATCACGCGCCAGATGCGCCGGCTGGGCGCCTCGTGCGACTGGTCGCGCGAGTACTTCACGATGGACGAGCAACGCTGCCGCGCGGTGACGGAGGTCTTCGTCCGCCTGCACGACCAGGGGCTCATCTACCGCGGCAAGCGCCTGGTGAACTGGGACCCGGTGCTGCAGACGGCGGTGTCCGACCTCGAGGTGGAAACGCGTGAGGAGAACGGCAGCCTCTGGCAGCTCAAGTACCCGCTCGAGGACGGCAGCGGCCACATGGTCGTGGCCACGACGCGCCCCGAGACGATGCTGGGCGACACGGCCGTGGCCGTGCATCCCGACGACGACCGCTACGCGCACCTCGTGGGCAGGAATGTGCGCCTGCCGCTCGCCGACCGGCTCATCCCGATCGTCGCGGACGAGTACGTCGATCGCACGTTCGGCACGGGCTGCGTGAAGATCACGCCCGCCCACGATTTCAACGACTACCAGGTGGGCGCGCGCCACGGGCTGGCGGTCATCAACATCTTCACGCTCGAAGCGCGCGTGAACGAGAACGCGCCGCTCGCCTACCAGGGCCTCGACCGGTTCGAGGCGCGCAAGCGCGTGCTCGCGGACCTGGAGAAGGCCGGCCTGGTCGAAAGC
>DASTGG010000459.1:0-17633 GCA_035719385.1 Usitatibacter sp.
GTTGCGCACGGTGATGCCGGCGGCTCCCGCGACGCACATCGAGGCGCTGCATCGCTTCGGGACGATCTCGTTCGCCGAGGCCGCGCGGCCGGCCGCGGAGCTCGCGTCGGCGGGATTCGGCATGTACGCGAAGCTCGCGAACAGCATCGCGGCCGATGCCGCCAGCTTCGCACGGTGGCCCTCGAGCGCCGCGGTGTTCCTGCACGGCGGCCGGGCGCCAAGGGCGGGCGAGCTCTTCCGGCAGCAGGACCTCGGGCGCACCATCGGCGCGATGATCGCGGCCTCGGAGCGGCCTTCGGGTCGCGAGGCCGGGCTCGTGGCGGCAGGGGATCACTTCTACCGGGGCCCCGTCGCCCGCGCGATCGGCGAGTACCACCGCGAGCATCGCGGATTCGTCACGGCCGACGACCTGGCCAGCTTCCGCGTACCGGTCGAGCGCTCGCTCACCGCGCGCTATGGCGGCTACGAGGTGCACGCGAACCCGGCGTGGTGCCAGGGGCTCACGCTGCTGCAGGCGCTCGCGACGCTCGACGGCATGGACCTGGGAGCCATGGAGCACAATTCGCCGGCATACCTGCATCGGGTCATCGAGGCGCTCGACCTCGCCTTCGCGGACCGCGAAGCCTACCTCGGCGACCCGGCGTTCGTGAACGTGCCGGTCGAGGGGTTGCTGTCGGAGGAGTACGCCCGCAGCCAGCGCGCGCGGATCGATGCAAGCCGCGCGTTCGGCGAGATGCCGCGCCCCGGCGAGCCGCGCGGCAGCGAAGGAGCGTCGCTCGCGCACCTGGAACGATTGCGCCGCAGTCCCGGGAAGCTGGCGGTGGCCGCGCCCGACACGATCTACTGCTCGGTGATCGATCGCCACGGCAATGTGTACTCGGGAACGCTCAGCGACTACCAGCACGACACGCCCATCATCCCCGGCACCGGGCTGGCGGTGTCCTCGCGCGGCTCGCAGTCGCGCCTCGATCCTTCGCATCCCTCCGTGGTGGCGCCGCTCAAGCGCCCGCGACTCACGCCCGCGCCCGCCCTCGTCACGCGCGGCGGCGAGCCCTTCATGGCGCTCGGCACGCCCGGCGGCGACGTGCAGATGCAGGCCATGTTGCAGGTCTTCGTGAACGTCGTCGAGTTCGGCATGCCGCTGCAGCGCGCCATCGAGATGCCGCGCGTGTGGAGCAACAACTTTCCCAACTCGTTCGCGCCGCACGACTACGTCCCGGGCGCGTTGTGCGTGGAAGGGGGCATCTCGCCGGCGGCCATCGAGGGGCTTGCGGCGCTCGGGCACCGGATCCAGAAGTGGGAGCGGTTCCCGGCTGCCGGCGGCGGCGTCTGCAGCGTGATGCGCGATGCCGCGTCCGGCCTCATGCACGCGGGGGCGGACCCGCGAAGGGAGTGCTACGCGGTGGCGTGGTAACGCCGCGCGGGTTGCGGGAGCGACGCGCTGCCGCGTCTCGTCTTCTGCTGCAGGCGAAGGCCCCGCGCGCGAGCGGGGCCTCCAATGCGTCAGGTCTTCTTCGCCGCCCTCATGATCTTGCCGAGGACGTCGTGCTCTTCCTTGAGGAACACGTCGAGCTGCTCGGCCGTCATCGGCATGGGCTCGGCGCCGAGGTTGGCCATGCGCTTCTTCACGTCGGGCTGCTCGTTCGCCTTGCGGATCTCGGTATTGATGCGGCGCACGATTTCCTTGGGCGTCTTCGCGGGCGCGAGCATCGCGACCCAGAAGTTGAACTCGCCCGCGGGATAGCCGGCCTGGGCGATCGTGGGCACGTCGGGCAGCACCGACGAGCGCTCCTTCGTGCTCACGGCGAGCGCGACCACCTTGCCGTCCTTGATCGGGCCGATGCTCGAGATGAGCGGCGCCCACGACATCTGGATGCGCCCGGCCATGATCTCGTTCAGCATGTCGGGCGTCCCCTTGAGCGGCACGTGCACGCCGTTGATGCCGGTAGCCGACAGGAATTTCTGCATGTTGATGTGCGAGGCGCTGCCGATGCCCGCGGTGCAGTAGTTGATGTCGTTGTTGCGCTGCTTCACCAGCGCGACGAGCTCCTTCACGCTCTTCACGCCGAGGTTGGTCGGCACGATCAGCACGCTCGGCAGGTTGCCCAGCAGCGCCACGCCGGCGAAGTCGCCCACCGTGTCGTACGAGATGTTGTCGTAGAGGACGTCGTTCACGACGTGGCCCGTCGATACGACGACGAGCGTCGTGCCGTCGGGCGGGGACTTGGCGGTGATCGCCGCGCCGATGGTGCCGCCCGCGCCCGGATGGTTCTCCACCACCACGGGTTGCCCGAAGGCGGCGCTCAGGCGCTCGCCATACGTGCGCGCGAGGATGTCCGTTGCGCTCCCCGCGGTGAACGGGACGATGATGTGGATGGGCTTGCCGGGCCAGTTGTCCTGCGCGAAGCCGGGCAGGGCGGATGCCGCCAGCGTGGCACCCATCGCGCCGAGAAAATGCCGACGGTCACGCCGCATTCTTCTGTTCCTTCGCGTGCTTGGCCCAGTAGGCATCGGACGACTTCGAGCGCTTGAGCTCTTCCTCGGTCTCGAACCCGGGCGCCATCGAAGCGGTCGTCCCCGCCATGTACTGGTGATGGTCGATGCTGAGCAGGCGCAGCCAGCTCTGCTGCCCGAGCGTGAGCCCGATCATGCAGCCCAGCTCCACGAGCTCGGGCTCGGTGAAGTGGCGATGCATGCGCTCCCAGAATGCGTCGTCGGTGTCGAGCCGGTAGGCGATCGCCTCGGCGTAGGCGAGCGCGGCTTTCTGGCGCTCGTTGTAGCGCGACGATTTCTCGAACTGCATCAGGTCGCGCACGTCGTCTTCCACCATGCCGCCGTTGGTCGCCTTCACCGAGCGCTGGTTGCCGCAGTACTCGCAGCTCACCGCGCGCGAGATGTAGAGGCGGCACAGCTCCTTGATCGGGTGGTCGAGCACGCCGTTCCTGAAGATATCGCGCCACGAGTTGGCGAAGAACCAGAAGCACGCTTTCACGTGCGCGCGCACGGCCGAGCTCTCCGGCCGCGGCGTTCCCTCGCGCTGGCAGCGTTCCATCTCCTTGCGCATGTCCTCGTCCATCTGCTCGAGGGGCACATAGCTGATTCTCTGCTTCGACATCGGCAACTCCTCCTGTGGGATTCGGTCCTGGACGCTGCAGCGCAGCAAAAGGCGTGTGGCTGCAACTACTATGCCGGGTCAGTCGGCCCGCGACAAGGTAGCGATTATGGGGCATGCGCGGGGGCGCTTGCCGCGGCGGCATTGCCGCACGAGCCCTTCGAGCAGCGTCTCCATCCGCTCGAGGTCGGCGATGCGCGCCCGGATGGTCTCCAGCTTCTGCTCGGCCAGCTCGCGCGTGCGGGCGCAATCCTGCCCGTCCTCGAGCAGCAGCAGCTTGCCTACCTCCTCGAGGGTGAAGCCCAGGTGCTGCGCGCGCTTGATGAAGAGCAGCCGCTCGACCGTGGTCGTTCCGTAGCGGCGAACCGACCCGGGCGGGCGGCGGGGCTGCGCGACCAGGCCGAGGGCCTGGTAATAGCGGATCGTCTCCTTGTTGACACCCGCGGCGGCCGCGACCTGGCCGATGGTGAGGTCGTCCATGGCGCCCCCTTGACCCTGTAGACGACTACAGAGTTTACGCTTCAGGGATGAAGACTCCGTTATCCCTCGCGGCAGGCCTCCTGTCCGCGCTCGGCGCCACGGCCTGCTGCACCGTGCCGCTGCTTTTCGTCTCGCTCGGGCTGGGCGGCGCGTGGACCTTGCGGATGCAGCGGCTTTCCGCCTACCAGCCGGTGTTCGCCACGCTGACCGTCATCTTCGTCGGCCTGGCCTTCCACCGCCTGTACATCCGGCCGCGGGCCTGTGCCGTGGACGGGACGTGCGCGCGACCCGACACGCTTCGCAACCAGCGCATCGCCTTCTGGATCGTCGTGGCGCTCATCGTCGCCATGGCGATGTTCCTCGAATGAGCACGGCCATCCTCGAGAGCGTCCTCACGTGCCCCCATTGCGGGTTCCGCAAGGAGGAAACGATGCCGACCGACAGCTGCCTCTACTTCTACGAATGCAGCGGTTGCGGGCGGATGCTCAAGCCCCTTCCGGGCGATTGCTGCGTGTTCTGCTCGTACGGCACGGTCGCCTGCCCGCCCATCCAGCTGCAGGACAGTTGCTGCGCCGAAGGGAAATGCCGATGAACGACGAGAGTGCTCCCGCTTTCGACTCGCTGCCCCTGCGTTTCCCGCTTTAGTCGCCGAGGTGCCGATACGAAAGGTATCGTCGCCTATTTCCTCGGCACCGGCTGCGTCACCGGCTCGGCATTCGGGTCGCCCTTGCGCATCTTCGGCAGCGATTTCTTCACCGTCATCACCATTCCGAAGATGATGACCAGCACGATGATGGCGATGGCGATCAGGACGCGGCGCGACATGTCACGGCGAGGAATGGCCTCGCGGCTTACTCGAATCCCTCGGCACGCTTCACCGTCCCGGGCAGCACGCGGCCGGTGCGGGCGCGGTTGCCGCGATAATGGTCGAGGTCCGATGCCTTCACGGTGACCACGTTGCGCTTGTCGCCGCGGCCGATCACCGCGATGCGCAGCATGTCCTCGACGGGGCGGATGCCGACCATCGCCTCGCCTTCGTGCACACGCATGGCCATCACGCCCTTGCCGCCGTTCATCAGCTCGGGCACTTCGTCGAGCGGGAAGACGAGGAGCCTGCCATCGCGGGAAAGGGCCGCGACTTCCTTCGCCTCGGCGTGGACCTGCCACGGCAGGAGGAGCGATTCGCCTTCGCCGACGCCCACGAACTGCTTGCCCGCGCGGATGCGCGTGATGAACCCTTCGACCTTCGCGCGCAGCACGTTGCCGCCGGAAGTGCCCAGGAGCACCGCCGTCTCCGGCGCCGCGGAGAGCATGCCGACGATGGCCGTCCCCTGCGTGTCGATGAGGGAGCTCACCGGCACGCCGTCGCCCTTGCCGCCGGGAATGTCGGTGGGACGGATGTTGAAGACGCGGCCATTCGCGCCGAAGACCACCACGGGCAGCACCGTGCGCGTCTCGCGGATCGCGAGCTCGGCATCGCCTTCCTTCCACGTGAGCGCCGCGCGGTCGATGCCGTGGCCCGAGCGCGTGCGGATGAAGCCGTTGCGCGACAGGATCACCGTCACCGGCTCGTCGGTCACGGCCTCCACCATGGACACGGTGATGCGCTCGGCTTCCTCGATCACGGTGCGGCGCTTGTCGCCGAAACGTTCCGCGTCCTCGCGCACTTCCTTCGCGGCGAGCTTGCGGCGCTCGGCCGGCGAGGCGAGCAGGCGCTTGAGCGACGCCGCTTCCTTGCGCAGGTCCTCCAGCTCGCGCTCGATCCTGATGCCTTCGAGGCGTGCGAGCTGCCGCAGGCGGATCTCGAGGATGTCCTCGGCCTGCCGCTCGCTCAGCTTGAACGCCGACATGAGCTCGGGCTTCGGCTCGTCGGCGTTGCGGATCACCTTGATGACCTTGTCGATGTTGAGGAACGCGATCATGCGTCCCTCGAGGATGTGGATGCGGTCGGCGACCTCGTCGGCGCGGTGCTGGAGGCGCCGCTGGAGCACGACGAGCCGGAAGCTCGCCCACTCGCCGATGGCCTCGGTGAGGCTCATCTGGCGCGGGCGCCCGTCGGTGCCGATCGCCACGAGGTTCAACGGCACGTTCGCTTCCATGCTCGTGTGCGCGAGCAGGAAGTTCATGAGCTCGTCGGGCTCGACGCGGCTCGTGCGCGGCTCGAGGATGAGGCGCACCGGATGCTCGCCGTCGGAATCGTCGCGCGCGCTTTCCAGGAGTGCCAGCGCGTTGCCCTTGAGGTTCTGCTGGTCCGTGGTGAGCGATTTCTTGCCCGCCCGCGGCTTCGGGTTCGTGAGGTCGTCGATCTCGGCGAGCACCTTCGCAGCCGACGTGTTCGGCGGCAGCTCGTAGACGGCGATGCGGTACTGGCCGCGCGCGAGCTTCTCCACGCTCCAGCGCGCGCGCACGCGGATGCTGCCGCGTCCGGTCTCGTAGGCGCGCTTGATCTCGTCGCGAGCCGAGATGATCTGCCCGCCGCCGGGGAAGTCCGGGCCCTTGATGCCGCGCACGACGGGCTTTGCGTCGTCTCCCGCCTCGAGCGTGAGCGCGCAGGCCTCGGCGACTTCTCTCAGGTTGTGCGGCGGGATTTCGGTCGCCATGCCGACCGCGATGCCGGACGCGCCGTTCAGCAGCCCCACGGGCAGGCGCGCGGGCAGCACCTTCGGCTCCTGGTTGGAGCCGTCGTAGTTGTCGACGAAATCGACGGTGCCGCGGTCGAGCTCCGAGAGCAGCACGTGCTCGGCGAAGGGCGTGAGGCGCACCTCGGTGTAGCGCATGGCCGCGGGACTGTCGCCGTCGCGCGAGCCGAAATTGCCCTGGCCCTCGATGAGCGGGTAGCGCAGCGTGAACTCCTGCGCCATGCGCACCGCGGCGTCGTAAACGGCCACGTCGCCGTGCGGATGGTACTTGCCGATGACGTCGCCCACGATGCGCGCGCTCTTCTTGAACGGCGCGTCGGCGCGGTTGCCCATCTCGCGCATCGCGAAGAGGATGCGGCGCTGCACCGGCTTCTGCCCGTCCTCGATGGAGGGCAGGGCGCGGCTCTTCACCACGCTCATCGCATACGCGAGGTAGGCGCGCGAGGCGAATTCCGAAAGCGAGGGCCCTTCGGGCGTCTTGCCGGGCGGGCTGCCGCCCTGGACCGGCGGCGGGGCGGGCGGCTGCTGGTCGAACAGGTCGCCGGTAATCGGGCCCCGGCCTTCGCCGGGGCGACGGTTCGCGCCGGGAGGACGACCTGCGCGGCGGGACTTCACGGTGCTCATAGGTCGGCCTCGATGAGGTGTCCCTTCTCTTCCATCCACTGCCGGCGGCCGGCCGCTTCACCCTTGGCCATCAGCAGCTTGAACACGCCCTGCACGGTGGGGCGCTCGTCGGCGGGCAGGCGCATCTCGATGAGGCGGCGCGTGTCCGGGTGCATCGTGGTCTCGCGAAGCTGCTCCGGATTCATCTCGCCCAGCCCCTTGAAGCGGCCGACGTGGACCAGGCTTTCGCGCACGCCTTCGTCCTTGAGCTTGGCGAGGATCGTGTCGCGCTCGACCTCGTCCAGCGCGTAGAGGCGCTTCTCGCCCTTCACCTTGCCGTGCGGGCTCACCCGCACCACGTAGAGCGGCGCCTGCGCGATGAAGACGTGGCCGCGCTCGATGAGCTTCGGGAAATGGCGATAGAAGAGCGTGAGCAGCAGCGTCTGGATGTGCGCGCCATCCACGTCCGCATCGGCCATGACGATCACCTTGCCGTAGCGCAAGCCCTCGAGCACCGCGTCGGCCGCATCGAAGCCGTGCGGGTCGATGCCGAGCGCGACCGCGATGTCGTGCACTTCGGTGTTCGCGTACAGCTCGCTCGCATCCACCTCGAAGGTGTTGAGCACCTTGCCCTTGAGGGGCAGGATCGCCTGGTACAGCCGGTCGCGTGCCTGCTTGGCCGAGCCGCCGGCGGAATCGCCTTCCACGAGGAAGACCTCGTTGCGCGTCATGTCCTGCGATTCGCAATCGGTGAGCTTGCCGGGCAGGATCGCCACGCCCGAGCCGCGGCGCTTCTCGACCACCTTGCCCGCCTTCTGCCGCGCGGTGGCCGCGCGGATGGCGAGCTCCGCGATCTTCTTGCCTTCCTCGACGTTCTGGTTCAGCCACGCGTCGAGCGGATCCTTCACGCGCGAGGAGACCAGCTTCAGCGCCTCGCGCGAGGAGAGCCGCTCCTTCGTCTGCCCCTGGAACTGCGGATCGAGGATGCGCGCGGAAAGGACGAAGCGCAGCGGCTTCCACGCGTCCTCCGATTGCAGGCTTACGCCGCGCGTGAGCAGCTCATGGTGCTCGCAGAATTCCTTGATCGATTCGTACACCGCATTGCGCAGGCCCGCCTCGTGCGTGCCGCCCAGCGGCGTGGGGATGAGGTTCACGAAGGATTCGCCTTCGCCGCCCGCTTCGGCCCACGCGATCGCCCACGAGGCGCCTTCGCCTTCCGCGTGGCTGCCGTCCTCCGCACCGCAATAGGACTCGCCCGCGAAGATCGGGCTCACGTACCCGTCCACGCCCTCGATGCGCTCGCGCATGTAGGCCGACAGCCCGCCCTCGTATTTCCATTCCCGCTGGTCCTTCGCCGCCTCGTCGCGAAGCGTCACGCGAAGGCCCGGCAGCAGCACCGCTTTCGCGCGCAGCAGCAGCTCGAGGTCGCGGCGGGCGACCTTGGGCGAATCGAAGTACTGCGGATCGGGCCAGGCGCGCACCGTGGTGCTGGTCTCGCGCGGCCCGGCCTTGCCCACTTTCCTGAGCTTCGAGGCCACCTCGCCGCCCGCGAACACGATCTCCCACTCGGCCGCATCGCGCTTCACGCGCACCTCGAGCCGTTTGGAGAGCGCATTGGTCACGGAGACGCCGACGCCGTGCAAGCCGCCGGAGAAGGCGTACGCGCCGCCGGCCTTCTTGTCGAACTTGCCGCCCGCGTGCAGCCGCGTGAAGACCACCTCCACGGTCGGCGCCTTCTCGACCGGGTGCGGACCCACGGGGATGCCGCGGCCGTCGTCTTCCACGCTTACCGAGCCGTCGGCGTGCAGCGTCACGTCGATGCGCTTCGCGAAGCCGCCCAGCGCCTCGTCGGCCGCGTTGTCGATGATTTCCTGGATGATGTGCAGCGGCGTGTCGGTGCGCGTGTACATGCCGGGGCGCGCGCGCACCGGCTCCAGCCCCTTCAGGACCTTGATCGATTGCTCGTCGTAACGGCTCACTTGCGCTCCACCTCGACTTCGAGGGCCACGAGGAAACGCGCCACCATGTTGTAGGCGGCGATCGCGGCGGTGAGCTCGACGATATCCGGTTCGCTGAAGCGGCCTTTGATCGCCGCGAACAGATCGTCGGGCACCTTCACCTCGCGCGTCATGGCGATGGCATAGCGCATCGCGAGGCGCTCGTCGCCCGTAAATCGCGAATCCTTCGCGGCGGCGGCCGGGTCGTCGAGGCAAGGGCGCAGCGTGTCGTCCCCGCCGGCCTTGAGGTATTCGGGCCAGTGGTGCGCGAACTCGTAGTCCGCGCCGGTGAGGCGCGCGACGGTGCAGATCGCGAGCTCCTTCAGGCGCGGCGAGACGCCGAACTCGCGCCGCACGGCGCCCAGCATGGCGTTCCACCCGCGCGCGAGCGGCTCGCTCCACAACAGCGCGAGGTCGAGATTGATGAACCGGCCGCCGCGGCGCGCGCGGATGGCCTCGAGCAGGGCGCTGTCGCGCGCTGCGGCTTCGGGATTCCAGGTCGGGATGCGCAATTCAGGCGTGAGCGTAGGGAGCAACCTTGAAAGCTTACCAAACCCGCTATAATTATCGACTTTGGGTCGCAACGCCGGAGAGGTGGCAGAGTGGTCGAATGCGGCAGACTCGAAATCTGTTGTACGGTTATCCGTACCGGGGGTTCGAATCCCTCCCTCTCCGCCAGTTCCACCGTTGCAGCACATCAATAACCCCGCTGCGGATCGGCGTAGGCTGGACTCGTAGTCCAACGACGCTCCGAGCGGTTCGCAGCACGCCACGTCCCGACCAATTCCGAAACGTGACGCGCGGCCACTGCCCATCAAAGGGGAAGGCTCGTGTCAGTGCGCTTTCGTTGGCGGACGTACCTGCGCTCCGCGCTGTCGGAAGAAGCGGTCATCGACGTGGTACGCCAGTACCTCGAGGCGTGGAAACCCGAGGAAATCGCACGGCTCCCGGCCAGCGCATGTCCCGGAACGATCAATAGCGGCAAGGACCTCATCCGCGAGACGCTGAAGGTGGGCCAGGCCCACAGCCAGTTCACGGGCACTCGCGCCTCGCTCGCGCTGGTGCAGGAAATGCTGCTCTTCCTCACGCAGGCCTCGGTGCGCGCGATGCAGCTCACGCCGCTGCCGGGCGAGTCGGTCGAAAGCCTGCAGCGGCCGGTGGGCGGCAAGGTGCTCTCGGAAGAGGAGCGCAAGCTTTTCGAGGCTCCGGAACCGAAGCCCGAGCAGGCGAAACCGGTGAAGGACGGCGACTAGCTAGGCGCTTTCGCGCTCGTCGTCGCCTTGCGCCTGGCGCGCGATGCGCGCGAGGTGCTCCGTTGCATCTGCGAAGAAACTTGCGAAAGACTGGATCACGGGCGCGGCCGCCTCGTCCTCGTCCCAGCGGTGCAGCGTGAGCTCGTAGCCGTACAGGGCAACGTCCTGGCCGTCGACGAGCTTCCCGGGGCGGCAGCTCGCCGGCAGCAGCTCGATCTCGTGCGGAGTGAAGGACGCGATGAAGTCGCGCGCGACGCGAAGCACGTCCTGCTCGCCTTGCGAAGACTCCAGCAGCGAGTGCCAGGTGATCGCCGAGCGATGGTGGTCGTTCTTCGCGTGAAACGTGTGGATGGTCATGCCTTCACCCGATCTACGAAGTGGATTCTATCGAGCCGCAACGACATGTCTGTCGGCGCGCGGGCAGGCGTGACGTCGGAAAGCCGGGAGCGACGGTAGGACGGGACCGACATGGGCGCCCGGCGATTCGAGCGTTCGGGCGCCTCGAAGGTTCAGCGAGGTGATCCGTCCGGAGCAGCGCGCTAACGCTGCGACTCGGCGGCGGCGGCCTCGTACGCCTTGACCTCCGCCAGGCGCATCGCCGCCTCGCTGATGAACGCGAGCATGCGCATCAGGAGCCGGTCCTGATCCTCGCCGAAACGCAGGCTGCAATGCGCGCTCGCGAGCTCGTAAGCCCACTGGCTGATATCGTCCCCGTCGTGGATTCGGCCCGGCCGGCATGCGTCGGGCAGGCGCGTGACGTCTTCGGGCAGCCACGTCGCGACGTAATCGCGCGTGAGCTTCACGATTTCGGCCTCGCTCCCGGCGGCGCTCAGGTACCCGCGCCAATCGGGCGTCGCGGACCGCGGGGGATGGTCTACGCTTTGGTTGGCGTCCATCGTCGGGAGTCCGTAATTCGAAATCGATTGTGCGCACGCTTTTCCGCCTTGGCTGTCGGCGTGGTCCTACATTTGCCTGCGCCGCGCTAGGATTCGACGAAGGGCGGCCCGACCAGGCGGCGCTGCACGTCGTACAAGCGATCGCGCCAGCGATCGATGCGGAAGCCCGCCGCCGCGGCCTTCGTCTCGGTAGCGCCGTCATCGTAGGAACACTGCTCGAAGCGCACGCTTGCGCGGGCGCTGTCGAAGATCGCGAACTCGGCTTGCTTGTGCGCGCGCTTGCGCGACGCATCTACCGAGCCGGGATTCACGAAATACTCGCGTCCCGGGTCGAGCACGACGCTGCCTTGCGCGGGAATCTCGCGTACCGTCTCGCCGTCGACCTCGAACACTTTCTGCTCGTGCGTATGCCCGAAGAAGCAGATGCGCCGCCCCGGAAAATCGGCGCGCAGGTACGCCGCGTTCTACGCGATGTGATGCGGCTTGGTCATGTACTGCTGCACGTCGCGAACGCCCCCGTGCGTGAGCAATACCGCGTCTTCCAGCAGGTGGTGCGCGGGCAGCTCGCACAGCCAGCGCGCGGTCGCCGGCGCGAGGGACCGGCGCGTGCGCTTGAGCGAATGCATCGCCTTGTTGGAGCAGCGCTCGAATCCCAGCCGGCCGGTTCCGATGAGGTCGTGGTTGCCGGCGATCACGACCGCGCCGCGCTCGCGCAGCATCGCGGCGCACGCGTCGGGATCGGCGTTGTAGCCCACCACGTCACCCACGCACAGCAGCTGCGATATGCCCGCGGCATCGAGGCGCGCGAGCACCGCCTCGAGCGCCTCGCGATTGCCGTGGATGTCGCCTAGGACGCCGTAGATCGCCATTGCCGCACCATGCCCGCGATGCGCTCGGCCGCGCGCGCGCCGCGCCGCGTGAAGCGTGCCGCCCAGAACGCGACCCACGGCATGGGGTCACGCCACGCGAACACGCTATAGACGTTGCGGGAGCCGGCGAGCGATGCGACCCAGTCAGCGAAGCCCAGCTCGCCACGCGAAGCGAGCTCGCGGTAGGCCTTCACATCGAGCTGCAGCGAGAGCCACCGGTACGTGCGCCGCGCCTGCTGCGGCGGGGGCGCGATGCCGTCCACGAGGTAGCCGTACACCGCTTCCATGAGGTTCACGCCGTTCGCCGCGCCGAGGTAATTCCACAGGCTGAAGCGGGCGTTGATCTCGAGCAGCCACCACTGGCCGGTGCGTGGATCGCGCTTGAAATCCATCTTGAACACGCCACGCAGCGGGCAGCGCCGCGCGATGCCGCGGCCGATTTCCTCGAGCGCCTCGTCGTGCGCGATCTCGATGTACGCGCTCTCGCCGTTGCCGGCCGGATACGTGCGGATCTTCCGCCCCACGAACGACACGAGCACGTCGCCCCTCTCGTCGGCGAACCCGTGGTACGACCAGAGGCAGGTGTCGTCGCCGGGGATGTATTCCTGGAACGTGAGCTGGTCGTGATAGAGGCGCACGGCCGGATGCTCGGCGGCCTCGGTGCCCGATGCGAACACGCGCGCCTTCCCGTCGCCGTTGAAGAGCCGCTGGCACACCGGCGAGGAATGCCAATCGACCTTCACGCGCGGCTTGGCGAGCACCGCGTGAGCGGTCCCGCGCAGGCTGTCAGGCCCATGGCCTTCCCAATGCAGCTCGCGCGGCAGCGGCAGGCCGCGGTCGCGCCCGAGGCGCGCGAAGGCGTCCTTGGCCGTGAGCGCGGTCGCGACCTCGTGATCGCTCAATAGAAAGAGGAAATAGCGTTCCAGCCGCTCGCGATGCGCATGCAGCAGCTGCAGCCCGTCGTCGTTGCCGTACATGAGCGGCACGCGCCGGCCGAGCGCCGCGGCGAGCCGCCCGCCGATGCTCACCAGCGCGTTCGCGGCCGCCTCGCCGCTGTCGAGCGCGGGAATGACGCAGCGCCCGCGGCAATAGCGCGAGGCGAATGCCGGGTCGCCCGGATCGCTCGAGGCGACGATGACCGGGATGCCGGCCAGGCCCAACGCGCGCACGAGGTTGATGCCGCCCAGCAGGACGACGGGGGGACGGCGGGAGTCGAAGCGGTGCAGCGGCAGGTCGAAACGCGTGGCCATGTTGCGATGTCCTTGTCGGAACCCGCCCACGATAGGTCCGGCGAAATACGCGACCTGCGGCCGTCAGGGCCGTAATACTGGTCCGTCCGGCCTATGCCGGCAGAGCAGGTCCGAAAGATTGGCTCTCTACGCTGACGTCATCGTTTTCACTACAACGACGTCGAATTTCCAGGAGGAGCCGATGCTCGTCGCGATCCACCAGCCGCACTACGTTCCCTGGCTGGGCTACCTCGACCGGATGGCCCGGGCCGATCTCTTCATCGTCCTGGACCATGTCCAGTTCGAGCGCCGGAACTACCAGAACCGCACGATGATCCGGCTCGAGGACCAGGAGCGCTGGCTCACGGTCCCGGTGGTGCAGCTGTCGCAGAAGGAACGCATCATCGACAAGCGCATCGACAACTCGGAATCCGGCACGCGCGCCTGGGGACCGACGCATTTCAAGACGCTCAAGTACGCATATCGCAAGGCGCCGTTCTTCGCGCAATACGAAGAGCGGCTGCGCGACATCCTGGAAGGCACCACCTGGGAGCGGCTCGTCGACCTCGACCTCGCCATGCTGCATTTCCTGCGCGAGGCATTCGGGATCCGCACGCCGCTCAAGCGCAGCTCGGAGATGAAGGGCGAGGGCGCGCGCAGCGAGCTGCTCATGAACCTGTGCATGGAGACCGGCCATGGCACGACTTTCCTGGGTGGAATCGGGGGCTCGCGCCGGTATCTCGATCTCGAGGCGTTCGCGCGCGCGGGCATCGGCGTTCAGTGGCAGGACTTCAAGCATCCGACCTATGCGCAGTGCGGCGAGGCGCCGTTCATTCCGGGCCTCATGTCGCTCGACTTCCTGTTCAACTGCGGCCCCGCGGCCGCCGCGAAGCTGTGGGAAAACGTCAAGCGCACCGATGAGCTGCTCGCCGCCTGAAAATGAGACCGTCCGCTGGTACGCCGACAAGGTCCGACGCTTCGGCTTCGACCATCGCGGCCTCGGCTTCCGCACCCGCTCCTCGCAGGAGAAGCGGTTCGGCGCGCTGTGCGCCGTGGGCGAGCTCGACGGCCGAACCGTACTGGACGTGGGGTGCGGATTCGGCGACTTCCTGCCCTTTCTCGAGCGACGCGGCATCCGTGCTCGTTACACCGGGCTGGATGTGTGTGCGCCGATGATCGAGCGTTGCCGCGAGCGCTTCGCCGGCCGGGACGCGCGCTTCGTGGTCGCGGACGTGCTCGACTTCGTGCCCGAGGGGCCATACGACTACGTGGTCGCGAGCGGCATCTTCGGGCTCGATGCGCCCGGCGCGCGCGAACGCATCGCGCCGACGGTCGCGCGGATGTTCTCGTGGTGCCGCATCGGCATGGCCGCCAATTTCCTCAGCAGCAAATCGCCCTTGCCGGTCGAAGGGCGCGTGTACGTGGATCCCTGCGAAGCGCTGGCGATGGGCCTGGAGCTCACTCCCGCCGTGCGCCTCGACCATAACTACCTACCCAACGATTTCACCCTGCAACTGTTCAAGGCGCCCGGCTGGGCGGGCGAGAAAGCGAGCGCGACATGAGAAGGGCCTGCGAGACGGAGGTGCGGCCGTCCACCGAATCCCTTGCGAACCGCTACGCCGGAAAGACCGTGGTCGCCATCGGCGCACATCCGGACGACCTCGAGATCGGCATCGGCGGGACGCTGGCGAAGCTGCAACGCGGCGGCGCGCACGTGGTGATGTGCGTCGCATCCATTCCCAAGGACTTCGAGGTGCGGCTCGCGGAGGCGCGGCACGGCGCGGACATCCTCGGTTGCGAGCTGAAGATCCTCATGGACGACGGGCCCAGGCGCCTCGAGGACGTGAAGACCTGCGATCTCGTCGGCATGCTGGACGGCATCATCCGCGAATACAAGCCCGCGGCCGTGCTGACCCACAGCAAGGCCGATTTCCACAACGACCACCTGCTCGTCTACAACGCCTGCGTGCCCACCCAGCGCCTCGCCGCGTTCGACTTCTATTCCTATCACCCGACGAACTGCCGGCCGGTGCCCGTGGAGTTCCACCCGAACGCCTACGTGGACATCTCGGAGACGATCGACGCCAAGATGCACGCGATCACGGCGCATGCGAGCCAGTTCGGCGGCCGCGGCCTGGACACGGAGATGTATCGCGAGCACGCGCACGTGCAGGGGCGGATCATCGGCGTGCCTTACGCGGAGGGGCTGCAAGTGCAGAGGATGCTGCTGGCCTAGCAGGGTGCCGGAGTCCAGGCCGCAGGTGCCGACACGCAGTCGGCCGCGACTTTGCACGCCATGATGGCCGACACTTCGAAGCGTGACGGCGTGGCGCTGCCGGTGGAGTTCAGGGCGCGCACTTCCACCCGGGTGAAGTCCGCGCCGGGCGTGATCGTGAACTGCCCGATCCTCGGCGAGCCCGTCGCGCACGCCTGCACGTCCTTCTGGTAGACCTGCGTGGCGCCGTTGTAGAACGTGATGCGCGCCTGCTCCTTGTCGGTGCCGCCGCCGCCCAGCACGCGGAAGCTGGACAGCTGCACGATCGCGACCTTGCGCGTGACGCGGAAGTCGAATGCCAGCCGCTCGTTGAAGGTGGTGTCGAGCCGGTCGCTGCCATCCGTCACCAGCGACGAGCAGGGCGCCACGCCCTGCGGTGTGGTATTCGTCACGCAGACCACAACCGGGATGTCCGCAGCGGCCGTGACCATGACCGGCCCTTCGGATGGCATTGGCCCCGTGGTATGCGTGAATTTCCAGGACGTGCTCTGGCTGTTGAAGTTGCCGGTCGGAAAAGCGGCGTTTGTAAGCGTGAAGATCGCATTGAGCGGCCAGGGATGGCCCGCCAGGCGCGCGTTGTGTGCGAGCTCCGCGGCATACGCGTAGCTCACCACGTCGTCGAAGTGCGAGCCGCTGGCCGCTTGCACGGAAGGATCGCTCGGGGTCGTGATCCAGTAGGTGCCGCCCGAGCCCGCATTGAGGAATTCCTTCGATGCGGAATCCGGCGAGGGCATCGGCGCGGCGCCGCCCGGGTAATACGCGCCTAGTCCCGACTCGCCCATGCTGATGAGCGCGTAAGCGACCTGCGTCTTCACCGATCCGCGGTCGTTCACGGTGAGGCCCTTGTTCACGAAAAAATCGCTCACCGCGTTCTCGTGCGTGGTCGAATTGCACGTGCTTCCGGCGCCGCTCAAGGGATAGACTGCGGCGACCTGCTCATCGAGGCAATCGGCGAGCGCGAGCCCCTTGGATTGCGTGAAGCCGCTCGCGCCGTCGTACACGCGGTAGGCGATGTATCGGCCCCAGCTGTCCGTGGCGTCCTTCTGCGAAAGGCCCAGGGTGGCCCACGGCACGACGCCCGATGGACTGTTGCATATCCTGTACGGATCAGCTGGGTATGACGGATTAGGGTCTTCTACCCCGGTGTGCGCCGTGCCGTTGGCGGGGCAGGGAAGACGCTGGTTGAGCATCACATAGCGTGCGAGCGCATCGTCAAGCTTGCGGAAGGAATCGAGGTTCGTCGCGTTCGCGTCGAGCCGCTTCGAGATGGATCCCAGCGCGTTGTAGAGAAGCACGGCCGAGACGAGCCCGACGATGGCGAGCAGCACGAGCACTGTCGCGAGACCGTGGGACCGGCGGCGTGTGGTTCGCACGGAGTCAGTGCGCCCGCGGGCCGATACCGGCCTTGATGGCGAGCGCGAGGATGCCCGGACGCGAGACGATGTCGTCGAAGTGGCTGACGGTGGCGGTCGCGTTGACGACGTCGTCGACTAAGTACACCGTGGGCGCCCCGGGCGAGGCCGGTGGTTTGACCCACGCTCGGTCCGCGAAGTTGTTCGCTTCCATCGTTCCCGGCGCGACGGTCGAACTGGTGAGCACGCCGTCACCGCTGTAAGCACCGCCGCCCTCGGGGCCGTGGCTGACTAGTGCGTACGCAGCGCCGGTGGAAGGTCCGGTGCCGCTGTTGCCTCGCGGATCCATCAGAGGTGGTTGACCCAACGTTGCAGTTGCGACGCTGTGGATCACGAGGCCTCGACCCGTGGAGGTTCCGGGTGTTAGGGCGGTTGCCGGCGCAGTGCAATTTGCGAGGTTGGCGGAACTGCAAGCGCTGTTGCAATAGGGCGGAGCTGCAATGACGGTTGTGTTCGTGCCCGCAGGATCGCAAGCCGTAAGGTCCATGGAGTTGTCCGCGACCAGATCGGGACCAACGCGATAAGTAAAACGGCCGCCCCATCCGTCTTCTGCGTCGCTGGGCGTCAGGCCCAACGCTCGCCATGGGACGACGCCGCGAGCCTGATTGTTGGGGCACGTAATCGGTATGCCGCTGGGGGGCAGCTCCAAACCCGCATTTGGGTCACTCGAAGCGAGAGCGCCATCGGCTGGACATGGCAGGCGCCTGTACTGCGACACGTACACAGTGAGCGCGTTGTCGAGGTTCGCCATGCGCGCGCGCGTCGTCTGGTAGCGCTGCTGGCTCACCACCACGCGCGTGATCCCGATGAGAATCGTGAACAGCACCCCCAGCACGGCGATCACCACGACCATCTCCACCAGCGTGAA
>DASTGG010000460.1:0-3222 GCA_035719385.1 Usitatibacter sp.
AGGATCGTCTCGCGCAGCGCGCGCCGGCGAACCGGATCCTTGCCGAGCATCTCCGCCTTCGAGACATAGTCGGGGACGTCGCGCGCGATCAGCTCCTCGACGCCGAGGATGCGCAACATGGCCTGGCTCTGGCGTCCGCGCATCAGCGCGCCGGGCAGCGTCACGACGGGCAATCCCATGGACAGCGCGTCGAGCGACGTGTTGCCGCCCGACCAGTGCAGCGTGTCGAGCATGACGTCGCACATCTGGTTCAGGCGCAGGTACGTGGGGTGCGCGATTCCGGTGCCGATGAAGATCACGCGGTCGTTGATGTCCATGCCGCGCAACTTCAGCCGCGCGCCGAGGCGGTCGGCGAAGGCCTGCGTGAGCACGTCGTGGTTCGAGGCGAACATCACCGCCACGCCGCGCGGGTCGCGCTCGAGCACCTGCGCGATGAGCTCGTCGTTGTCCGGATGGATCTTGAAGAGCGATTGCGGCACGAGGTAGGCCGTGCTGCCCGCCGGGATGCCGAAGTCGGCGCGCGTGCCCTTTTCGTTCGTGGCCGGCGTCGCGTAATGCGTCCCCAACCCGGGCAGCAGCGCCAGCCGCTCGCGGTAGTGCGAGGGGGCATCGGCGGGCTCCATGTCGCCTGCGGAAATGTACCAGTCGATCTCGGGCAATCCCGTCGTGTTGGGGTGCCCCCAGCCGCTGCACTGGACGGGCGCCAGCCGCAGCGCGGCGAGCGTGAAGTTGTCCGGGTGCATGCCCAGCTCGGGATAGACCAGGATGTCGAGCTCGTCGGCGAGCACGTGGCGCGCGAGCGTGTGCAGCGGGCGTCCCGGCAGGTGGCGGAACGTGGAAGCGGCCGCGGCGATGGTGCGCGTGTCGTCGGCGACCCAGTCGTTGGTGTAATAGACGAACGTCTCGAAGCGCGAACGGTCGAGCCGCGTCACCCACGAGGCGAAATAGCGGCCCGCCGTGCAGTTGAAGAAGAAATGGCTCAGGAACCCGACGCGGATGCGCTCGCGGCCCGGCCGCCGCCGGCGCAGCTCGAAGAATTCCGGCGCGGCCGCCGCCAGCACGCGGTGCTGGAAATCGCCGTAGCGCGATTGGAGCTCGCGATCGTTGCGTCCCTGGTACGCGAGGTAGAAGTTGGTCCAGCGGGCGTCGGCCAGCGCGCGCTCCGAGCTCGGAAACCGGAAGGCGCCGGCGTTGGCCCCGAGCCGCTCGAGCCCTTCGCCGTATTCGCGCCGGATGCCCTCCAGGTGGTCGACGCTGCGGTAGTGCTGCGGTAGCAGCAGGTTCGCGCCGAGGGCCGCCTTGAGGTTGCCCGGCGAGCCGGTCGCGATCTGGCGATACTGCGTTCGCGCCTCCTCGTAGCGGCCGATCTCCGCGAGCAGCTCGGTGTGCGCGGAGAGCGCCTTCACGTTGCCGGGCGCGGCCCTCGCGGCCATCGCATACGCCGAAAGCGCCGGCTCCCACTCGCGGTTGCGCCGGTGGATGTCGCCCAGCAGCAGCCATGCGTCCATGAGGCGCGCGTCGTTGCGTACCGCGGCCTGCGCATGCTCGAGGGCGCGCTTGGGGTCGCCGCGCAGGTTGTGGATGCGCGCGAGGTTGAAGTGCGCCATGGCGAAGCGCGGGTCCAGCGTGAGCGTGTGGTTGAACGCGCGCACTGCCTCGTCCAGGCGGTCGAGCGCCTGCAGCGCGACGCCCAGGTTGTTCCAGCCGCGCACGAGCTTCGGATCCAGCCCGACGGCCGCGCGGAAATTCTCCAGCGCGATGTCGGGGCGCCCCTGGTCCATGCGCACGAGGCCCAGCTCGATGTGGCCCTGGGGCCAGTCGGGCTTCGAGGCCACGAGGCGCGCGAAGCGCTCCCCGGCCGCGGCGAGCTCGCCGCGATCGTGCAGCACGCCGCCCTCGAGCAGCAGGAACGCCGGCCGCTCGCCGCCCACGGCGATCGCGCGCGCGGCGCTCTCGCGCGCGGCCTCGAGCTGCCCCGCCTGGTGCTCGGCCATGCCCTTCAGGTGCCATACCTCCGCGCGCTGCGGGTCCGCGGCGAGCACCTGCTGGTAGGCGGCGATGGCGTTGGCGAGCTGGCCGCTGCGATGCAGCTGGCGCGCCTCTTCGATGCGTTGCTCGCTCATGGATTCAGTGCGGTTTCCTGGACGACGCCGCGCCCGGGCTGCCAGCGGTGCGCCAGGGCGACGAGGCCGTAGTCGCGCGTCTCGCCGCGCACCACGAAATCGATGTCGATCGTGTCGAAGAGGCGCAGGCCCTCCGCATCGAGCGTGTGCACGCGCAGGTGGTACTTGCCCGGCAGCAGCGCGAGCGAGTCGAACCGCACGGCGAACGCGAAGCGCCGCGGGCCCAGGCGCGCGGGCTCGAAGCCGCCTTCGTTCGAGTGCGACCCGTAGACGGACGTGCCGTCCACGCGCACCACGCCGAAGAGCAGGACGGGTGCGCGGTCGTCGGGCTCGTACGCCTCCCCCTGCAGGACGAGCGTCTCGCCCTGGCGGAACACGTCCCGCTCGTTGCCTTCGCCATCCTCGGTCCAGACCGTGACCAGCCGCGGGTAGGGGCCTTCCGGAACGCGCTTGGGGCCGGGCGCCTTGGCGCTGCGCTCCTCGTGGTAGGTGAGGTACTCACGCGTCACGTCGAAGCTGTTGCCGCGCATGCGCACGTGGCCGTGGTGGATCCAGATCGCCTGCGTGCACAGCGTCTGCACGTGGTACATGCTGTGCGAGCAAAGGAGCAGCGTGCCACCGCCGGAGAGGTAGCCCTCGAGCCACGCGATGCATTTCTTCTGGAACGACTCGTCGCCCACCGCGAGCACCTCGTCGGTGATGAGCACGTCGGGTTCCATCGCGGTGGCCACCGCGAATCCCAGGCGCACCACCATCCCCGACGAGTAATGCTTGATCGGCTCGTCGATGTGCGTGCCGATGTCGGCGAACTCGATGATCGAGTCGATGCGCTCGAGCACCTCCCGCCTCGACAGGCCCATGAGCGCGCTGGACAGGTGGATGTTCTCGCGGCCGGTGTATTCCGGATGGAAGCCGCTTCCCAGCTCGAGCAGCGCCCCCACGCGGCCGTTCACCGCGGCGTTGCCGGCGCTGGGCCGCACCACGCCCGCGATGATCTTGAGGAGCGTCGACTTGCCCGCGCCGTTCTCGCCCACCACGCCGACCGATTCTCCGCGGCGCACGTCGAGGTCCACGTCGTCGAGCACGCGGAAATGCGGCA
>DASTGG010000461.1:0-6913 GCA_035719385.1 Usitatibacter sp.
GCTCAAGTAATCGAATAGGGGCAGCACCGTGGCCCGGGCCGCAAGGTCCGGGCTTTTTTTTGTTTTGCATCAAATCCCTGCGGTCGATTGTCGCAGCGGTTTAATGTCGCAACGGCCGGGCCGCGAGGGGTGCCGCGCGTAGCATCGAATCGGAGAGAAACCGACCTGCGAAACCGATGCCGCCCCTCGACACGCTTCCTTCGGGCCCCTCGCTCGCCACCGCCGACATCGCGGCGGCGCGCGCGGTCTGCGCCCAGAGCGGAGAGCCCCTGATCGACGTCCTCGAGCGCGAATCGCGCGTCGTCGGCGACGACCTCGTGCGCGCGCTGGGCGCGATGCTCGCGCTCGACACGGCGGCCATGGACGACCTGCGCTCGGACGAGGCGGCCTTCGACGTGCTGCCCTTCGCCGAGGCGATCGAGCGCGGCTGCATCCCGATGCGCCGGCGCGGCGTCCTGTGCGTCGTGCAGGCCGATCCCTTTCGCGGCGACGTGCGCGCGTGGGCGGAGGAGCGCATCTCGCAGCCGTTCCGCTGGGTGCTCGCGCATCCGGCCACGATCTCGGCCTTCTTCCGCCGCTTCGAGGAATCGGCGCGCGCGCTGGACGATGTGGCGCCCGATGCCCGCGATGGGCGCGAGGAGCAGGCCGCGCGCGGCGAGGTGCTCTCGCTGCAATCGATCGGCGAAGGCGAGGGCCTCGCCGTGCGCCTCGTGAATTCCACCGTGTACGACGCGCTCAAGTCCGGCGCGAGCGACATCCACCTCGAGAGCGAGCCGGGCGGGCTCGTCGTGAAGTATCGCGTGGACGGCGTGCTCGCGACGGTCGCCAGGCCGCGCGGCGGCGAGTTCGCCGAGCAGGTGATCTCGCGCGTGAAGGTGATGGCCGAGCTCGACATCGCCGAGCGCCGCGTGCCGCAGGACGGCCGCTTCCGCGTCGATGCGCAGGGCCGCGCCGTGGACCTGCGCGTGTCGATCATGCCGAGCATCCACGGCGAGGATGCTGTGCTGCGCATCCTCGACAAGCAATCGCTCGCCGACGAGGTGCGCGGCTTGCGCCTCGACCGCCTGGGCCTGCAGCCGCACATCATCCAGGCGATGCTGGGGCTGGTGTCGCTGCCGTACGGCATGGTGCTGGTCACCGGTCCCACGGGCAGCGGCAAGACCACGACGCTCTACGCCGCGGTCACCGAGATCAACCTCGGCCGCGACAAGATCGTGACGATCGAGGACCCGGTCGAGTACCAGCTCCCGGGCGTGCTGCAGATCCCGGTGAACGAGAAGAAGGGCCTCACGTTCGCGCGCGGGCTGCGCTCCATCCTGCGCCACGACCCCGACAAGATCCTCGTGGGCGAGATCCGCGACCCGGAGACCGCGCAGATTGCCGTGCAGGCGGCGCTCACCGGTCACCTGGTGCTCACCACGGTGCACGCGAACAGCGTGTTCGACGTGATCGGGCGGCTGGGCAACATGGGCGTGGACCCGTTCAGCCTCGCCTCGGCGACCAACGGCATCGTCGCGCAGCGCCTGTTGCGCGTGACGTGCGAGCACTGCGCCCAGCCCGATACGCCTTCGGAAGAGCTGCTTCGCGCCTCGGGCATCGACCCGGCCGACGCGCCGCGCTACCGCTTCCGCGCCGGCCACGGATGCGGGCATTGCCGCGGGTCCGGATACCGCGGGCGCCATGCGATCGCCGAGCTGCTGCGGCTGGACGAGGAGATGCGCGAGCTCATCGCGCGGCGCGAATCCATGCGCGCCATCCGCGCCGCCGCGCTCGCCGCCGGCACGCGCCCGCTGCGCGCGGCCGCGCTCGAGCTGGTCATGCGCGGAGAAACGACACTCGAGGAGATCAACCGTGTCACTGCCGTGGCGTGACCCGCTGAACGTGTGGCTCGCGCCGGGCGAGGTCACGGTGCTGCGGCGGCACTTCGGCTTTCGCGGCTTCGGCGAGCAGATGCGCGTGCTGCGGCCGGAGCCCGCGCTGCAGCCGCCCGCGTGGCGCAATGCCGTGGACACGCTCGCCCGCTCGCTCGAGTCCTCGCCCGGACGCTCGGGCCGCGCGCGCATCGTGCTGTCGAACCATTTCGTGCGCTACGTCGTGGCGCGCTGGCGCGAAGACCTGCAGTCGGCGAGCGAGCGGCAGGCGTTCGTCCACCATTGCTTCCGCCAGACGTACGGCCACGCGGCCGACGAGTGGACGCTGCGCGAGGCCGGCGAGGACCACGGCAAGCCCTCGCTCGCCTGCGCCATCGATGCGGCGCTGCTCGACGCGCTGCGCGATGCCCTCAAGCGCGTGCACATGCGCATGGCTTCCGTGCAGCCGCTCTTCATGGTCGCGTTCAACCGCCACCGGCGCGCGATCGGCGATTCGGGATGCTTCTTCGTCTACGAGAAGGGACGGCTGTGCAGCGCGTGCTTCAACGAGTCCGAGTGGCGCTCGGTGTCGAACACGCGCGTCGAGGGACCGGAGCAGCTCGCGGCCGCGATGGAGCGCGAGATGGTCCTCCACGGCCTCGCCGCGGATGCGCCCGCCTACCTGTGCCTGGTCGACGACTGCGAGCCGCCGTCGCTCGAGCGCCCCGTGCAGGTCCTCGAGCGCCGCGCGAGCGAGGGCGGGGAGCTGGGCGAGCTCGTCCTGGGAGTGCCCGCATGAAGGCCCTCGACCTCGATTTCGCGCGCACGCACGCCACGCCGGCCGGCTGGGTGCTGCTGGGCCTCGCGACGTTCGTCGCGGTGGACACCGGCATGTCGTACCGGCAGCTCGCGAGCCAGGTGGCTGCGGTCGAGGCGCGGCTGGACCGGCATGGCGGCCACGGATCGCGCCTTGCGCGCAGCGAAAGGGACGAGACGGCGCTGCGCGATGCCGACCGCGTGGCGAGGAGCCTCATGCTGCCGTGGGATTCGTTGTTCCGCTCGCTGGAGCAGGCGACCGACGAGCGCGTCGCGCTGCTCGCGCTGCAGCCCGATGCGCGCAAGCGCGAGATCAGCATTTCCGGCGAGGCGAAGGATTACGACGCGGTGCTCGCGTTCGTGACGCGCCTGGACCAGCGCGAAGGCCTGCGCGACGTGCACCTGGTGCGCCACGAGCTGCGCGAGGACGATCCGCAGCATCCGATGTACTTCAGCATCCTCGCGAGCTGGGAGGGCCGCCCGTGAAGAAGCTCGCGTGGCAGGTATCGCACTCGCGCCTCGGGTGGCCGGGCGTGGCCGCCGGACTGCTGCTCGCGAGCGCGGTGGCGGCGCAATTCTTCTTCGTGCAGCCGCTGGAGGCGCGCATCGACACGATGACCACGCCCTCCGGCCACATGCAGGTGCGGCGCGCCGGACCGGACGATCCCGCGCAGCGCCTCGAGCGCTTCCATCGCCACTTCCGGCAGTCGGGGCCCGTCGCCGACCAGCTCGCCAGGATCTATCGCATCGCCGGCGCGCACGGCGTGACGCTCGCGAAAGGCGAATACCGCCTCGTGGGCGACGCCGAATCGCCGCTGCGCCGGTATGAAGTCACGTTCCCCGTCACCGCGCCGTATCCGTCGATCCGCGCGTTCCTCGGCGAGGCGCTCGAGGAGCTGCCGACGGCGGCGCTGGAGCAGGTCACCTTCGAGCGCAAGCGCATCGGCGAGTCCGGGGTCGAGGCGCAGGTGCGGCTCACGCTCTACGTCGAGCAATGATGCGGCCGCCTGCATCGTCCGTCCCGCTCGCGGTGCTCTCCGTGATCGCGCTCGTGATGCTCTTCGGGCGCGCCGCCGGCACGGACAACGACGCGGCCCCCGTGGTGGAACCGGTCGCGCGCGAGCGCGCGGCGGCCGCACCCGCTCGCGCCGATCCGCTGCAGCTCGTCGCGATCGCCCGGCCCAAGCGCCCCGGCGACGACGTGGTGGTGGACCTCTTCCCGGGCCGCTCGTGGACCCCGCCGCCCGCGCCGCCCGCGCCGGTCGCCGCCGCACCGGCGCCGCCGCCGCCCCCCACGGCCCCCGCGCTTCCGTATGCGTACGTGGGGCGCGTCGAGGCGCCCGACGAGAAGGCGGTCGTATACCTCGCGCGCGGCGACCGCATGCTCACAGCCACCGAGGGTGACGTGCTCGACCAGGTCTATCGCGTCGAATCGCTGGGGGAGAGCGAGATCGTGTTCACCTACATCCCGCTCGCACAGAAGCAGGTGCTGCGCATCGACGCAGCCGGCAAATGAGCGCCCGCCGCTGGCTCGCCGCCGCGCTCGCGCTCGCCACCCTCGCGGGCTGCGCGGCCCGGGAGCTGCAGCGCGAAGGGCGCGCGCTCATCGAGCAGCAGCGCTATGAAGAGGGAATCGCGGCGCTCGAGCAGGCTTCGCGCAGCCACCCGGACGACGCGGTGCTGCGCGCCGAGGTGCTGCTGCAGCGCGACCGCGCGGTCGGGCAGCTCGTGAACGCCGCGCGCAACGAGCTCAACGCCGGCCACGTCGCGCAGGCGCAGGCGCTGTTCGAGCGCGTCATGGCGGTGCAGCCGCACAGCGCCCAGGGGCGCGAGGGCCTCGCCGCCGTCGATGCCGCCCGCCGCCACGCCGAGGCCGCGGAGCGCGCGCGCGAGAAGCTGCGCGCGGGCGATGCGCAGGCCGCGCGGGTCGAGCTGGCCGGCGTGCTCCGCGAGAACCCCGAGCAACGCGAGGCCAAGGCGCTGCAGCGCGTGCTCGACGAGCGCGAAGCGCGCGAGGCCATCGCCACGCCGCCGCTGCGCGTGAAGTCCGGCAAGCAGGTGACGCTCGAATTCCGCGACGCGAACCTGAAGATGGTGTTCGACGCGCTGTCGCGCTCGAGCGGCGTGAATTTCGTCTTCGACAAGGACGTGCGCCCGGACGCGAAGACCACCATCTACGCCCGCCAGATGACGTTCGAGGAGGCGATCGACCTCATCCTGCTCACCAACCAGCTCGAGAAGAAGGTGGTGAGCGACAACACGCTGCTCATCTACCCGGCGAACGCGCAGAAGATCCGCGACTACCAGGACCTCGTCATCCGCAGCTTCTACCTGGAGAACGCCGACGCCAAGGTCACGCTGAACCTGCTGAAGACCATGCTCAAGACCAAGGACGCGTTCGTGGACGAGAAGCTGAACCTGCTCGTGGTCCGCGACACCCCCGACGCGATCCGGCTGGCGGAGAAGCTCATCGCCGCGCACGACATCGCCGAGCCCGAGGTGATGCTCGAGGTGGAGGTCGTCGAGGTCACGCGCTCGCGCCTCCAGGACCTGGGCATCAAGTGGCCCGACCAGTTCAACTTCGGCGTCGTGGACAACACGCCGGGAAGCTTCGTGCTGAACGACCTGCGCGGCATCAACCCGGGGCGCATCACGGTCAACTCGCCCACCGCCACGCTGAGCCTCACCTCGACCGACGGCACGAGCAACGTGCTCGCGTCGCCCCGCGTGCGCGTGAAGAACCGCGAGAAGGCGCGCATCATGATCGGCGACCGCGTGCCCGTCATCTCCAGCCAGATCACGCCGTCGGCGACCAACCCGGTGGTCACGGAGACGGTGAACTACCTCGACGTCGGCATCAAGCTCGATGTCGAGCCCAACGTGCACCTCGACGGCGACGTGGCGATGAAAATCGGCCTCGAGGTGAGCAACCTGGGCGAGCGCACGCAGACCCAGAACGGCACGATCGCCTACCGCATCGGCACGCGCACCGCCACCACGACGCTGCGGCTGCGCGACGGCGAGACGCAGCTGCTCATGGGCCTCATCCGCGACGACGACCGCAAGGCCGCCTCGAAGGTGCCGGGACTGGGCGACCTGCCGATCGCGAGCCACCTCTTCGGCAGCCACACGACCGAGGCGACCAAGACCGAGATCGTGCTCGCGGTCACGCCGCGCGTCGTGCGCAACGTGCGCCGCGTCGAAGCGCGCATGGCGGAATTCTGGTCCGGCACCGAGGCGTCGCTGCGCTCGCAGCCGCCCTACTCGCGCGCGTCTGCAGCGACCGCCGACAGCAACGCGAAGACTTCGACCATCGCGCCGGAAGCGGCGGCCCCCGCCCCGGGCGTGCAGCTGCTGTGGCAGGGCCCGACGGAGGCGAAGGTCGGCGAGGAGGTCACGCTCACGCTGCGCGCGAAGACCGGCGACACGCTGCAGAGCGCCGCTGTGCAGGTGGGCTTCGACGCCTCGACGCTCGAGCTCGTGCGCGTCACCGAGGGCGACTTCATGAAGCAGGGCGGCGTGCCGAGCGCGATGACGCACCACCTCGACGCCAAGGCCGGCATGGTCAACGTGCGCTTCGCGCGCGGCGGCGCCGGCGTGACCGGCGAAGGCGCGCTCGCCTCGTTCACGTTCCGCGTGAAGGACGGCGCGCCCACGGCACGCGTGCAGACGCTGGCGGTGTCGCCCGTCGGGCCCGGCAACCAGCCGCTCGCGCTCGCCCCGCCGCCCCCGCACAGCGTGACCGTATCGCGATGAACGCGCGCCAACGCGGCTTCACCCTGGTGGAGCTCATGGTGACGGTCGCCATCGTGGGACTGCTCGCGAGCGTGGCGTTCCCGGTCGCGCAGCTCTCGATGCAGCGCGCGAAGGAGCAGGAGCTGCGCACGGCGCTGCGCGACATCCGCGCGGGCCTCGACGCCTACAAGCTCGCGTGGGACGAGGGCCGCATCCCGCGCAGCGCCGGCGAATCGGGATATCCGCAGTCGCTCGACGCGCTCGTGAACGGCGTCGAGGACGTGAAGAGCGCGAAGAAATCGAAGATCTACTTCCTGCGCCGCATCCCGAAGGATCCGTTCGCCGAGGGATGGGGCAAGCGCGCCTACGAGAGCCCGCCCGACGCGCCGCGCGCGGGCGTGGACGTCTTCGACGTGTACTCGCTCGCGCCGGGCATCGGCCTCAACGGCGTGCCCTACCGCGAATGGTGACGAGACCCCACCCCGGGGACGCACCCCGGGGACGCACCCCGG
>DASTGG010000462.1:0-4236 GCA_035719385.1 Usitatibacter sp.
TCGAGCTTCTCCAGCGCGCGCAGCCGGCTCTGCGCCTGCCGGGCCTTGGTGGCCTTCGCGCGGAAGCGCGTGATGAAGGCCTCGAGGTGCGCGATCGTGCGCTGCTGCTTGTCGAAGGCCGAGGCCTGCAGCGCCAGGCGCGAGGCGCGCGGCGCGCTGCGACTCGAAGGCGCTGTAGTTGCCCGCATAGGTCTCGAGGCGCTGCGCGTCGATGTGGACGATGACGCCCGCCACGGCGTCGAGGAACTCGCGGTCGTGCGTGATGAGGACGACGGCGCCCGGGAACGCCCTGAGCCAATCCTCGAGCCACAGCACGGCGTCGAGGTCGAGGTGGTTCGTGGGCTCGTCGAGCAGCAGCAGGTCCGCGCGGCACATGAGGGCGCGCGCGAGGTTGAGCCGCATGCGCCAGCCGCCCGAAAACTCGGCGACGGGCCGCGCCTGCGCCGTCTCGCCGAAGCCCAGGCCCGCGAGCAGCGTCTGCGCGCGCGCCCTCGCCTGGTAGCCGCCGATCTCCCCGTAGCGCGCGTGCAGGTGCGCGAGCTCGTCGCCGTGCGCCTCGCCGATGGCGCGCTCGACCTCGCGCAGCTCGGCATCGCCGTCCATCACGAACTCGAGCGCCGGCTGCTCGACCGCGGGGGTTTCCTGCGCCACGTGCGACAGGACCCAGCGCGGCGGCATCGTGACCTCGCCGGCGTCGGCATGCAGCTCCCCGCGGACCAGCGCGAAGAGGCTCGACTTGCCGCTGCCGTTGGCGCCGACGAGCCCGACCTTCTGGCCGGGGTGCACGTTCATCGACGCCTCCTGGAGCAGGACGCGGGCGCCGCGGCGCAGGGTGATGGCGGAAATGCGCAGCACGGCTAGAGCGTGTGGTCGTAGTCGATCACGAGCGGGACGTGGTCCGAGAAGACCTCCTTCACGTAGATCGCCGCCTTGCGCGCTTTCGCGGCGATCCCGGGCGTCGCGACCTGGTAGTCGATGCGCCAGCCCACGTTGCGCTCGCGCGCGTTGGCCCATTGCACCCACCACGTGAAGCGATCGGGCGACGGGTCGATGCGGCGGAAGACGTCCACGAAGCCGTGCTCGTCGAACACGCGCGTGAGCCAGGCGCGCTCCTCGGGGAGAAACCCGGTCGTAAACGGTCCATGAACGCGTACTTGCGCGCCTGCGCCTCGGCGCCCATGGTGCCCGAGGGCATGTAGAGGGAGACGACCGAGAGCGCGCCGAAATCCGCCTGCAGGAAGCGGCCCTGCGCGTCGATCTCGCGAATGCCCAGGCCGAGCGTGACGGCGTCCGGCTCGCGCTTCGCGTAGATCGCGACGCCGCTGTAGCCGCGTTTCTCGGCGGGGTGGAAATAGCCGTGCAGGCCGCGTGGCGCGAGCAGGCTCTTCGGGAGGTCCGATTCCTGTGCCTTGATCTCCTGCAGGCACACGACGTCCGGCTTCTGTCGCAGCATCCAGGCGGTGAAGCCCTTGCGGTCGGCCGATCGCAGGCCGTTCACGTTGCAGGTGACGATTCGCACAGGGGACGAACGACAGCGGCTTGGAGGAAAATGGTCCGCTATCGTAACCTCCACGCCCGAGATGAACGCCACCCCCGCCGCCGCAGCGCCTTCGCGCGAGTCATTCCGTCGCGACTTCGTCCGCTTCTCCATCCGTTCGGGCGTGCTGCGCTTCGGGGAGTTCAAGACCAAGGCAGGGCGGCTTTCCCCCTATTTCTTCAACGCGGGGCTGTTCGACGACGGCGCGAAGCTGCGCGAGCTGGGCCGCTTCTACGCGCGGGCGGCGCTCGCCTCGGGCATCGCGTTCGACGTGCTCTTCGGGCCCGCGTACAAGGGCATCACGTTGGCGGCGGCGACCGCCATCGCGCTTGCCGAGAACGGTCACAATGTGCCGTTCTGCTTCAATCGCAAGGAAGCGAAGGACCACGGCGAGGGCGGCAACATCGTCGGCGCGCCCTTGAAAGGGCGCGTCCTGATCGTGGACGACGTGATCACCGAGGGCGGCGCCAAGCGCGAAGCCATTGAATTCATTCGTAACGCGGGTGCCACCCCGGCTGGCGTGCTAATTGCTCTTGATCGGCAGGAACGCGGCCAGGGCGAGCTCTCGGCGACCCAGGAATTGAGCCGTGGATTCGGCCTGCCCGTCACGGCCATCGCGACGCTCGAGGACATCCTCGCGACGTTGCGGGCCACGGACGAGGGCGCCGCGCATATCGGGAGGATCGAGGCGTACCGCGCGCAGTACGGCGTGGCCTCGGGATGAGCCGGCGCGGGTGCCGGCCTGCAAGCGCACAAGGAGTACGAGCATGAGAAGCACCGCACTGATCGTTGCCCTGCTCTTCGCACCGGCCGCCGGCGCCGCGTACAAATGCGTGGACGAGCGGGGCCTCACGCACGTCGGCGATACGCCGCCCTCGGGCTGCGCGAACGTCGTCATGTACGAGATGACGACGAACGGGCACATCCTGCGCCGCATCGAGCCCACGCCCACGCCCGAGCAGCTCCGGGTGCTCGAGGAGCAGCAGCGCCGCAAGCGCGAAGCCGACAAGCTGGCCGCCGAGCAGAAGCGCAAGGACTCGGCGCTCCTCGCGACCTTCGCCTCCGAGAAGGAATTCGACACGGCGCGCGAGCGCAACATCGAGCCGCTGAACGGGCGCATCCGCAGCGCGCAGGACCGCATCAAGGCCGTGGACGAGCGCCTCGCGAAGATCGACGAGGAAATGGAGTTCTACAAGGCCGGCGGCAAGAAGAAGAACGCGAAGCCGGCGGAAGTGCCGCACAACCTCGTGACGGAGCAGGAACGGCTGCGGCAGGAGAAGCAGACGCTCGCCGCGAACATCGTCGCGACGCAGAAGGAGATCCAGGCGCAGCGCGACCGTTTCGACGCGGACAAGAAGCGCTGGGTCGAGCTCAAGGCGGGCCGCGCGGGCGATGCGGCCGCCAAGCCGGCGACCATTCCCGTCGCCGGAAAATGAGGCCCTAGGCGCCGAGCCTCTCGCGCAGGATGCGGCTCGCTTCCTGCGGGTTCGCCTTGCCCTGCGTGGCCTTCATCACCTGGCCCACGAGCGCATTGAACGCCTTCTCCTTGCCCGCGCGGTAGTCCTCGACGAGCTTCGCCTGCGCGGCGAGCACCTTGTCGACGGCCGCCTCGATCGCCGGGGCGTCGGAGATCTGCGCGAGGCCGCGCCGGGCGACGATCGCCTCGGCCTCCTCGCCCGCCTCGGCCATCGCGAGCAGCACCTCTTTCGCGGCCTTGCCCGAGATCGTGCCCGCGTTCACGAGCGCGAGCAGGCGCGCGAAGCGCGGCGCATCCACCGGCGGCGACTGGAAGTCCGCGCCGCGGTCGTTCAGCAGGGCGGCGTACTCGCCGTTGACCCAGTTGGCGGCGATCTTCGCCGGCACGCCCGACGCGGCGAGCGTCTCGCGGAAGAAATCGGCCTTCTCGCGGCTCTCCGTGAGGAGGGCCGCCACGGCGGGCGGGAGCGCGTAGCTCGCCTCGTATTCCTGGCGCAACGCCTGCGGCAACGCCGGCATGGCGCGGCGCACCTCCTCGATCCATTGCGGCGCGATCTCGAGCGGCAGCAGGTCCGGGTCCGGGAAGTAGCGGTAGTCCTGCGCATCCTCCTTCGATCGCATGGAGCGCGTCTCGCCGCGATCCGGGTCGAAGAGGCGCGTTTCCTGCACCACCCTGCCGCCGTCCTCGATCAGCTCGACCTGGCGGCGCACCTCGTACTCGATCGCCTTCTCGAGGAAGCGGAAGGAGTTGAGGTTCTTGATCTCGCAGCGCGTGCCGAGCGGCTCGCCCGGCCGGCGCACGGAGACGTTGGCGTCGCAGCGGAAGGAGCCTTCCTGCATGTTGCCGTCGCAGATGCCGATCCAGCGCACGAGCGCGTGCAGCGCCTTGGCGTAGGCCACGGCCTCGGCGGCCGAGCGCATGTCCGGCTCCGAGACGATCTCCAGCAGCGGCGTGCCGGCGCGGTTGAGGTCGATCCCGGTCATGCCGTGGAAGTCCTCGTGCAGCGACTTGCCGGCGTCCTCTTCCAGGTGCGCGCGCGTGAGGCGGACGAATTTCTCCTCGCCGTCGACCACGATCGTGAGCCCGCCGCCCTGCACCACCGGCAGCTCGAACTGGCTGATCTGGTAGCCCTTGGGGAGGTCGGGGTAGAAATAATTCTTCCGCGCGAAGACGCTGCGGTGCGCGACGGTGGCGCCGACCGCGAGGCCGAAGCGGATCGCCC
>DASTGG010000463.1:0-9568 GCA_035719385.1 Usitatibacter sp.
GAAGCCGCAGCAACGCCATGCAAGCCGCCCCCCACATCGTCCGCCAGCGCATGCCGCTCACCCAGGGAGCGGCGTGATGGGCTGCCGTGTCGTCATCAGCCTCGAAGGCGAGATCGTCTCCGAGGTCGAGCTCGCCAAGCCGGTGACCGTGGTCGGCCGGCATCCCGACTGCGACATCGTGATCGACCATCCCGCGGTGTCCGGGCGCCACATGCTCTTCCGGGTCTTGAACCGCACCGTGTACGCCGAGGACCTCGCCAGCACGAACGGCACGCGCGTGAACGGGCTCGCGACCAGCCACCACGTGGTGCACCACCTCGACCTCATCGAGGTCGGCCGCCACAAGCTGCACTTCTTCGACGACGCGCTGCTCACCGGCCACGTCGACGACCTCGAGAGCACCGTCTTCAACCAGTACGAGCAGACCATGCTCGCATCGCACGCGACGGCGGCACGCACGCAGCCCGCGCAGGCGGCGCAGGCGCAGCGCCTCGGCGACGAGCTCGACCGCACGATGGCGATCACGCGCCCGCCGGCGCCGGCGCATTTCGGCCCCGCGCACGAATCCGTCGCGGCCGAAGCGTCGCCCATGGCGCACCCTGACGGCGCCGCGAAGCTCGCCCTGCGCGTGGTCGCCGGCAACGACGAAGGCGAGCTCGTGGCCCTCGACCGGCCCAACACCATGATCGGACGCGTGGGCCGCGATACGGCGCTCGTCATCCGGCGCGGCCACAGCTTCTTCATCGCGCGCCTGGCCGGCCAGCGGCCGCTGCGCCTGAACCGCGTGGAGCTCGGCCCCGGCACGCACCCCATCGCGGAGCGCGACGTGATCGACGTCGGCAGCTCCACCTTCGAAGTCATCGTCGCGACCTAGCCCGCGTAAAGCGCACCGAGGAGGCAGAAGAAAATGACAAGACAGCAAACGACGGTCGCGCGGCACGCGCGCGAGGCGGCCGAGGCAGCCGACCTGCTCGTCACCGTGGCCTCCACGCTGAACGACCGGCTCGCGGTCACCGCCGACGAGCTCGCCCGCAGCCAGAGCCTGCTCAAGGAAGCGTCGGAGGAGCTGCTCACCGCCTTTCGCGGCGCGGCCGACCGGCTCGTGGCGGCGCAGAAGCTCGACTCGGCCGAGCGGCCCGAGAGGCCCGAGTACGGCGTCGTGCTCGACCATCTCTACCGCGCGGTGCAGCACCTGCAGTCCCACGACCTGGTGAACCAGCTCATCGACGCGCAGAAGCACCGCGTGGAGAAGATGCGCGACAAGCTCGCCGAGGCGCTGGCGTCGCAACCGCACGATGCCCGCGCGATGCTCGACTGCATCATCGCCGGCATCGCCCAGATCGACCAGGACGTGCACGCGCCGAGGGCGCAGAGCATGCAGTCCGGCAGCGTCGACCTTTTCTGAAGAAGGACCCGCCATGAAAACCATCCTTGCCGTCGACGATTCCGCCACCATGCGCGAGATGGTCGCCTTCGTGCTCGAGTCCGCGGGCTACCGCGTGATCGAGGCGGAGGACGGCGCCCAGGGGCTCGACCGCGCGCACGCCAACGCCTGCGACCTGGTCATCACCGACCAGAACATGCCCAACATGGACGGGCTCACGCTCGTGCGCTCGCTGCGCGAGCTGCGCGACTACAAGCAGGTGCCGATCCTGCTGCTCACCACCGAGTCCTCCGACAGCATGAAGCAACAGGGGCGCGCGGCGGGCGCGACCGGCTGGCTGGTGAAGCCCTTCGATCCCGCCACCCTGCTGCAGGTCGTGCAGAAGGTCCTGCGCTAGGGCGCCCCATGGCCATCGACCTCAACCGGTTCATCGCCACCTTCTTCGACGAGGCGCAGGAGCACCTCGAGGCGATCGAGGATCGCGCGATGACGCTCGAATCGGGCCGCGAGGATCCCGAGATCCTGAATGCGATCTTCCGCGCCGCGCACTCGATCAAGGGCGGCAGCGGCACTTTCGGCTTCACGCAGCTCGCCGAGGCCACGCACGTGATGGAGACCCTCTTCGACGACCTGCGCAAGGGGCGCGGGCACGCCGACCAGGGGACCGTGCGCCTGCTGCTGGACGCCTGCGACGTCTTCAAGGCGCACCTCGCGCGCCTGAAGGCCGGCGAGCGCCGCGCGGACGCGTCGATGGACGAGATCCGCGGCCGCATCGCGGCCTATCGCGACGCGCGCCTGGGCGAGGGCTCGCCGCAACCCGCGGCGAGCGCGAACGAGGCGCCAGTCGAGGCGCAGCCGCAGGAGGAGAGGTTCTTCGATACGCCCGGGACCGCCGCGCCGAAGGAAGACGCCTTCGGGCTCTTCGACGACGCGCCCGGCGCGCCGGCGGCGGCCGCGCCCGCCGCGGCGGCCGAGAAATTCGGGCTGTTCGAGACCCCGCAGCCGGCCGCGCGCGCGGAGCAGCAATCGTCGATCCGCGTGAGCGTCGAGAAGATCGACCGCATCGTGAACCTCGTGGGCGAGCTCGTCATCGCGCAGGCGATGATGCAGCAGTCCGTGGGGCAGATCTCGCGGCAGGAAGACGAGCACCTCACGCACAACCTTTCCACGCTCGACCGCAACACGCGCGAGCTGCAGCAGGCGGTCATGTCCATTCGCATGATGCCGATGGAGTTCGTCTTCAGCCGCTTCCCGCGCCTCGTCTACGACGTGTCCGCGCAGCTCGGCAAGAAGGTGCAGCTGCGCACCAGCGGCCACGAGACCGAGCTCGACAAGGAGCTGATCGAGCTGCTCATCGACCCGCTCACGCACGTGGTGCGCAACGCGATCGACCACGGCATCGAGTCGCCCGCGGAGCGCCTGGCGCGCGGCAAGCCCGAGAGCGGCACCGTGGGCATGCGCGCCACGCACCGCGGCGGCAGCGTCATCATCGAGGTCTCGGACGACGGCCGCGGCATCGACCGCGAGCGCATCATCGCCAAGGCGCGCGAGCTCGGCATCCACGCCGACGAGTCGATGGGCGACGAGGAGGTCTTCGAGATCCTCTTCGAGGCGGGCTTCTCCACGGCGAAGGAAGTGACCAACCTTTCGGGCCGCGGCGTGGGCATGGACGTGGTCCGCCGCAACATCAACGCGCTGGGCGGCAGCGTCTCGATCTCCTCGGCGAAGGGCGAGGGCACCGTGATCACGATCCAGCTGCCCCTCACGCTCGCCGTGCTCGACGGCATGATCGTGTGCGTCGGCGACGAGCAGTACATCATCCCGCTCGAATTCGTGGCCGAGGCTTTCAAGCCGGCGGCCGGCGACATCAAGACGATCGTGAACCAGGCTTCGCTCGTCGCCGTGCGCGGCGAGCACCTGCCGATCGTGCGGCTCGAGGACCTGGTGCAGCTTCCCGCCTCGCAGGCGCCACGGCCGGAGCCGCTGTGCCTCGTGGTCGAGGTGGACAACCGGCGCGCCGCGCTGCTCGTCGACAGCCTCATCGGCCAGCAGCAGCTGGTGGTGAAGTCGCTGGAAGCCAACCTGCATCGCGTCGCGGGCATCGCCGGGGCGACGATCCTCGGCGACGGGCGCGTCGCCCTCATCCTCGACGTGACCGCCTTCACGCGCAACGTCGGCACGCGCGCGGCGGCGAAGGCGCTGGCATGAGCGAGACGGGCGAGCGCGAGTTCCCCTTCACGCCGGAGCACTTCCGCCTCATCAGCGAGCGGATCTGCCGGTTCTCCGGGATCCGCCTGCCCGAAGGCAAGCGCGAGATGGTCTATGCGCGCCTCGCGCGCCGCCTGCGCGCCCTCGGCCTCGCCTCCTTCGACGACTACGTGAAGTTCCTCGAGCTCGAGCCCGCGGAGTGGGAGCACTGCACCAACGCGCTCACCACGAACGTGACCGCCTTCTATCGCGAGGAGCACCACTTCGGCATCCTCGCCGAGCACGCGCGCTCCTCGGCGGCGCCGGGGCAGGGCTTCCGCGTGTGGAGCGCCGGCTGCTCGACCGGCGAGGAGCCGTACACGATCGCGATGTGCCTCACGGAGGTCCTCGGCGCCCGCTTCGAGGTGCTCGCGACCGACCTCGACACGCAGGTGATCGCCACGGCGCGCCAGGGCGTGTACCCGCTCGCCGCCGTGCTGCGCCTGCCCGAGGCGCGGCAGAAGAAGTGCTTCCTGCGCGGTTCCGGCCGCTTCGAGGGACGCGCCCGCGTGCGTCCCGAGATCGCCTCGCGGGTCGAGTTCATGCGGCTCAACCTCATGGACGCCGAGTGGCCCGTCGAGGGCATGTTCGACGCCATCTTCTGCCGCAACGTGATGATCTATTTCGACAAGCCCACCCAGCGGCGGCTGGTGGAGCGCTTCGCCGCGCTGCTCAGGCCGAGCGGGCTCTTCTTCGCCGGGCACGCCGAGAGCCTGCTCGACCAGGGCCGGCACTTCCGCCTTCGCGGGCAGACGGTCTACGAGCGCGTCGGCGGCGCGAGCCACGACCTCACCCGGCGCGAGGTCGCATGAACCGCGACGACGAGCTGCTGCGCGACGACCAGCCCAACCGCTACTTCGATCCGCACTTCAAGATCGACACGGCGAAGATCCTGCCGGGCGAGTACTACGCGACCAACAAGGACATGGCGCTGGTGACGGTGCTGGGCTCGTGCGTGTCGGCCTGCATCCGCGACCGCGACAGCGGCATCGGCGGCATGAACCACTTCATGCTGCCCGACGAGGGCAAGCTCATCGGCGCCCACGGCAACATCAGCGCCGGCGGGCGCTACGGCGTGCACGCCATGGAGCTGCTGATCAACCAGATCCTCAAGCTGGGCGGCCGGCGCGACCGGCTCGAGGCCAAGGTGTTCGGCGGCGGCAACGTGCTGCAGGGCTTCATGCTCTCGAACGTCGGCCAGCAGAACGCCGAGTTCATCGTGGAGTACCTCAGCATCGAGCAGATCCCGATCGTCGCGCGCGACCTGCTGGACGTGTGGCCGCGCAAGATCTACTTCTTCCCGCGCAGCGGCAAGGTGATGGTGAAGCGGCTGCGCAAGGTGAACAACGACACCATCGTCCTGCGCGAGCGCGATTACGGCGCGCGCCTGTTCCACGGCCCGATCGAGGGCGAAGCCGAGCTCTTCAAATGACCCCCCCCGGAAAGATCCGCGTCCTCATCGTCGACGACTCGCGCATGATCCGCGACGTGCTGACGGACATCCTGCGCGAGCAGCCCGACATCGAGGTCGTGGGCGCCGCCGCCGACGCCTACGAGGCGCGCGACCTCATCCGCACGACCAACCCCGACGTCATCACGCTCGACGTCGAGATGCCGAAGATGAACGGCCTCGAGTTCCTCGACAAGCTGATGCGCGCGCGCCCGACGCCGGTCGTGATGATCTCCTCGTTCACCGAGCGCGGCTCGGAGATCACGTTCCGCGCGCTCGAGCTGGGGGCGGTGGAGTTCGTCACGAAGCCGAAGCTCAACGAGCAGACGCCCGACGATTATGGCGACATGATCGCCGAGAAGATCCGCGCCGCGCGCCATGCGCGCCTGCGCCAGCCGCGGCACGCCGATCCCGAGGCCACCGTGCTGCCGCTCGCGCCCAAGCGCCCGGTGCCGCGCGGCGTGAAGACCTCCGAGCGGCTGATCGTGGTGGGCGCTTCCACGGGCGGCACGGAGGCGATCCGCGAGTTCCTCTCCGGCATGCCCGTCGACTGCCCCGGCATCGTGATCGTGCAGCACATGCCGGAGAACTTCACGCGCATGTTCGCCGAGCGCCTGGACGGCCTGTGCCAGGTCAACGTGAAGGAAGCCGAGCACAACGATCCCATCCTGCCGGGGCACGCGTACATCGCCCCGGGCGGCAAGCACCTCTGGGTCAAGCGCGACCAGGGCCAGCTGCTGTGCAAGCTCTCCACCGAGGAGCCCATGAACCTGCATCGCCCCTCGGTCGATTTCCTGTTCCTCTCCGCGGCGAGGTTCGTCGGCGCCGACGCCGTGGGCGTGATCATGACCGGCATGGGCCGCGACGGCGCCCAGGGCATGCTCGAGATGAAGCGCGCGGGTGCCTGGAACATTGCGCAGGACGAGGCGACCTCGGTCATCTTCGGCATGCCGCGCGAGGCGATCGAGTTGAATGCGGTGCACGAAGTCGCGCCGCTCGAGCGCCTGCGCGAGCGTGCGCTGGCGCGCATGGCGCGCGGCAAGGAGATGGTGCGATGAGCCTCGAGACGACCTTCATTGCGGACCTCACGGCGCCCGCCGCCGAGGCGGCGCGCCGCGAGTTCCTCACCTGCCGCCTGGGCGAGGAGACCTACGGCATCGACATCCTCAAGGTGCAGGAGATCCGCGAGATCGATCGCGTGACCCGCGTGCCGCACGTGGCGCGCAACGTGCGCGGCGTGATCAACCTGCGCGGCGAGATCGTGCCGATCGTGGACCTCGCGCTCATGTTCGGCTTCCCGCAGGCCCTCGACCTCGCCGAGGCGAGCGCCATCGTGCTGAACGTGGACCAGCGCCTCGTGGGGCTCGCGGTTTCCAGCGTCTCGGACGTGGTCGGGCTCGCCGACGAGGAGATCCTGCCGCCGCCCGAGCTCGGCGACCGCGCCATCGCCCAGGTGATCTGCGGCATCGGCACGCGCGACGGCACGAGCCTGCTGCTGCTCGACGTGGACCGGCTCATCAAGCGCGTGCGCGAGGAGAGGGAATGAGCCTGATGCGCCCCATCCCCGACACGCTGCCGCAGCCGGCCGACATGCCGCCGCGCATCGGCAACTACGAGGTGATGGGCGTGCTGGGGCGCGGGCAATCGGCGACGATCTACCTCGGCCGCGAGCTCTTTCCCGCGCGCCAGGTCGCCATCAAGGTCTACGACCCCGAGATGCTGAAGAGCGACGATGGCGGCGTGTTCCGCGCGCTCTTCCTCAAGGAGACGCTGCTCGCGCGCAGGCTCGCGCACCCCAACATCTGCCAGGTGTACGACGCGGCCGCGGACGACGAGCGCGCCTACATCGTCATGGAGTACTGCCCCGAGGGCAACCTGGACCGCTACTGCGTGCCCGAGGGACTGCTCGCGCCGCAGCGCGTGGCGGCGCTGCTCGAGCGCGTGTGCGACGCGCTCTCCTACGCCAACGCGAACGGCATCATCCACCGCGACCTCAAGCCGGCGAACATCCTCACCGGCGCCGACGGCGAGGCGAAGGTCGCCGACTTCGGCGTGGCGCTCACCAATCTCGCCTTCGACGCGACGCGCTCGATGATGGTCGGCTCGCCCGCCTACATGGCGCCGGAGCAGCTCGAGCGCAAGCCCGCCTCGATGCGCTCCGACATCTACGCGCTCGGCATCGTGCTCTACAAGATGCTGGTGGGCGCGCTGCCATTCCCGGCGGAATCGCCGGCCGCGCTCGCCACGCGCATCCTGCTCGGCAACCTGCCGGTTCCGTCCTCGGCGCGCCGCGGGCTCGCGCCCGCCTTCGACGACATCTTCCGCCGCGCGACCGCGCGCGACCCGGACGCGCGCTACGCGAGCTGGGAGGCGCTCGCCGCCGACCTGCGCGCGATTGCGCACCCGGGCGGCGAGGCGAGCGACGCGAGCCATCGCAGGGCGCTCATGCGCGCGCTGCCGTTCTTCCGCGGATTCAGCGATGCGGCGCTCGCCGAGGTGGCGCCCATCGGCCGCTGGTTCGAGGTGCGCGCGGGCTCGCAGCTCATCGGCGAGGAGGATCCCGGCTACTCGTTCTTCGTCCTGGTGCGCGGGCAGATGCGCGTGACGCGCCGCGGCACGCTGCTCGCGATCCGCGGCGCCGGCGAATGCCTGGGCGAGACCGGCTTCCTGCGCCGCTCGGGGCAGCGGCGCTTCCGCACGATCGAGGCGGTGACCGACTGCACCGTGATCGAGTTCGATCCCGACCTGCTCTGGCTCGCCTCGCCGGAATGCATGCGGCATTTCCACGAGGCTTTCCTGGTCACCATGGCGGACCGTCTGGTCGCCGCCGAAGGCGCGCTCGCCGAGCTGCTCGCCGAGAAGGACGTCACGCTGTTTTGAACGGAGGGGTACGAGATGCAAGCGACGACCGCAGTGCGCGAAGCGACCCGTGAAGTCCTGGTGTTCGTGCTGGGCCGCGAGGAATACGGCGTGGACATCCTCAAGGTGCAGGAGATCCGCGGCTACGAGAAGGTGACGCCGATCCCGGCCGCCCCCGACTACCTCAAGGGCGTGGTCAACCTTCGCGGCATCATCGTTCCCGTGATCGACATGCGCGTGAAGTTCGGCCTGTCCGAGCCGAAGTACGACGCGTTCACCGTCGTGATCATCCTGCGGCTCGCGCACCGCACGATCGGCATCGTGGTGGACGCCGTCTCCGACGTGGTGGCGCTCGCCGACAAGGAGGTGAAGCCCGCCCCGCAGCTGGGCACCCTGGTGGATTCCTCGTTCATCGCGGGGCTCGGCACGCAGAACGACCGGATGGTCCTGCTGCTGGACATCGAGAAGCTGCTTTCGAGCGGCGAGCTGAACATCCTCAGCCAGGTCGCGAGCGCCGCGGGAGGCGCCTCGTGAAACGCTACATCCAGTTCGGGTGGCAACACCCGTACCTGCTCGCCGCGCTGTGCGTGGTGGGCTTCCTGCCGTGGCTGTGGATGGCGATGCTGGTGCCGCCCTGGGCGCTCGTCACGGCGCTCGCGCTGGTGCCGGTGTGCGCCTGGGTCGCGCTCGCGCTGGTGCTGCGCGACGTGGCCGGCGACGAGGATTCGACGCCGGGCGTGGAGGACGAGCCTTTCCTCAAGTGGCGCAAGCGCACGCGGCTCTTCCAGCAGGTCGTGGTGGGCCTGGACACGATGCTCGAGCGCTGGGACTCCGCCTCGCACGTGAACCGCCGCAAGCTCGAGATGATGACCGAGTCGGTCGAGGACGTGGTGAAGCTCACCGAGAACGCGGTGGGGGAGATCAGCAAGAACTTCCGCGTGGTGATCGCCAAGGCGCACGAGCAGACGGACGCCGCGATGTCGCTGCTGAAGAGCGACGAGAAGGGCTCGGGCGTGCTCTCGCTGCCCGACTTCATCCAGGCGTACGACACGCAGCTCGTCAACGTGACCACCCACATGACCGGCTTTTCCGCGGCCGCCGACGAGATGGCGAGCCACCAGAAGCGCGTGTCCGAACATGCGGGCGTCATGGAAGAGACCATCGACGGGCTGCGCGACATGGCCTCCCAGATCTCGCGCATCGCCCTGGACAGCTCCGTGGCGATGACTTCCGGCACGCTCAACCCGCGCGACTTCGTCGAGATGACCGACCGCATCCGCGCCATCAGCGCGCAGGCGCACGAGCTCACGCGCAAGACGCGCCAGGGGCTGGACGCGATCGGCGACGAGGTGCGCCAGGGCAACAAGCGCACGACGCAGGTGGCCGAGGCGGCGCGCCGCGCGGTCGACCTCGCGCGCCGCGAGATCGGCACGCTCAACGCCGCCACCATCGAGCAGACCCGCCAGATCGAGGGCACGCTCAAGCGCATCAACGACCTGTCCAAGGACATCCAGAAGGACATCGACAACATCATCGTGGCGATGCAGTTCCAGGACATCACGCGCCAGAAGCTCGAGCGGGTGCACAAGCCGGCCCAGGGGGCTGCCATCGAGTCGATGGCGCTGCTG